>JANYBL010000105.1 GCA_025360815.1 Burkholderiales bacterium
GCTTCATTCATTGGTCCAGTTGTGGCGGTTGCCGGGGCAACTTCAGGCTCTGTACTATTGCTGCTATTGCTGCTATTGCTGCTATTGCTGTCTTTGCGCTTTTGGCGCGTTGCCGCGTCGGCAATCGTGTCATTGGCGACCTCAGGTTCGATTAGCGCCGGTGCTGAAGTTGATGCTGACGCAGCGACCGCAATCGCGTTCTCAGGAGCGGCAAATAGTGCGGCAGATTTTGCAGGTCGGGGAGTGATATTTTTGCGTGCTGGCGGTGTCCGCGCCGCTGATTTGGCGGTCGTTTTTGCCGCGCTTGTTGCGGAAGCAGTTACAATTTTTTGCGGGGCATCTTCATCAGCCGCTAGCAATATAGCGTTCAGTGCCGCACCGCCATTGGGTTCAGAATCGGTGGTAGAAATGTGCCAGCGAAAAGCAAGATCGTGCGTTGCTACATAGGCAGTCACATGCGCGAGTATGGAAACGGTCAGTGCGACCAGCAGGGTCTGGCGGTGAAAAAAGGTGCGCCGGAAATGTTTTGATGCAACCTGCATGGCATTTTTTATTGCACGCTCAAGCTGGTTAGCACTTGCTCAAAGGCGCCATTTTTATCTTCAAAAATGACGCGTACCGGCAAATAAAATTTGTTCTTCGCCAGCCACAGTTGGCTTTTTGATTCACCGTCCTTAACGTTGCGGGCGTAGTACACCGTTTCAAAATCACCAACCGGCGTTTTGATCGTCGGCTCACCTTGCTTTTGATAGCTGTATCGTTCGCTACGTTTGCCTTGACTCATCAGCACGGTCAGTTGCGCAGTTTTCGGGATCGCGTGCATGAATTGATACATTGATGACAAGCGGTCTTGCGTTCCGTCGGGTAAATCGAAGGGTTCAGATCTGCCGTCGCGGGTGGAAGTGATCTCTTTCTTATCCCAGTCAAATTTGGCAAAAATATTCCGGCTGGCTTCTGCGCGCACTTGCTCGAACATCAGTGGCTGCAAGCCCTGCGCATTAATGACGCCTTCGCTTTTGTAGATAATATGCTCTTTGAAAAAGATCGCCAATGGGCCCTCGGCGTGTGTGGTCGAGACAATGCTGTAGCGCTTGCCCTTGCGCTCAAAGGTCTCATCATTTTGGCCGATTAAAATGCTGCCTTTATAGATTTTATAAGAGACTTTGACACTGGTCGGTAATATCTGTGTGTCGGCGGAAGAAGATACGGCGGTCGCAGGAGGCACAAACGACGCAGAAGGCGCTGCGGGAGCGGTAGATGTGGCAGACACAACCGGTGCAGCGGGCGTAGCAGCCGAAATAGCGGTCGCCCCAACCTGCTCAGCCTGCACGGTTGCAGCGACAAATGCCGCGCACGCGGTGAGCAGGTTTGTCAACAATCGTTTCGCGCTTTTCACGTTTGATCCCTATGGAGTTGGGACGAGCAATGGTAATGCCTCGTACCCTTCCAAAACGTGCAACCCACGTATTCGGACGACACCATCCACCAGTTCGACACGGTCTTCACAAAGCCATCGCAGCGCCTGCGGATAAATCTGATGCTCACAGGCGAGTACCCGTGCCGCCAACGAAGCCGGACCGTCATCTTGTTGCACCGGCACGCCCGCTTGAATAATAATCGGCCCGTGATCCAATTCTGGCGTCACAAAATGCACCGTTGCGCCGTGAATTTTGACGCCAGCCTTCAGTGCATTTTCATGGGTGTGCAGACCTGGAAACGACGGTAATAACGACGGGTGAATATTGATAATCCGATTTGGATAGTGCGCAATAAAATCTGCCGAAAGTACTCGCATAAAGCCGGCCAGCACAATGAAATCAGGCGCAAATTGGTCAATCGTTTTGGCCAGCTGCGCATCAAACGTCTCGCGCGATGTGAACGCTTTATGATCCAAGCCAATGGCTGGAACGCCGCGCTGGGCGGCGCTTTCCAGCCCTTTCGCGGCGGGACGATTCGAAACAACCGCACGGATTTCCAGCGGAAGCGCAGCGTTAAAAATTGCCTCCATGTTGCTGCCACGTCCCGAAATGAGGATGACAATCGATTTCATGTGTTATGACTCTTTGGTTGGAATAGCTGCGCGCTGGAATTTTTCAGTCAAGGATTGTTCAATCGTGCGAGCATGGCGGCCATTAAAGCTTGCCGTGGGCGGCAGCGGGAACTGAATTTAACGCGCAGTCGACAGCAATCCGCTCATCAAAAACAAAGCAATCGCCCTCGTAATGTGCGCCACCACATTCCTCAAAATATTTAAGAATCCCGCCGTCGAGCTGGAACACATTTTTGAAGCCTTTTTCCTTCATCAGCGGCGCCGCCTTTTCACAACGGATCCCGCCCGTGCAGAAGGTAACGATGGTTTTATCTTTGAGTGTTGAATCACTTGAGGCCCAATCAGTCACCCGTGCATCAAAGCGCGGAAAATGGTCAATCCCGATGCGAACGGCGCCCGAAAAGGTGCCGTGATCTATTTCAAATTCGTTGCGCGTATCCAGCAGTACGACTTCGCGTTTTTCGTCCAACCACTGTGCCAGCTCTTTAGCTGTCACGCGAGATGCCGGGGTGAGTGCAGGATTGATATCGGGTCGATTGAGTCTAATGATTTCACTTTTCAGCTTAATAAACAACCGCCTATACGGCTGCGTGGCGGATACACTTTCTTTCACCTGCAAATCTGCAAATTCAGGCATTGCACGTAAATAAGCGAGTAGTGCATCCACGCCAGCGCGCGCACCTGCGACAAAAATATTGATCCCTTCCGGTGCGTAAATCACCGTGCCCGTGAGCCCGCCGGCAGCTGCCACAGCGCGTGTTGCCGTTACCCGCGCAGGCAAATCAGCCAGCGCGACAAATTTATAACCCGCGATGTTTATAAATTCAGACATTTCAGCGGTGGGATAAAAGCGGTTTACAAAACATACCGAGCCAAGTCTTCACTTTCGGCCAATGCGGCAAGCTTTTGATCGACGTACGCCGCAGTGACCGTAAATGCTTCGCCGTGAATAGTGGAATCAAACGAAACTTCTTCGAGCAATTTTTCCATGACCGTGTAGAGCCTGCGAGCACCGATATTTTCAGTTTTTTCATTTACCGCAAACGCGATTTCGGCCAGGCGTTTAACAGCATCGTCGGGAAAATCGAGTATAAGATTTTCTGTTTTTAACAGTGCTTGGTATTGCCTGGTCAAACAGGCGTCGGTATTGGTAAGGATTGCTTCAAAATCCTTCACCGAAAGCGATGTCAGCTCTACGCGGATCGGCAATCGGCCCTGTAATTCTGGAATCAAATCTGATGGCTTCGCCAAATGAAATGCACCGGAGGCGATAAATAAGATGTGGTCGGTTTTCACCATGCCATACTTGGTCGAAATCGTCGTGCCCTCAACTAACGGCAGCAAATCGCGCTGTACGCCCTGGCGGGAAACATCGGCACCTTGACTCTCTGAGCGGCTGGCGATTTTATCGATCTCATCGAGAAAGACAATGCCGTTTTGCTCGACATTCTTAATGGCCGCAGTTTTCGTATCTTCATCATTGATAAGCTTTATCGCTTCTTCATCGGTCAATACTTTTAATGCCTCTTTCACACTTAATTTACGGGCGCGTTTGCGGGTTTGTCCCATGTTGTGAAACATGCCCTGAATTTGCTGGGTTAAATCCTCCATGCCGGGCGGGCCAAAAATTTCCATCGAGCCGGGCGCAGCGGAAACCTCGATCTCAATCTCGCGGTCATCGAGGCTACCCTCGCGAAGCATCTTGCGAAATTTCTGGCGGGTGGTATCTTCCGCATCATTCGGATCAGTTTGCTTGCCGTAAAAATCGAAGCTGCGAGCTTGCGGCAGCAAGGCGTCCAATACCCGCTCCTCGGCGTTATCCGATGCCAGATGCCGCACCTTTTGTGACTCCGTTTCGCGAGCTTGTTTGACCGCGATTTCGGCCAAATCACGAATGATGGAATCTACATCGCGCCCCACATAACCGACCTCGGTAAACTTGGTGGCCTCCACCTTGATAAACGGCGCGTCTGCGAGCTTCGCGAGCCGCCTCGCAATTTCGGTTTTACCCACGCCGGTGGGGCCGATCATCAAAATATTTTTTGGCGTAATTTCTTGACGCAACGGCTCTGGCACCTGACTCCGCCGCCAGCGGTTGCGCAGTGCTATCGCCACCGCACGCTTGGCAGCGGCTTGGCCGACAATGTGTTTGTCGAGTTCGGCGACGATTTCTTTAGGGGTCATCATATTTAGGTTGGGGGAGGGGTGCAAATTGGTGAAGGATGGCAGTAGTTGTGGGAAAAATTAGGGCAGCATTTTGGAACTTCGAGGCAGTGGTCGGGGTTGAGAGCCGGGTAAAATTGTTACCGCCCAGCTTTGTCACTTCACCGCTTCATCGCATCGTTATCATGCTTAAACCGTGCATAAGCCGCGCTTAAGGCACGCTTACTCCGTGCTTAGGGCGCGCGCTCCTCTGCGAGAACCTCAATAACATGATTATGATTGGTATAAATGCAGAGGTCCGCTGCAATGGACAGCGATTTCTTAACAATCTCAGCGGGGATCAATTCAGTGTTCTGCAGAAGCGCTAGCGCGGCGGATTGCGCATAGCTGCCACCCGAGCCAATCGCGGCGACATTATCTTCCGGCTCCAGCACATCACCGGTGCCGGTGATGATGTAAGTGTTGCCAAGGTCGGCAACAATGAGCATCGCCTCCAAGCGTCGCAAAATACGATCGGTGCGCCAGTCTTTTGCCAACTCGACGGCTGATCGCATCAGGTTGCCCTGATGTTTTTCGAGTTTCGCCTCGAATCGGTCCAGTAGCGAAAACGCGTCGGCTGTGCTGCCGGCGAAGCCGACTAAAATTTTGCCTTGATAGACTTTGCGAACTTTGGTGGCGGTGGCTTTGACGACAATATTGCCCAGCGTGACTTGGCCGTCGCCGCCGAGCGCAACCTCATTGCCGCGTCGCACGCAGACGATGGTGGTGCCGTGAAATTGTTCAGTTTGCATAATGAATTTTTCGTTAGACGATTAAAGCGTGGCACTGGCCGATGTGGGCAAGGCAAATAGTCGCGCAAGGCACGATCACTTAAGATGTTTATGAGGTGGCGGTAACAATCTTAAAATCAAGCCCTGGCGAGGTTCAGCGGGGTTTCTGTGTTTTATCGTTGATTCCCGCGGGCTTCCGCTGATTTGCACACACCAGCAGCGCAGGAATAAAAATTAAGCCGCTTTTTTACGCATCAAAATCGCGTGTTTGGTCATGCCAAACACTTCCAATATGCCTGCCACCAATTCATTGATGTTTGAGAGAATTACGCGTTTTTGCGAGAAATGAATCGCGCGAATTGCCTCAAAAAATCCGCCCATCGCGTTGAAATCGATTCGCATTAATCCGCTCATATCGATCACCACCTCTTGGCGCGTGTTGGCATAGATCGCAAGTTGTTGGAACATTTCTTTGCTGCCAACATTGATCACACCTTTTAATTGGAAGCCGATCGACTCCTTGGGCGCATCGGTGGCAACCGCATTGACTGGGGCATCGCTGGCGCCGGTCGGGCGGTTGACTGCCTCCCAAGCGGGTGGCGACATTTCAAACGCCACCGCATATTCAAGCCCGAGTTCTTCGTATTCATCGAGCTTGTTGTCCAAAATATAAAGCTCAAAAAGCAGTGACCAATAGCCTTGGCTGGCATTGAGCGGCTGGCCAGTCACATCGTTGATTTGCTTTTTGAGGAGGGCAGTGAATGGATCAAATTGATTGAACCAAATCGGCAATTTAGCCCTGCGCAGGCGCTGTAAAACAATCGAAAAAAGCTCGGCTTCTTCGACCAAAATGGTATTTATTTTGCTGAACTCTACACGGCAGCTACCCATGTGCTTGGTGAAGATTTCGAACTTGTCGATCTCCTCCAATAGCGCGCCGTCAGGTTTGGGGTTAAGCAGGAAAAAATCTTTATGCTCGCGTTTCTCTTTGCGCCTTGGATCAGCGTTGTCGGCGCTATCCGCCCAGACTGGTGGCGAGCGCTCAAATTTAACCGTAAATAACATCGACAACGCGTCAAATTCGGTCCGATTGTGCGTCAGCTGATAAAGATCAAACAACATCAGCCAGGTGCGAATGCTGTTTTTGCCGTCCGGGGTTTTTAGATGATCGCAAAGCGCTTCTTGCGCGGCCTCATAGCAATCAGCCGCATACAAAATCGCCGCTTCATAAATTGCCGGGAAATGGATGCTGTCGGGCGACAATTGCTCGACCGAAAATCCGCCCGAGCTTTGCAGCGGCGCGTTTGCACCCGTCGCGTTAGAGACCTTGGAGAGTTGCCGTACGCTGGCGGAAGTTGAGGCGGATTTTGTTGGGGTCGGAGTGGCCATAGAACATCAATAAACTATTTCAACTGCCATTAAAATTTGACCGGTTCCGCGTTGTTAAGGCGATAAAACAAATATTGGTCATTCACCAATTCAAATTTCCCTGTGACAACGATCGGCTCCCATTGATTATATTCCACTCCGGTTTTTGCCACCACTTCCACCATTGAATCGGGCCCTTGGTTCACGCAAAACGGGCAATGCGATGGCAACGGCGACAACAGAAAATGCTTTTGTTTGGTAGAAGTGGAAAGTGGCAATACGAAACCATAGAGTTTTACTTCTTGTTTATCCAACTCGCGAATTTGCGGGCCGAATTCCGGAACCATGATGGCGGCGGCAGTTTGCGTGTTGGCGCCTTTCACGGCTTTGGCGTCGTTGCCTTTTTCAACCAACTTTACCTGCCGCAGTAGTTGCCACGGGATCGTACCAGGCGGTAACGGCTCTTTGCCGATATAGCCCATCAACTGATCGTCCGATAGCTTGCCCGGCGCCTGCGGTTGTAAGGCATGCGCAGCTGTGGCCAAGCCGATTGAAAACGCCGTCGCGGCAACGCCCGCTTTAAATAGGCGGCCTATAAAATTCGATAAATATTTTTTCATGCTGAATCCTACTTTCAATTGCGACTGATTAAGCCCTGCTCAATACCTCTGGAACCGCATCGCGATAAGCGCGCCACGCCGGAAACAACGCCGCGAGCACCGAAAGCGCCATTGCCGCGCCGATCACCAGCCATTCCTCGCCAACCCAAACCCAGCCGGTGAGTGGAATGCGATGGGTTTTGGCAATCGCCTGACCCATCCATTCGCCACCGATATGACCCAGAAAGACGCCCAGTATAACGGCTGCCAAGCCCAGCGCGAAGCCTTGCGCCACGATGGTTAGGCAGACCATGCCACGCGTTGCGCCAAGCACTCGCAAGAGAGCGAGATCGGCTTGTCGATCATTTAATGTATTCATGAGGCCGATAAAAATCCCGAGTGCGGCGCACAGCATCATAATCGCCGCAAACACTTTCAACGTCGTGACCCCCACGCCAATGAGCGAAAACAATCGTGCGGTTTCCATCGCGGGCGCAGCGGCTTGCATCGAACTAGAAGCGTTCACCATGCGCGGAAACGAGGCCGCTGCTAGCGGTGTGGCGTATTGGATCAAATAAGCGGTGACTTCTTTGTCTTGTTCCGGTTCAGCCGATTCAGTCCTTTCGGCCGTTTCGGCCTTCCTCGCGTTTTCAGCCTTCGCGTCCGCCTCGGCATGCGCATGAACAAGCCAAATGCTATCCAAGCTCGTCAGCACCAAGCGATCCATCACCGTTCCGGTTGGCGCCAAGATTCCCACCACTTGATAAGGATGATCGGCATGCGCTTCGCCACTTTCGCTGAGGCCGTGCGCACCGGCAAATTTATCGCCGATCTTTAGCCTGGTCAATTTCGCAACCTCCGCGCCGATACTGGCTTCCAGAGGTTTTTCCCACATTTTCCCGCTGGCAATTTTGGCATCATAGAGATCCAAATATTGCGCCTCGGTGCCGATGATGCGGAATGTTTTATAGCTATCACCAAGCGCCAACGGAATCGCGCGACGCACCTGCGGCAGCGAAATAATGGTTTGGGCTTCCGCCATTGGAATGTTGCCGGTCGGAATATCGACGTGGAAGACGGTCGATAAAATCAATTGCAGCGGGCTACCTTTTGCGCCAATGACCAAATCGACGCCCGCCACATCGCGCTCCATCCGGTCCTCGGCTTGGGTGAGTATCAGGATCAGCGCGATGATGGTGCCGACGCCAAGGCTGAGCAAAATAACATTGAGCAGCGTCGCCAGCGGGCGCTCGCGCAGATACGCATAGGCCAGTGAGAATGCGGTCGTGATGGCGTTCATGCCGCGCCTTTCAGCGCGATGACGTTTTCAGATTTGAATCTGGATTTGATTCGCGCATCATGCGTCGCCACCACCAGCGTCGCGCCGTGGTCTTCCGCTTGCGCGAACAGCAGCGCGATCGCGGCCTCGGCATTGGCATCGTCGAGCGCTGAAGTCGGCTCATCGGCCAAAATCATCACCGGTGAATTCAGCACCGCACGCGCAATTGCAACCCGCTGTGCCTCGCCTTGCGAGAGCTGGTGCGGGTACACGTGAAACTTATTGGCGATGCCCAGCTTTTCGAGAATTGCGTTCACGCATTTGCCATTCGCTTGAACCCCCGCCAAGCGTTGCGCCAGCAACAGGTTATCGCGCACTGAAAGTGCCGAAATCAAATGCAAACGCTGCATCACCAATCCGATTTTTTGCCCCCGAAAGTGATCGCGCTGGCTCTCGCTTAAGGTGTCAACGCGAACGTTATCAATACTGATTTCGCCCGTCATCGGCGTAGCCAAGGCCGCCAAAATATTCAGCAAAGTGGTTTTACCGGAGCCCGAAGGACCGAGCAGCAAGGTATGTTGACCGCGCGCAATTTGAAGCCGATCAAACGCAATCACGGTTTTGCCGCCGTAGCCAGCTTTGAGATCGGTGATGGAAACGAGCATTAAAGGAACAAGTAAGGGAGCAATGAAGGGAACATCTAAATAAGCATCACTTTATTTCAACCGCTGTTTTCTCTACATCAGCCACGCAATACGCCAAGCCTTCCACAAAAATCCGCTTTGGCAGGTTGCGGCCAATAAACACCATTTTCGATCCGCGCGTCTCACCCGGTAACCAGGCTTTGCCCGGGCTGCCGCCCATCAGCATATGTACTCCTTGAAAAATCATACGATTGTCTTGATCTTTGATGCTCAGTACGCCTTTGTAGCGCAGCATATCCACACCATAAGTTTGAATCAGCAGCGATAAAAACGCCTCGATTTTTTCCATGTCCAGCGGGCGCGCATCTTGCCACACAAACGACTGCACATCATCCGAATGACGATGTGTGTCTTCGGTTAAAAAATCGGGTTCAATGTCTAAAATCGAGTTCAAATTAAAGCCGCGTATATCTAAGATTTCTTGCAGCGGCGTTTCGCCGAAATGCACTTTTTGGAAACTCGCGCGCGGGTTCATTTTGCGCAGCCGCGCCATCAGGCTTTGCGTCTCAACTTCCGCCACCAAATCGGTCTTAGAAATGAGCAAACGGTCTGCAAAGCCAATCTGAGCGCGGGCTTCCGAGTTATCGGTCAATTGTTGCGGCGCGTGTTTGGCATCTACCACGGTAATCACGGCATCCAGCACATACTGCTCATGAATCGCCTCATCCATAAAAAAAGTTTGCGCGACGGGGCCCGGCTCGGCCAAACCGGTGGTCTCAATAATGACGCGGTCAAATTTCAATTTTCCGGCTTTGCGTTTAGCCGCAAGGTCCGCCAAAATCCGCACCAAATCGCCACGCACCGTGCAGCAAATGCAGCCGTTGTTCATCTCAATAATTTGCTCGTCTTTGTCCTGGACGAGGATATCGTTATCGATACCTTCTTGGCCGAATTCGTTTTCGATCACCGCGATTTTTTCGCCATGGCGCTCGGTCAAAATGCGGTTTAAAAGCGTGGTTTTACCGCTGCCCAAAAAGCCGGTGAGGATGGTAGCGGGAATTAGATCTTTTTTGCTCATGGAGTTGCCTGAATAGGGTCGAAATGGTCGGATAGAGGTAGGTAAAGACTATGCAAATGTGGAGATGAATACAGGTATGAATTTACGACTGAATATTACGATGAATGTGGGGGATGAAATTGCAATCATCAAGCCGCCACCGTTGTGGAATGTCTTATAAAACTATTGAGCGTCTCCCGAACAAGCTGCTCGCTCAAATCACGCAGAATAAAAACAATCTTACTGCGCCGGTCATCGTCTGGCCAAGCGGGCAGCCTTGCGAACGGATACACCGTATGCTGCACGGCATGAATCGCGCGGGGTGTTGCCTCGTCCGCTACGTTGATGATGCCCTTAACCCGCAGCAATTCATCGCCGCGCAAATCCGTTAATGCGCCCAACGCATCCATCAAATCCTGCCAAACGATCGGTATATCAAAAAAGACTGCAAAAGCATGAATCCGTTCATCATGGTTAAAAATTTTAGTGGGCGTCACTAATGGTGTGTGCGCCGGTTTGTGTATTGGTTTGTAGGCCTCAGCCCGCAGCCAGCCTACGACATCCGGCGATTTTGAGCCTGCCTGATACAGACCTGTGTCGAGCAGAACATGCGGATCAACCTCGCCTGAAACTGCTTCAACCATGGTCGCGCCGGGGTTCAATTTTTCGAGCCGAATCCTGAGCGCGTCCACTTGCGATTTTGTTGTCAAGTCTGTTTTGGTGATCACAATTCGATCTGCCACCGCTACCTGCTTGATGGACTCAAAGTGCCCGTCCAGCGTTGCTTGCCCGTGTGTGGCATCAACGGTTGTGACGATGCCCGATAGTGCATAACGTGCCGCGACTAGCGGCATTTCAATTAACGTATGCATAATCGGCGCGGGGTCGGCCAGGCCGGTTGTCTCAATAATGACGCGTTTAAAAAAGGGCACCTCACCATTTGCGCGTTTGAAATAAAGTTCTCTGAGCGCCTTCACCATATCGCCCGCCACCGAGCAGCACACGCAGCCATTTGCCATCACCACAATATCACCACTTGTTTTAACCACCAGCAAATGGTCAATTGATACCGAGCCGAATTCATTAATGAGGACGGCGGTGTCTTGCATGTCGGCGTGTTGCAATAGCTGATTTAGCAACGTCGTTTTACCGCTGCCCAAAAAGCCGGTGAGCAACGTAACCGGGGTGACGATTGAGGCTGTCATGGGCGTAACCTAGCCGCGCGCATCAGAGAGATTAAGCATATCAAGCACAATGCGCACATTGCCCGCGCAGCTTCAAATCAACATCGATGGTTTTAAACCCTGCTGGCACCTTAACGGGCAGTTTTGGCGACACCTCATCCAAACAAAAAGTCTGCCCACAATCGTTGCAAGTAAAGTGCGCATGTTGCAGGTGTTGCGCGTTCGCTTTTCCGTTTGGTTTCGCAGCCGTCAACATGAACCGCCACACCCGGTCATCCCCCGCAATTCGGTGCGCAATGCCCATCGTCACCAGCCATTCCAACACCCGATAAACCGTCACCCGATCCATCGGATGATGCTTGGCCAACGCGTCCACCGCATCCAAATGCGAAATCGCATGGTCAGCCGTCATCAGCGTCGCCAACATCGCCACCCGCGGCTGTGTGAGCCGCTCACCGGTCGCGCGAATGTGCGCCTCGGCGGCTGGGATGCGGGTTAGGTAGGTTGGCTTCATGGTTGGGTGCAAATAGAAAATTCGGTGCGGGTGGGATGTGTCATTTTACGACTTATTGCGGCGTTTTGCAGTTGCAGATGCAATTGAGTCGCAAATCAATTTTCAAGTAGGTTGGGCACAGGTGGGCGTGACAAATTCGCGGCCTGCGATTGGTTGTCGCGGGGGCACGCTACGCTTTGCCCACCCTGTGCTCGCTGGTTGAATTGCAGATATTATGGGTCGCAAATTAAACCTTGTGTAGCGTGCGGCAAGGCAGGGTTTATTATTAGTTTGCCGTTCAAGCGCAAGCGGCCTTTCATAGCCTAGCCGTTCAAACATACCGGAAGTTAGGGTGCGGTGACGCAAACGAAAAAACAGCCAGTACTCAGAGCCGTTCGCGCCCTGAAAGATCGCAGCGAGTGCGCCTCCGTCGCGAATCATTTCGACACTGTAGACAAGTGCGATTGATGGGATCATAGATATGCCCAACGTGGTTCAATTGTACGACTCAGGACTCGATTTTGTATTGCCTGCCGATCCAGCATTTGTTGTAGGCATCGCTTACGACGTAGTTTAACGGCGCGAAGAGTTCACTTCCCCTCCACGCCCCGCAACACCAATCGATACTTAGCCTCCCCCGCCAACAACGGCGCGGGCTTCCCGTCCACCCAATCCTGATGCCCCGCGCCATAAAACGGCGATAGCGGGTGGCCGCTTTGGCCGCCAGGCATGGTCATGATGGCGGCTTCTTCGTGGCCGGGGGCGACGACCAAGCGTTCAGACGCGCCGAAGCTGGGGGCGGCCACTTTCGGCATATGGTTATCGCCTGATAGTTGCGCGGCGGGCATGTTTAAAAAATATCCTAGCTGCGGTACCGCGCGCGCGATAGGGTGGGTGATATTCGTGGTGTTGCGTTTGCCCCATGTCGCCTCAGCGAGTGAGGCGTTGGTGGTTAATAATAGGGTTGTTGCGTCACCCAGCTTGGCGGATAAAAACGCGTTCCATGTTGTGAAGGGCAATGGCAGCAGATGTGGTGCCTCTGTGCTGATGGCTTGCCAGGCGGCATATTCAAAACGGTGATCCCAGTCCATTTCCGGATCGTCTTGCGCACTATCGCTGTTGGCATCGCGCGCGGCGGGAATGGCGGCAATCCATGAGGCCCACAGCGCGTCAAGCACTTTCAGCCGAAAACTTTGGGCAATCCTGTAGCCCGCTTGGTCAACATTGGCATGGCCATCCCATAATTTCAAGGCTTTGATCGCGGCGAGCGCATTTGGTGCTGTTTGGTTGAGCGCGCGGTTCGCTTCGGCGGCATCGGTCGCTTTTTGTGCCCAGCGTTTTAAAAATCGGGCTTCGGTATCGAGCCCGATGTTATGCATTGCCAATTCATCGAATTTGTCTTTTTCACGCAATCGATCCCGAATCTGCTGGCCGCGTGCGCCGAGATCAAAGCCGCCTTCGCCGATCAATACGCCCCCCGCGCCAGACAATTGCCGGTTGTTGCCCGACCAGAGCCGGTGATCGGCGGGGTCTTTGATGGCGGGGTATTGCGTGGTGGGCAACCAATCGCCATCGAGCGCGTCAATCGCCGCGAAACCCGCGCGGATACCGGAGTTTGGCGATGTTGCGTGGGTGGAACGGATCGCCATTTTGCCCATAATCGTCCACGCGTTATGGCCTGCTTTGTCGACAATAAAAATATTTTGGTGCGGCCCGCCGCTCAATTGCGCGAGCGGCAGCGCTTCGTCAACTGTTTTCGCCATCGCCATTTTGCTTAAGTGTAGGTTGATCGCCTCCGGGCGATGCCCCAGCCAATTGAGTGCATAGCGTTGCTTGTTACGGACTTTAAGCACCGGGCCGAAACGTGATTCACGAACCGCTAACTTGATGGCATCACCGCCTTTAACTTGAATCGTTTCTATTTGCAGGGTGAGCTCTTCAGTGGCCGGTAGTGGCACCCAATCAAACCATTTACCGTAGCTGTTGGTGAATCCCCACGCGATATCGCCGTTGCTGCCCACCACAAGCGCCGGCACACCGGGGAGCGTGACACCGACGAGCCTTGTCATTGCGTTGTTGCTGTCAGTGATCTCGATTTGCGCCCGAAACCAGATATTGGGCACGCTCTGCCCGAGATGCATATCGTTGGCCAACATCGCGCCGCCGTGCGTCGTGAGCGCACCGCCGATGGACCAAGCGTTACTGCCAACGAATAACTGTTTGGCATCATGGGTGGCCGTCACGATGCCATTGTTTTTAGACTGCATGTTGCGCAGATTGATTTGATCCGCACCGGGCATTGGCACTGGCGGGATCACACTGCCATCAAACGCGGCGTCCCATGTCCCACCGAGCGGGCGCATCCATGCGAACAGGGGTTCGCCCAGCTTTTCGCGCAGCAGCGCGTTTTTGTAGGCATCATCAATCGGTTTCGCTTGCAACATATAGAGCATTTCACACATCACTAACAACGAATCAACCTCGGTCCAGGGCTGTGGTGCTGCTTGCAGCAGTGCGTATTGCCACGGCTTGGCATTGAGCGCAGCTAGCCCAGCGTTGACGCCTTCTGTGTATGCGGTCAGCAAGCTTGCGCCGCTGGCATCTTCGGCGGGCAGCGTTTGCCAGCGGGATTCCATGCGATGCCGGAAGCGGTGTGCGCGCTTTTCTTTGTCCATCAAAACCGTCGCCTTGCCGAGCAACGCGGATAGCTCGCCGGCGGCTGAGCGGCGCGCTAAATCCATCTCAAAAAACCGCTCTTGGGCATGCACAAAGCCCAAGCTGCGCATTGCGTCCGTCAGGTTGGCCGCACCGATGGTGGCAGTGCCGCGCAGATCGCGGCTGACCGTGACGACTTGGCCGAGTTTGGCTAACGACACCTCGCCATCGAGCTTTGGCAGGCTTGCGCGAAGCGAAAAAAAAACGAAGGCGGCCACCACCAGTGCGAGTACCAGCACGCCGGCCATGATACGAATAACAATTTTCAACCAGCTTGGTTGATTGGCGAACATTTTGGTGCCTTTATTTTTTGAGTGCTGTTTTTTTCGCACGCGGGTGCGCGGCGTCATAAATTTTCGCCAAATGCTGAAAATCTAAATGCGTATAAACCTGTGTTGAGGCAATGCTGGCGTGGCCGAGCATTTCCTGTACGGCACGTAAATCGCCGGATGATTGCAGCACATGCGAAGCGAATGAATGTCGCAGCATATGCGGATGCAAATCGACTGAAATGCCTTGTTGCGTTGCGCGGATTTTGATTTGGTTTTGAATCGAGCGTACCGAAATACGTTTTCCATGTTTTGATAAAAAGAGCGCTTGGCGATGATCTTTATGAATTGCATCCGTCCGCGGATCTGCATCGGAAACTCTAGTGCTGGCGCGGGTTTCCAGCCATTTTTGGAGTGCAGTAATGGCATGTCTCCCGACCGGCACGATGCGAGTTTTATTGCCCTTACCGGTGACACGTGCCTCGGCGGTGCTGAAATCAATCGAGTCCAAATTTAAGCTCGTCAATTCCGATATTCGCAGACCTGATGAATAGAGTAATTCAAAAATCGCGCGATCGCGCACGCCTTCCGCGCTATCGTCTTCAAAGCTGACCAAGCGCACCGCCTCGTCGGGCGAGAGGGTTTCAGGCAAACGCTTTTCGGCTTTGGGTGGGCGCACACCATCCACTGGATTGGCAGCACCGGTTTGATGGCGCAAAAATTCATAAAATCCGCGCCAGCCAGAAAGCGTGCGGGCAATGGATTTAGGTCCCAGTCCTCTGCCGTGTAGCTGGGCGGCGAAGCGGCGAATTTCAGTTTGGGTTAGGGTGGCTAGTTCACGTGTGGAAGATTGCTCTTTGCCAGAAGCAGCGAGTGATTCCAACAATTTCAAATCGCGCC
This sequence comes from Burkholderiales bacterium, assembly GCA_025360815.1. Taxonomy (GTDB): domain Bacteria; phylum Pseudomonadota; class Gammaproteobacteria; order Burkholderiales; family Usitatibacteraceae; genus UKL13-2. Next base: position 15,492 of record JANYBL010000105.1, read on the forward strand.
GATAGTGTTTCAGTGTCAGCGCCGCCAGGCGGCGCTCATGCGCCAAATGATTTAGATACTGCTCGCAAGCGTTGTTCACGTCATTGGGCTGGTTTTATTCGGGCAACACTTCCGGCACAACGGTCAAATACCGCGATACCGAATGCGCGAACACCTGACTGATGCGCGACAAAAACATGGTGCCCATTTCGTTATAAAAGCGCTCGGCATTTTCGCTCGCCATCAACAGCAGGCCAAAGGTTTTTTCGCTTTTCAACGGAACCAACGCATACGATTTTAAATGCGGCGCATGTTCACCAAACCAAAGGTTGGTTTCATAAACAGGGTGTGCGCCACAATAGGGCTGCGTCATTGCTTCGACAAACTGGCGCAGCTCGAGCGGCGCGGCTTGAAACTCCGGCGCGGTGCTGGCAACGCCGTCGGCGCCTGCTGTACTTATGCCGCCCCCGCCACCTACGCCACCTTCGCCACCCTCAACACCCCAAAAACGCACCACCACATGCGGCACTTGGAACCGATCCAGCAAATCCAAATACAAAATATCAATCGCCGCGTTGAGCGATTTGGCACTAATGAGTTTCAATGTCAGGGCATGAACCTTCTCAGACAAGCCGTCGTTTTCCTCGCCGAACTGAATCAACTCCGCCAGCTTGTTTTCGATCAGGCGAACTTTCTCACGCGTTGCAATCAGCTGACGTTCGGGGATCGACACGGTCCGCCCGCCGTGCGGATGGGTGACATTTAGCGCCAACAAAACATCCGCATGATGTTCAAAAAAATCAGGGTTAGCCCGTAAAAAATTGGCGATGTCGTCGATGTTCATTTCGTTCATTGTTATTCCCTGACACTTGGTGTCATCTCATTTTTAAAATTTGGCTTAAACGGATTTGACTCTGCTCACGCCGGACTCATTCAGGAATCTCGATTTCGCCCCGATAAACCGTCGTCGCGAAACCGGACATAAAAACCGGAGCCGATTCCTCAGAATCAACGTCGCCCCGCCATGTTACCGAAACCTCACCGCCACGCATCGTGACGCGCACAGCGCCGTCCCGATCTAATAATCCCCAACGAATTCCTGTCACCACGGCTGCACAAGCGCCCGTCCCGCAGGATAGGGTCTCGCCCGCGCCGCGCTCCCATACGCGCAGCCGAATGTGCTTGCACGATACCACCTGCATATAGCCCGCATTCACCCGCGCGGGAAAACGGGTGTGGTGTTCAATTAGCGGCCCTTGCTCACCGACTGGCGCAGCATCGACGTCGTCAACAACTTGCACCGCATGAGGGTTTCCCATCGACACCGCGCCAATAGTCGCGATTGAGCCATTTATGTCTAAAGAATAGCGTATTTGCTGGGGTTTATCTCCGCTCGCACCATTCATCACATCGTCGATCACATCGTCGACAAATGGAATCTCGGCAGCGATAAAAATCGGTGCGCCCATATTGGTCGTCACCAGCCCGTCCGCCGCAATATACGGCGAAATAATACCCCTCATGGTTTCAACACGGAGTTCATGCTTGGTCGTGAGTCCCTCATTGCGAACGAACTGCGCAAAGCAATGTGTGCCGTTGCCGCATTGCTCGACCTCGCCGCCATCTGCATTAAAAATGCGATACCGGAAATCGTTGTCGGGTGACAACGCCCGTTCAACCAATAAAATTTGATCGCAGCCGACGCCGAAATGTCGATTGGCAAGGTGGCGGCGTTGTGCGACGGTAAGTGTGGTGGCCCGCGGTTGGGAAACGCCGTTTAACATCACGAAATCATTGCCACGACCATGCATCTTGGAAAAGGTTAAACGCATCAATATCCGTCGTATCTATACCTGCGTTGACGACATCAGCCCGCCGACTCATCGGGGAAAAACACGAAGCCGCTGTCCACAAGCGTCGCGTCTTTTTCAATTGCGGTGATTTCTTCGATGTTCAAGGCCGGTGGGTTATCCGGTTTGTTTTTGACGCGCGCTTTAAATTCGGGATCGGCAAACGCGTGCTTCACCGCGAAGCCGGCCGCTTCGTCTTCGTTAGCCGCCTCAACGTAAACATTTTTGTAAAACCCCATCATGGATTGCTTCCCGTCCATCTCGATGAGGAAGTGTTCGCCGCGCAAGAAAACATGGAAGAAGGGCATGGGAAGGTTCCAAAAGTGAGTTTGGGAAGAAAATAAGGAATTTGATTCTACCGTGCAATTCTACCGAATCGTGGCATTCCGAGGTGGCGCGATGAAAATGGGGGATGTTGGCTTGAAAAGCGTCCGGCCAAACCCGTTGCAGGAACTATTTCCGCACTTCGTCGCAAATATCTGTGCAGGAGTATGAAGGCTTATTAAACTTAAAAATCATTTTTTGCCTAAAATGTCGTTGTTATCGTATTTTTTCGATGCTGGTGCATCATCCGGGCTCCACGCAAGAGCCGTGAAAATAATAGGCCGTCTTGCCATCACTCATCCCAAAAGGAAGGATCTTTCTGTATGTCACATTTTTCTCCCCGCGTTGGTCATCGTTCGTTAAAAATTCTCTCAGCAAGCGTGTTACTGGCGCTAGCTTCCGTTGCCGCTGCGCAGGCACCCGCGCCCGCTGGTGCGGCCGCGCCAGCGGCGGCGGGGCCTGCTGGCCCGGCTGCAACCGGCGTCATGCCAGGCGCGCCTGCGCTACGGCCATTCGCCGAAATAATCAAAGGTGCCAAAGAAATTCCCGGCTTTTTTACGCTGTATCAAAAAGACGAAAAGGTCTGGATCGCGATCAAGCCTGAGCAGCTGGATAAGCCGTTTTTCTTCACCTACAACATTCCGCAATCTGTCGGCGAGCGTGGTTTGTATTCCAGCCAAATGGGTGGCGCCGAGATGGTTGAGCTGAAGAAAATCGGCAGCTTGGTGCAGCTAATTGCCAAGAACACCGAGTTCTATGCCAAGCCAGGCACACCGCAGGCGCAGTTCGTGTCGGAATCATTCTCAGATAGCTTGCTGTCTAGCGCCGCCATCGTATCGGGCCCGAATGCTGAGACCAAGGCAGTGCTGATCGAAGCCAACGCGTTATTGTTTAGCGACATCCCGGGCTATTTGCAGCGCTTAGAATTTGCGTATCGCATGCCGTTTGCTTTGGATACCCGCAACACCAGTTTTTCGCGCGTCAACAACACCGATTTGCTCACCGGCTTGCAAGTCAAAGCGCATTTCAGCGTGCCAAAACTGAGTGCGCCGTCGCTGGTGCCATCACCCGTTCCGCTCCCCACGCCACCGCAGGCCACACCGGATCCACGCAGCCTGTTTGTGAGCTTTTACTATAGCTTCGCCAAGCTACCCGACGAGCCGATGGCATCGCGCGTCGCGGATGAGCGCGTCGGCCACTTTGTGACCAGCCGTGTCGATTACACCGAAGATTTGTCGTCCAAAACCAAGACCCACCTGATTAACCGCTGGCGTTTAGAAAAGAAAGACCCTGCTGCGGCGATGTCGGAACCGAAAGAACCGATCACGTTTTGGGTCGATAAAAACGTGCCGGTGAAATATCGTGCCGCGGTGGCCGCCGGGATTACTGAATGGAATAAAGCCTTCGAAAAAATTGGCTTCAAAAATGCAGTTGTGGCAAAACAACAAACCGACAAAGATGATTTCGATACCATGGATTCGCGCCACGCGTCCGTTCGTTGGTTCACCGGGGCGGATGTCGGTTTTGCGATTGGGCCATCCCACAAAGACCCGCGCACCGGCGAAATTTTGGATGCCGATATTGGTATGTCCGATGTCTTCGCCCGCGGTGCACGCCGTTTGGTGGTAGAAGATATCGGCAAGCCGATGGTGTTTGATGCGGACATGGCTGGTGCAATGTCGGCCACGCCGAAGCAACAATCCCTGTTCATGAGCTGCAACTACGGCTCCGAAAAATCCGCTGATATGAATTTTGCAATGGATTTGCTCGAAGCCCGCGGGATGGACATGGATTCGCCCGAAGCCGAAAAGCTCGCGCAAGCCTATGTGCTCGATGTGGTGATGCATGAAGTCGGCCACACTCTGGGCTTCCGTCATAACTTCCGGTCGTCCACCATTTATTCGCTCAAACAAATCCAAGACCCGGCATTCACTAAGGTCAACGGTTTGGCAGGTTCGGTGATGGATTACAACCCGTTCAGTTTGGCAGCCAATGGCGAACAGCAAGGTGAGTATGTGATGTCCACGCTTGGCCCGTATGATTATTTGGCAGTCGAATATGCGTATAAACCGCTCGACGCCAAGACCGAAAAAGAGGATTTGGCCAAGATCGCCGCACGTGCCACCACCGACCCATTGCTGGTTTATGCAACCGATGAAGACGCAGGCGGCAACGTCGGCGGAATGGACCCGGAAGTGAATCGTTTTGACATGGCCGGTGATCCGCTTGAGTATTACAAAAAACGCATGCAGCTCACGCGTGAATTGTGGGATCGCCTGCAAAACCTCAAGCTAAAAGACGGCGAGAGCTATGAACGTCTGACCCGCTCGTTTGCGTCCGGCTTCCGTTCGCTCACGCAAGTCGCGCCGCTCGCGGCTAAGTATGTCGGTGGCGTCAAGCATGTGCGTGACCGCGCGGGTACAGGTCGCCCGCTCTATGAGCCAACCTCAGCGCCAAAGCAACGCGAGGCACTGAAGTTGATTTCGGATGGATTGTTCAAAGCCGACAGCTTTAAATTGAAGCCCGAGTTTGTATCGCGCTTGGCGATTGATCATTTTGATCGCCGTGGTGGTCCAGGTGGCGAAGGCGGTGCCGAGGTCTCGATTGCCCGCAGCATGCTGAATCTACAGCGCGGTGTGCTCGATATTTTAATGGCCGATAACGTCGCACAGCGTTTGATTGACTCCCAAGAAAAAGTTGCCAAGCCGGAATCGTTGCTGAAATTGTCCGAGGTTTACGATAATTTGCAGGGTGCGATCTGGTCTGAACTCAAAACCGGTGGCGACATTCCCGCCATGCGTCGCAACCTTCAACGTGAGCATTTGAAGCGTGTTTCGGCTGCATTGTTAAAAGCATCGGGCAACACACCGGCCGATGCGCGCAGCTTGCAACGCGAAAATGCGTTGGCGTTGGCTGGTTTGATTCGTGGTGCTGCTGCTAAGCCCATGAGCAAGGAAGCAAGGGCACATCTGAATGAAAGCTTGAACACGCTAAGCGAAGCGCTCAAAGCGCCGATGCAGCGGGCGGGGGCGTAGGCCTTAGTGTTAAGTAAGGGAATGTAGGGGAGGGTGCAATTTTGCGCATTTTCCCCTATAATTCACGACCCTAAAGAATTAACCCCACCCAATAACGCGTAATAAACCTAGGAGTTCATCATGGCAGGCGAAAAGAAACGCACCCGTCGCAACACCCTCGAGCGCAAATGCTTAGGCAAATACTACAAACGCCTTTTCATCGGCTCGACCAAATCGACGTTCAAGATGCTCGAGACAATCAAGAAAATCTAAGTTTTGGTTTTTGGTTGTAGCGTTTGAAATGAAAAAGCCGCTGATTGTTCAGCGGCTTTTTTGTGGTTGCCAAAATTGATGGTCGATGTCAGTCGACAGTCTCGGCAAGCTCAATCCCTCGAATAGCCGACTCAACGTTGTCGGCGATGTTGGTAATTTTGTCATTGAGCTCTTGATCGACGTGAACTACGCGTGGGTCGCCGGTCTCGCCGCAGCGACGATAGTCGAGACAAAGCATATCGTGCCCAGAAGAAGGGCAGTCAGCAAAATATATACCGATTGGTGGGTATCCCCACTCGCTGCAGCAAAATGCGCTGCCGAAAGTACCAAGTCGTGAGCATGGCTGCAAATTGCCGATGGCGTAAATGCCTGAAATGGCCATGTGATCTCCCGACCAAGACGTGGCTGTTATCGCGCGCAATCGGAATCTGCCCAGTAATTGGAGAGGTCGAGCCCTTGAAAAAAATCTGTCATCGGATGCTAGGGCTAAAAATTAAGATTGCTGTCGTCCTCTGCTTTTAAGTTTGGGCGCGTAGAGGTTTTTCACTGTCTTTGAAAAATTGCATTCAGCTCGGATGTAATTCTTGTTTCATTTGTAACGCCAAACTCCAACACTGGCGCGGTGGTTGAAGCGTGTTATCGATGCCAATAATTCCGCTAATCATAAAAATTGGCCTCGCCGGTGGGTCGTGTTTTAAACCGCTTATGTACCCAAAAATATTGTTCCGGCATCTCCAGCACCCGTTCTTCTAAAAATGCATTCATTCGCCTTGCATCGGCCTCCGCATCGCCACTCGGATAGTTCTCCCAAGCAGGATAAAACTGTGCCTCGTAGCCGGTTTCGGTTTGTCTGGTGATGAGCGGAATGACCTTTGCGCCGGTGATTTCAGCAAGCCTTGCCATCGCGGTAACGGTCGCGGTTTTGACGCCGAAGAAATCCGCGAATACGGCATCTTTCGCGCCGAAGTCCATGTCAGGCAGGTAATAGAACGGGCGGTTGTCTTTCAGCGCTTTGAGCACGGGGCGCAAGCCTTGCTGACGGGTCACCAACAGTGGATCGCCAAAGCGGGCGCGGGCTTTGCGGAGTGCGGCATCGAAGACCTTACTTTTTTGCGCCGAATACATCGAGAACACGTTGGGGTAGGCGTAAGAAAATCCCGCGCCACCGAAATCGAGTCCGACAAAATGCGGTGCCAGAATGATGACGGGGACTTTGTTGACGTATGGGTCGGCGTAGTGGCGGTCAATCAGTTTGACGAGGCTGGTGACGTCCGCTCGCGGCGCATACCAAAGCCTGCCTAAATCGAAGGTGGCGCGAACCAAATTTTGAAATACTTTTTTACCAATCGCTACGCGTTCAGCGTCGGTTTTGTCGGGGAAACATTTGGCGAGATTGATCAGGGTCACGCGGCGGCGGCCCCATTGAAATAGCAACCCACCGAGAACATTTGCCAGTGCTTTCACCGACGATTTTGGGAGCCAGCGCATGATCCAGAGAATCAACAAAGCAATTCGCATTAATTGAAACTCCGGTATTGACGGGCATCATCGGGCACTAATGACTGGAAAAGCGCTCCTGCGCTAGCTTTTTTCATGGCGACCGTCCATATTGTTGTCAGTATCGGTGTCGGTATCGATGTTGGTGGATGGCGGCAATGGCGCGCCTGTCGGCTGTTTATAGCGATTGTAGCCCCACAAATATTGCGTCGGCGCTTTGACGATTAATGCTTCCACCATGGCATTCATTTGTCGTGCGGCGGTCATTTTATCGGCCGAGAATGGCGCGGCGGGCGGCTCGATATGCAAATGATAGCCGCCACCCTTTGGCAGTCGTTCGGCGAAAAAAAACAGCACGACAGCGTTGGTAGACTCGGCCAGACGCGGCAGCAACGTCATCGTGTAAGCGGGTTTACCAAAAAATGGTACCCAAAGTCCATCACCCACGCCAGGCACTTGGTCAGGCAACATGAGGATATTGCCGCCGGATTTGAGTGTTTTCAACAACGCCCGGACGCCGCCGGCATCAGCGCTGGCCATCGAGGCGCCACCGCGCATGCGGCCAGCCTGCATGATCGGTTCGAGCCATTTTTGTTTAGGGGCCCGGTAGAGCGCTGTGACAGGGAGTCGGCTTGCCAGATAACGCCCGGCAATGTCGTAGCACCCCAAATGCGGGGTGACAAAGATGATCGGGCGTTTGGCGTTTCTGGCGGCTTCAAGATGTTCCCATCCATCGCATTGTTTGACTAAGGCGCAGAGCTTTTCAATCGGCGCAGTCCACGCAATGGCGAGCTCGGAAATGCCGCGGCCTTGCTCAACCATAATGGCCGTGGAGTTGCGCGCGGCCAGGGGAGTGCCCAGCGATTCGTTAAAGAGCGCCCAGTTTTGCCGGCTCAGTGTCCGATGGCGCTTTGATAGCCACCAAGCGATAAAGCCAAGCAACGCGCCGATGGCGTGGTTGAACCGCAATGGCATGTTTCCCAGTAAGCGAAATAGTACTGTCATGCCATCACTTTATATTGTGCAGTGTCGAAAAGTTGGGACAAAAAAAGCTTTCTGCTAAACTTCGAGGTTGAACTTGACGCCAAGCGCGGCGTTAAACGATCAGTGCTGCGTAAGTTCATAAGCGAAGTTCATAAGCGAAGTTCATACACGCAATTGCCAGAAACATCCAGAAACACCCAGAAATTTTCTATTAACGACTGCGGGGATACCCAAATGACAGATTTTTTATTCACTTCCGAATCCGTTTCGGAAGGCCATCCAGACAAAGTTGCCGATCAAATTTCGGATGCGATTCTAGATGCAATTTTAGCCCAAGACCCGCGTTCGCGCGTGGCAGCAGAAACATTATGCAATACCGGCTTGGTCGTGTTGGCCGGTGAAATCACCACCCACGCGAATGTTGATTACATCGGCGTTGCACGCGATACGATCAAACGTATCGGCTACGACAACACCGATTACGGCATCGACTACCGAGGTTGTGCCGTCATGGTGTGCTACGACAAACAGAGCCCCGATATTGCCCAAGGTGTCGATAAAGCGCAAGACGACGGCCTCGACCAAGGTGCTGGCGACCAAGGTTTGATGTTCGGCTACGCCTGTGATGAAACTCCGGTGCTGATGCCCGCCCCGATTTATTACGCGCACCGCTTGGTGCAGCGCCAGTCCGAAGTGCGCAAAGACGGCCGTCTGCCTTGGCTTCGCCCAGACGCAAAATCGCAGGTCACGATGCGCTACGTTGATGGCAAACCGGTGTCGATTGATACCGTCGTGCTTTCCACACAACACGCCCCTGAGATGAGCCAGAAGGACATTCACGAAGCCGTGATCGAAACCATTATCAAGCCAGTGTTACCGAAAGAAATGTTGGTTAACACCCGCTATCTGGTAAACCCAACCGGCCGTTTTGTAGTCGGTGGCCCGCAGGGCGATTGTGGCTTGACTGGCCGTAAAATTATTGTCGACACCTACGGTGGCGCCTGCCCGCACGGTGGCGGCGCATTCTCCGGCAAGGATCCATCCAAGGTGGATCGTTCGGCTGCTTATGCGGCTCGTTATGTGGCGAAGAATATCGTGGCGGCTGGGCTGGCGCGGCAGTGCCAGATTCAGGTGGCCTACGCAATTGGTGTTGCCAAGCCGATGAATATTACGGTTTATACCGAGGGCACCGGCATTATGCCAGACGAGAAAATCGCTGCGTTGGTGGCTGAGCATTTTGATTTGCGGCCGCGCGGAATCGTGCAGATGCTCGACCTGCTTCGTCCGATTTACGCGAAGACCGCCGCTTATGGCCATTTTGGCCGCGAAGAGCCAGAGTTCACCTGGGAACGTACGGACAAAGTTGCCGCATTGAGGGCAGCAGCGGGACTGTAGTTGCCACTGCGCTAGCTTTACAATCCGCAGTTGGTCGTGCATCATGCATCGCTTAACCGAGTGCGCCATTGAAGCGCACCGGTTGAGTGCAAATAGAAAAGAGAAAAGAGAAAAGAGAAAAGAGAAAAGCGAAAAGCGAAAAGAGAAAAAAGCAAAAAGCAAAAAGCAAAAAGCAAAAAATAGAAAATGATGGGTAGTTGATGTTCAAAATAATGACCACAACGAGGAGGATTTACCATGAAAGTTGGCAAACGATTTGCAGCTGTTGTCGCGGCTGTCGTAACTGGGTTCTGCGTGTTTGGTTTTTCAATGTTCGGGCACACCACCAACTACTCGCTCTGGATTAACGGCCGTACCGGCGGCGGACAACTCGGTAACTACGCCGACTTTACCTACTGGGGCCCCAACGCCACGGCCGCTGGTGTCAATAAAAAATCGGTTAACTGGGACGGCTACAACCATATCTCGGACCAGAGTTATCTGGTTCGCAATGCACTCGATTGCCATTGCACCGGCACCAATTGGTGTTACGTTGCGACGCACAGCGCGGGCGATTTGATGCTGGGTTATACGCTCGCGATGTACGGTGGCTCAACGCGAACGAAGAAAAACGCGGTCGCCAATTCGTCCGGTGTCTGCGGCACTACCGACGGCACTACTCAGACCGGCTGGAACATCAAATGGGTTGATGCGGGCGGGGGTGCTGCAGGCGGTACCGAGCTTTCAGACGTGGGCAGTTGGCTACTATCAGAGCCGCTGGTCAGCGATTTAAAAACCTCAACGGCGCGTGCTTTGTACGACCACAACAACACCCGTGGCACGATGTTCTATATGTTCGCCGGTGCCAAAGGAACCTTGTACTCCGGCCTGTTACCGGGTCAGGATGATGAAGTGATTGCCTACCATTCAGCGGGCGGCGTATCAGGCTCAACCGGCGGCGGCTATTGCAATCCGTCTGACTGGTTCTGTAACGATTTGACCCTCGGCACAGCGGCCAACGAAGGCGGTCGGGCCAAGTGGACCAACCATTATGTGAGCTTCCGTGATGATAGCGAATCGGTCAACCACTACACCAGCGGTAATTGGGGTGGGGTGATTTCCAAAGTTCGCGCCGACATGAACACCTATGCGCAATAATGTCGTCCCGCGCCGCAATGGCTGAAAACCTGGCAAAGAACCTGGTTAAACTCCCGGCTAAAAACCGCGTAAAAAAACCTGGCAATAAACGTGGTTAAGCGCGAGGTTAAGAGAGAGGTTAAAAGTGAGTGGCCAGTTGCACCAAAGCGCCTACCCAAACGCCTCGCCGTTTATCCGGCGGGGTGTTTTTCATTGCGCCGGCAAAACGGCGGCTGGCGGTTAATTGTCACGCCACTGATCGTTTTGATCGGTTTGCTCGGTTGGAATTTGCTCGGCAAAAGCACGGCTCACAATGCGACTTGGCTTAGCGAACGTGAATTGTCCGAAAAATACGGTAAGCCGGACAGTGCGAACGCGAACAAATCTGGCAAGCCCGCCGGCCTAAACAGCGTCGGTAGTGCTGCGAATAATGCGGATTTAGCATCGGTTGAAAATCCAAATGACCCGCGCGCCCAATTGGCGCTGTGGACGAAACGCTTGGCGCGCGCCCAGTTCGCGCTCGATAGCTATCGCAGCCTCACCCGCTATCCGCACGAGTCCCGTCCCGCCGCCGAGCACGGCGATCAGATGTATCCGAACCAACCGATCACCGAGGAAAAACGCCTCTACCGACCGGGCAGCAACGCGGCAAACGAACCGGCCAGCGCGATACGGTTGCGCACATCGCAGGAGCGCATTTTTGTGGCGGGTGACGAGAGTGTTTTATTCACAATCGCAGCCATTGACGAGGGCGGCAATGTCATTCCACTGGCCGCGGTAAACGCGGGAATTGTCGATCCACCCCAGAGCGGCAAGCCTTCCAGCCGCAAGCGATTGGCGGTCGCGTTTAATGATGCCGGAGCGGACGGCGACGGTGTTGCGAATGATGGAACCTATTCGTTTCGCTTTACGCCTGCCAAACAGGGCTTTGCAAATTTTGCCGGACAATTGCGGCTCGATATGACAATTACTGTTGCAACGCAGGAAGGCCAACCGCCGCAAAGCGGTTTTACTTATTTTGATATGTACTACACGCCTGAGCCGCCTGCAGTTTGGACCGGCGGCAAGCGCGAGGCGATAGTGAATGGTTCGCTGTTTGTCTATTTGCAAATTGATGTGCGTCTGCCGGGCCGATACATCATTAGCGGCCGATTCGACGACGCCAACAACAAGCCATTCGCGTTTGCCGTGTTTAATGAAGAGCTGTCCACGGGTAAACAGCAAATTCCACTCAGAGCATTTGGCAAACTGATTCTCGATAACCAACCTGCGCTGCCCTTAAAGCTGCGTGACGTCGATGGATTTTTGTTGTTGCCGGATGCAGCACCGGATCGCGCGCTCATGCCGCGCTTGGCTGGCCCAGTCTATACGACCAAAACATATGCCATGAATGTGTTCTCGGATGCGGAATGGCAAAGCGAAGAGCGCGACCGTTACTTGCGTGAATACTTGAGCGATGTGAATATCGCAAAATTAAAAATTGATGAGTTGAATAAAATAATCAATCCTCGGGGGAAAGGGTAGGTGCTGCCGCACAAGGATTCAAGGTAACGTGGCCGTATCGGCGATTTTTGCCGTCATTTCCTTACAGAAGCTGGACGAAATCCCACATCCTCGCTATAATATGAGTTCCAAGGAGCGTTGCGATTACTGTCACAGAGTTTATTGACCAGTAGCCAGGCTTGGAAAAGATCAGAACGACGCTCGCAACCTTAACCGGTTGCGGGCGTTTTTTTTCGCCCGCATTTTTTGTAATTTTAGTCTGCAATACGCCACATTACTGTTATCTCATCACCATTGAAACATGACGCGCTTGCTATTGTGCACCGTCAAATTTGAAGTAAAGGACAACACCATGAATGCAATCCTGAAACCGCAAAACCTTATCAACAACGATTACTACGTTGCCGATCTTAACCTCGCCGATTGGGGTCACAAAGAAATCAAAATCGCCGAAACAGAAATGCCCGGCTTGACCATGATTCGTGATGAGTTCGCCGCCGCACAACCGCTCAAAGGCGCACGCATTACCGGCTCGTTGCACATGACGATTCAAACCGCCGTGCTGATCGAAACACTCGAAGCGCTCGGCGCACAAGTGCGTTGGGCATCGTGCAATATTTATTCCACACAAGACCACGCAGCAGCGGCAATTGCCACCAACGGCACACCCGTGTTCGCCTATAAAGGCGAATCGCTTGAAGAATATTGGGATTTCACGCACCGCATTTTTGAATGGCACGATGGTGGCTACACCAACATGATCTTGGACGACGGCGGCGACGCAACATTGCTGCTGCATATCGGCACCAATGCCGAGAAAGATTTATCCGTAATCGCCAATCCGGGCTCGGATGAAGAGCGGATTTTGTTCGCCTCAATTAAAGCAAAATTGTTGAAAGACCCGACTTGGTATTCGACTCGCTTGAAAGAAGTCAAAGGCGTCACCGAAGAAACCACGACCGGCGTGCATCGTTTGTACCAAATGGCCAAAGATGGCAAGTTGGCGTTCCCGGCAATCAACGTAAATGATTCCGTGACCAAATCGAAATTCGACAACCTTTATGGCTGCCGCGAATCATTGGTTGATGCGATCAAACGCGCTACCGACGTCATGATCGCCGGTAAAGTCGCTGTCGTCGCCGGTTATGGTGACGTGGGCAAAGGTTCCGCACAGGCATTGCGCGCGTTGTCGGCACAGGTTTGGGTAACTGAAATTGATCCAATCTGCGCGCTGCAAGCCGCGATGGAAGGTTATCGCGTGGTGACGATGGATTACGCTGTTGATAAAGCGGATATTTTTGTGACCGCAACGGGCAACTATCACATCATCACCGCAGAACACATGGCGAAGATGAAGAACGAAGCCATCGTTTGTAATATCGGCCACTTTGATAACGAAATCGATATCGCCGCGATTGAAAAATTGTGCAAATGGGAAGAAATCAAGCCGCAAGTTGACCACGTTATTTTCCCTGACGGCAAACGCATCATCCTGTTGGCACGTGGCCGTTTGGTAAACTTAGGCTGCGGTACCGGCCACCCAAGCTACGTGATGGCATCATCGTTTGCCAACCAAGTGATCGCACAAATGGAGTTGTTCCAAAACACGGCTAGCTATCCAATCGGCGTCTATACCCTGCCGAAGCATTTGGATGAGAAGGTTGCCCGTTTGCAGCTCACAAAGTTGAACGCACAATTGACCACGCTTACCGACGAGCAAGCCAAGTACATCGGTGTGTCCCAGCAAGGCCCTTACAAAACGGATACGTACCGTTATTAATCGTTCGCGGTCACGGCTTCCGTAACCACAACGACAGGCATCGCGCCAGCAGAACTTCTTATTCTGCTGGCGTTTTTGTTTCAACTACTTCGTACAAACCGGGGATGGTGTTGATGATGAATCAAAAAACTGTATTGAGTTTCGAACTATTCCCGCCCAAAACCGAAGAGGGCGCAACCAAAATCGCTGCTACTGTGGAAGAGCTTGCAACACTGCAGCCAGCCTTTTTCTCCGTTACTTTTGGCGCGGGTGGCTCGACGCAAGAGGGTACTTTAGCGACGGTGCAACGCATTCGCGCCGCGGGCCATGAGGCTGCACCGCATTTGTCGTGCATCGGCTCGACGACTGAATCGATCCGCGCTATTTTGCGGCAATATCGCGCGGCGGGTATTAAGCAGATTGTCGCGTTGAGGGGTGACTTACCGTCTGGTATTGGCCAAGCCGGCGAGTTTAAACATGCGTCTGATTTGGTGGCATTTATTCGCGCCGAGCACGGCGATCATTTTCATCTCGAAGTCGCGGCCTATCCTGAATATCATCCGCAAGCACGGAACGCACAAGAAGATTTAAAAAACTTCAAACGCAAAGTGGAGGCGGGGGCGAATTCCGCGATAACGCAGTATTTTTACAGTGCAGATGCGTATTTTCATTTTGTCGAAGAAGTCGGCAAATTAGGCATTAACGTGCCAATTCAGCCGGGAATTATGCCGATTGCCAGTTTCTCGAATTTGGTTCGATTTTCGGACGCTTGCGGTGCCGAGATCCCGCGCTGGATTCGCCGCAAAATGGAAGGCTTTGGCGACGATACCGCGTCGATTAAGGCATTCGGGCTGGATGTCGTCACGGATTTATGCGAAAAATTGCTTAAAGGCGGCGCGCCTGGCCTGCATTTTTATACGATGAACCAGGCCGGATTAACGTCTACGATTTGGCGGCGCCTGGGTTTGTAGCCATCATAGAATTTCGCCGGTGTCGCATCATCTGATGATGGGATGGCACAGTTTTTTGCGATGTGCCACACTGACAATGTAAGTGCTGATCACGCTATCATTTTTTTGCGTACAACTGTCGGTTAGAAATTAAAAAGGTCACCCATGACACAAAGCCTTCCTTCCCCGTGCTCCCTGCCCAACTTGCTGTCGCGTTCCCTAAAAATAGGCGGCGTCACTTTACTTGTCGCGATGTTCTCAGCGGTTGCCCTTGCGGATGAGACGCTCTATACGAATCGCGTCAGCGATCTGCGTACCGCACCGGACGACGGCTCGCCCGTGCTGCGTTCGCTGCCGGAGAAAAGCGCAGTGATCCAATTGGAGCGCCGAGGTGCTTGGACGCGCGTACAGGTCGTTGGCGCTGATAGCGATATGCAGGCGGACAAACCCGCGGATAAGCCCGCTGACAAAGCCGGCGCAAAGAATACCGGCAAAAATGTCAACAAGAACGCAGTCAAAACGGCTGAAAAAAGTGCCGACAAAACAGCGCCCAAAGAAATCGGCTGGGTGCGCATGATGCATCTGCGCGGCGGTGTGGTGGTGGTCGAAACGCAGGCCTCATCCGGCGGCGGTTTTATGTCCGGCTTTGGGAGACTTTTTGGTGGCGGATCATCGCGTGGCAGTACGCAAGCACAAAGCGCCACCGTGGGTATTCGCGGTCTCTCGCCAGAAGAGCTAAAAACAGCCTCACCGGACGCGGCAGCACTCGCCAAAATGAATTCATACAAATCGGATAAGCCAGAGGCCGAGCGCTACGCCAAAGAAGCAAAACTGGCGCAAGCGAACGTGCCCGAATTAAACGACGCAGCCGGAGGACGGAGATGAAAACCAATATGAATAGGATTAAAAATTGCGCCGCGGTGCTAGCCGTGTTGGGTCTGCTTGCGGCATCTGCGCCTACTTTTGCATTCGGTTTCCTTAAAAAACTTGATATCAATAAAGTTTTAGACAAGGGCAAGAAAGTTGCTGAGGCCACCAAGGACATCACCGAGCCTGAGGAAATCCAAATGGGCGATGGCATTGGCGCGATGATTTTGGGCGCCTCGCCGCTCTATCCCGATCAAAATTTGCAGCGCTATGTCAACAAGGTGGGGCGCTGGGTCGCGTCCCAATCCTCGCGTCCCGATTTGCCTTGGGCGTTTGCGGTTATTGACACACCGACGATCAACGCATTTGCATTACCCGGTGGCAAGGTGTTTATTTCAACGGGTTTGGTCGCGAAGCTCACCAGTGAAGCGGAACTCGCCGGTGTGCTCGCGCATGAGGTGGCGCATGTCATGCAAAAGCACCAGATCACGGCGATTCAAAGCGCCCGTAAAAGCGGACTTTTGCAAGAAATTGGCCAAGAGGCTGCGGCAGACAGATTGGGAAAAACCAAGCTCGGCAGTAACGCTCTAACCGGCGCCATCGCCAATGCGGCCGCCGGTGAAGCGATTGATTTTGTCAAGAACGGCCTGTTCCTGCGCCCACTCGATAAATCACTCGAATATGACGCGGATCGCATCGGCGCATTACTGCTCGCCAAAGCCGGCTACGACCCCTACGGATTGATCTCCGTGATTCAAAAATTAGCCGCACTGAGGCCAGAAGATTCCGCCGCATCGATTGTCATGAGCACGCATCCTTCTGCGGCAGATCGTTTGGCCCAGCTTGAAACCTTCGCGGGAACGCTGGATCGTTTTTCTTCACAGCCGCAAGTGGAAGACCGATTTGTAAAGGTCATGTCGCAGGTAAAGTAATCAATAAAAACGCTAGTACTGGTGCGGCGTTTTGGGCATTTTTGCGTCAAACGCCGCGCCAGTAGTAGAGTTTTGTTTTTTATTAGGTAAGCGGGATTCTCGGCTATATAACTTATCGACATTATCAATGATGCTGTTTTGATGAGCCAAGCGAACGAGCTTGCATGGGCAACAGTTCTTCGTGAGCCGATATCTCGACGAGTCAAATTGCCGGGCAACGTGATGTTGTTAATGGGAATATTATGCAGTAGCGATCAACTCAAGCGATTGGTAGAAAACGATTTCTTGGTATTTTTTTTGGAATGTTAGGGCGTAACGCAGAATGTTATACGGATGTGGTCCTCCCTAAATTGGGTTAGGCGTCACACTTCGCACTACCCGCGCACTTTGGAGTTTGATCATGAAGATCATCGTGTCAACAGTCGTCGTCGCACCCTTGCAGGAAGTCTGGCGCGCGTACACGACACCCGAAGACATCAAGCTTTGGAACACCGCGTCCCCAGACTGGCACACGACCGCCGCGTCTGTCGACCTTCGGCCAGGTGGCAAGTTCTCCTCTCGAATGGAGGCGAAGGACGGATCGTTCGGGTTCGACTTCGCAGGTGAGTACACCAAAGTTGTCCCGCTCCAGTTCATCGAGTACGCTTTCGGTGATCGAGTAGGGCTCGTTGAGTTCAAAGACGGCGGCGAAGGCGTCACGATCACGGTAACCTTCGACGGCGAGCAAACGCATTCCGAAGAGCATCAACGTACAGGATGGCAGGCCATCCTGGATAGCTTTTCTCGCCACGTAGTCGGGAAACTGGCGTCGCAGTAGGAATCAACCAGTGTGGCTCCTTTCTACCGACGCAACCAAGTGACGCCTAACCGTCCCATCGAGGGGGTGTCCAAAAGGCTGCGCCTTTCGTTCACCTCTCATGTCAAACGTTAGGCCTCATGAAATGACCGCCACGCACCGAACTGCCGAGGAAGCTAGAGCCGAGCAAATTCGACTCATGGGCGACGAACTTGGAACGATCTACGCTGCGCTCTGGCAAGAAGTTGCCTGGGTGCACGGGAAGTGGTCGGACTTCGTCACTCTATTCGGCACTAAGGAGTCGCGAATCGATCTCTTGAACGCCGCAGCACCCGCGTTCTGCAGGCTCGTCCAAGACTCGATCTGGGAAAATGTGCTCCTGCACCTTGCTCGGCTAACAGACCCTCCGGTCACTGCCAAGAAGCAGAACCTCACCATCCAGCGATTGCCGACTTTGATTGATCGAGTCAGTTCAAAAGGAATCGTCGAAACGAAGGTTGAGGCAGCTCTCGCAAGTTGCGCCTTCGCTCGAGACTGGAGGAATCGCCACATCGCGCACAGCGATCTTGATCTAAAGGTTTCGGACACCGCCCGACCTCTTGAATTCGCGTCAAGGCAATGCGTAAGCCAGGCGCTATCTTCCCTCTCCGAAGTACTCAACTCGGTTGCAACCGCATACTCCGACTCAAATACCTTCTTCGATACCCTCGACGGTGATGCCATAGCGTTGCTGTACGTCATTGATGATGGTCTACGCGCGGAAGAACAGCGTTGCGAGAGACTTCGGAAAGGTGTCTATGATCCGGACGAATTCAAGCAACGCGACATATAGTCGAGTGAGGCCTAACCCCTCCTTGAAGCGGACGTGCCTACGGCACGCCGCTTAAGTCAAACGTTATGCCCCAACCTGACCAAAGCCAACGTAATCGGCCACTGACCGATCTTGAGCATCGGCTGGCTCGCTGGATGCTTGAGAATGGGTCAACTGAGGCTTCCGATTTCTTGCCGCAGCTCGACCTCGCGGAAGTCACTCCGTGGCGCTGTCCTTGTGGTTGCGCA
>JANYBL010000107.1 GCA_025360815.1 Burkholderiales bacterium
CCGTGCCTGCCGCCGTGTCTGATAGCGGGTCTGGTAAATTCTTTCAACTTTCAACGTCTTGAAGAAACTTTCAGCCACCACATTATGCCAACAACAACCTTTACGGCTCATCGATTGCTGCATGCGTCGTCCAGCCCTGCCCCACTTCATACGGAACCGAACTGGACGCTGTCGTGTTGGGTGGGGTCGCCTGCGCAGGCGATAGCGAAAGTGAAAGCGCCAGTGCCAGCGCAATCGTCAGATTAGGCCACAACGCGGAACGCTTTACATCACTTAGATTAAAACTTGGGCGGATAAAACGGTAGACGCCCATGACGATCTCCTCAGATTGAATGACAAACGGGTTAATCAAAAAAGTGGCAATCATCATTTGATGATTGCTATGTAATCGTAAAACGGTACTGTGTCTTATTTGTAACGGCGCATTCATGCGTTTCCAGTACGGCTTGAATAATGGTGGTTGTTGGGTTGGGGTTGTTGTATTTGCTGTGCTGCAACTTCTTTTGGGTCACTTTTGAGCCATTCTAATAAGTCAGTTTCGCTACTTCAATTTAGCCGCTTCAATTTAGCTACTTCAATTTCACTCACAAAAAATATAAAACTCTAGTCTGGGTGCGGTGTTTGAAGCATAAATGGCTGAAACTCGTTTATTGGTGAGGGGTTTTGGTGGTTGTTTAGTTGATCGAAGGAATTAAAGGTGTCTGAGAAAGACTTACTGCCTTCGTTTATCTTGAGCCAATTCATTTATTGCCATTTTTGTATTGCTTCCATTTTTCCATGAAAGCGGGGTATCCAATAGCTAAAATACATGCTGAAAGTGGTACCAAAACGATATTTCCATCACTCCAGCCGCGAAAGCCATTGCATTGATGAATCGCTCGCTGCATGACGACTAACTCCCACAATTCACATGAAACAATTGCTTGCAGCACGCCCCATGTAATCGCCGAAACAGCAAGGATTGCTAAGTAGCGAGCAATCCCCTTCAGCACATACAGGCTAATTGCAAACGCAAAGGTAACAAAAGTCAGGATAGGCGAGGCCATGAGCGTGAAGGAGATTGCGTTGAATAACACTCCTATGTTTGGCGCTACGATTAGTAAGGTACCAACCGTCAATACATACATCAGCGCCAACGCACACAATAGCAAATTAATCCAGATTTCAAAGAAGTTACGCATCACGCAAGTACTCATTTCAGAAAAGACAATCTACTAGTTGGGGGTAAAACACTTTGAGGCATAGCATGAACGAGCCATCCCCATCAACCCATTAAACATTCTCTGTCCAGAGTAATTATTCAACCCGGCTAGCCAGCCTGCGCCATTTTCGCCAACGCCATTAGCAATCATCCTCCAGTTGTCTCCTTTTGCAACAACACTGAACTCGACAACACCATCATGCATTGGGTGAAGAAAGTAGGTGTAATTTGTGACGCTAAAGCCCACACTACTCGGCATCTGATAGATGATGCCGCCTGCATAAGGGGCCCAAAGCATCGGGTTCCAATCGCTGGCCCATGGGACAGGTAAACCGAGTGCCTTAAAGCCGCCGATATTTGTGTAAGGGTCGACTCCGCCGACGGGTGTTGCATATGCAAGGGCAACGTATGGTGCATTGCGGTCATTAGTGCATTTATCGCAGAGATCCATTACAACTCGCCAGTAATGAAATTTTGGACTTGAAGTGTCATATCCAAAAAGCTTCGCGCAACCCTTTGCACTTCCGCACTCATTAAACAAATAGCCAAACGCTGCCGTAAACGCACCGCCCTCATAGCTACCGCCCCCAAGCTTTCCACCAAGCGCCCCAACCACAACGCGCCCCGCAAAATTGGATGCCGATCCAACTTCGCCAGGAATTATCGGTCCCGCCACTGCCGCAAACGCTGCCGCTGATGCGCCTGATGCACAACTACTACCCGAACTAGCCGCTTGCGCGCAGCCAACCAAAGCATGTCCAAGGGTTTGTTGGACGTGCTCAGGAGATAGGAAAAACTGTTCCTTCGTACCCGCAAAACTATGCGCCCCTCAAAGCTCGCCAACGCCGTAAAAGGCCGCTGCGGATACCGCACCTGATAACGCACTATTGAGGTTGCCGCCCTGTATCCCGCCCGCTGCAAAGCCTGCTGCAGCTGCACTCGCATAGGCGTTTGCGAAAACGCCGGTTGTCCCGTAGTAGCCGCCTGGCCCAAGGA
>JANYBL010000116.1 GCA_025360815.1 Burkholderiales bacterium
CCTTCATCTGGGCTGACCTCCTTAGGTGGGTGACTTTCGTTTCGCAACCAAAGCCTACCATCCAAAGAAGTGTTCAGCCCACCTGCTTCTCGGACGTCACGGGCTTAACCGAGTGCCATGAGAGTCTGACCCCATTTATGCGGGTTGAGTTTTTCATGCTTGCTCCTTCAAGGTTGAATGATCAGATGGCTTTTCCTTATGCCCTTGCTTCCAGATCAACCAGAAGACGAGACCAGATAGGCCACCTACAAGTATGACCACCCGGTCCATATAGCCAAAAATAACAAATATCACTGCACTGAACATTCCTACTAAGACCGCAGACCACCACGTAACTTTATCGAAACGTCTTAAAATTAAATACGCAGGTAATCCAATAATCAGGCTTACGGCAAGTGCATAAAAATAAAAAATTGCCCCCCAGACAAGCGTCAATACATCGAAGAGGTCATGAACACCTGAAGTCATAGCTAACGCTACAAATGCAATCGCAGTGATAAGTGGCGCTGTCAAAAAGCCTAAGGTTGTTGCAATGTTTTTTTTCAAGCTACCCTCACTTACATTTGCATTTCTTGATAATGCGCTCTAAGTCTTGACCCCAATATATCTCATTTAACCAATCCGATATCGTACTGATCCTGTAAGCTTTTCGTTAAGTACTCAACGAAAAGCTTACAGGATCACGTCGCTTTTTCGGGGTGGCCTAGGGCCATTAATATATCTCGCTCCATTTTGACAATGGCCAACTCGCGTTCAAGCGCACGAATACGTTGCTGATCGGGGGTGAGTTTATCGGCACCGAGGCTGGCTTTAAGCGTGCCGCGTGCTTGCTTCCACGAGTGATTATTCGCTACACATTGGGTATGAGTTATGATGTGGCCCTAATCAGCAATAGTTAAATTTTGTTAATTTTTTAGCCTAATCAATTAATCGCACAAATCGAACTAATTTGGAGTGTTGATGAGTATATTTGTCCGTATCGTACGTTCTGCATCGGTGTCTTTCATAGGTTGCACGCTGTTTTGCGGTCTCATCGGCATAGCTGGCATGAGCAAAATTACCCAAGCGCGCGAATTGCCCAATTTTAATGCGCTGGATGTGGCGACTAAAACAAACAGTACAACTAAATCATCGGCGACGGACGCAGCCACAGCCACAGCGATAGCACCCTCAGCGCAAGATGATGCGTTGGCGAGCGCGAAATCACGCTACCCGCAGTTGAGTGGCATTCATATCGGTGAGCGCCTGGGTGTTCCTAGTCTCCTTACCTTCAAGCAGACCAGCTCGCTTGCCACTAACCAGAAATCCGGCAATATCACGCCCGAGCAGGCTGCACGCGCGCATTTGAAAACCGTGGCAGACCTTTTCCAGCTATCTGCGGCCGAGATTGATGCGGCACCGCTGCAATATGTTGAGCCCTTGTATCAGGGGGCGCAACTAGTGAAATTCGGTAATCAACGCGACGGCATCGAGGTATTCCGTGAGTCTGCAACAGTAATGATGAACGCGAATCTCCAAGTGCTTGCGATCAGCGGCCAGTTGGGTTCAACCATGGTTAATTCGGATCCGATTACGATCGCATTAAAGTCAGCGCAATCCAGCCCCGCCTTGAAATCCCGTGCGTCGATGTTTCGTCTGTCGATGGCCGACGCGGTCGCTCACGCACTTGGTGACTACGGGTTTGCGCTAGGTATCGCTGGTGCAATCAAGGTGGAATCCAAAACGCCATCAGAAAAGGCGTCAAATACGCCTTACCAATTCCTATCGATGCCTGCTGGCGTGACTGGCGCTGACGGTGCGCGCCTGGCCGAACCTGTTCGCGTTAAGCCGGTTTGGTATCGACTCAAGGAAGGGTTAACGCCCGCGTATTACCTCGAACTGCAAGTGAGTGATGGCAAGCTGAATGAAAACGATTACTACAGCTACGTGATCGCGGCCGACGATGGTCGATTGCTGTTTCGTAAAAATCTGACATCAGATGTCGCGTTTACTTATCGCGTCTGGGCGGAGAGTAGCGGCATCAATCTGCCGCTTCCGGGTCCGGTCGGGCGCAATGCAACACCGCATCCCACTGGGCTAAACAATGGTTTTCAGGCGGCATTCATTCCGCAAAACGATATCACGCTGCAGAACGGCCCGATCTCGACAAACGACCCTTGGTTACCGCCAAACGCCACACAGACGATTGGCAATAACGTCGAGGCTTGGGCTAATCTGTTTGCGCCATCGGCCATTCCACCGTCAACCACGCCGCCTGCCGATGGTTTCGAAGTCGCGCCGAACGAATGCGGCTTGACGGCGCAGCAGAAAGGCGATTTTCACGCCTGCACCTCTGGCAGCAACGCGTTCTTGTACACCTTCGACCCGAACACTGATGCGCAGGCCAACAAAACCCAGTCCGTTGCGAGCGTCGTCAACCTTTTTTATCTCAACAACTGGCTACACGATTGGTATTACGACGCCGGCTTCAAGGAAATCAACGGGAATGCGCAGACCGATAACTACGGGCGCGGTGGCTTGGGCAATGATTCAATCCGCGCGCAGGCGCAGGATGTCTCCGGCTTCAACAATGCCAATATGAGTACGCCGGCTGATGGTGCGCGCCCCAGAATGCGCATGTATATTTTTACGGGTAGCGGTTCGGGCGCGGTAACGGTCGCGCCGTCCGTGCAACGGATAGCGGGAACCGCCGCGTTCGGGCCACAAAATTTTGATATTTCCGCTTCACTTATCCTCGCTGAAGATGGTGTGAGCCCGGTCAATGACGGTTGTAACGACATCACCAATGGCGGTTCAGTTAGTGGTTTGGTGGTGCTCATCGACCGCGGTCTTTGTACCTTCAAAACCAAGGTTCGTAACGCGCAAACGGCAGGTGCTGTCGGCGTCATCATCGCCAACAATGTGGCAAGCGGCGTATCCAACATGGCTGACGACAGCAGTATCGCTGATGAGATTACCATTCCGGTATTGATGGTGACCGAGGCCGACGGTGCTGCCCTCAAAACCCAGTTGCAATCTGACATCCCAACCTCGAGGCTGCGTCGCGTCAGTGGGGTGAATCGCGATGGTACGCTTGACAATTCCATTATTGCCCATGAATGGGGCCATTACATCAGCCACCGTTTGATCGGCGATTCAAATGGTCTTGGTACCAGTCTGTCGAACGGCCTAGGTGAGGGCTGGGCTGATTTTCACGCCTTGCTGCTAACCGTTAAAGCCGAAGACGTACAGATCGCGTCCAACGCAAATTACAACGGCGTCTATACCGTTGGCGCCTATCCGGAGGACGGCCCGCAATTGACAGGCATCACCTCGAGCCAAGCGTATTACTATGGATTTCGCCGCTATCCATACTCGACTAATTTTAGTAAAAACCCGCTCACCTTCAGACACATCGAGACGGGTGTTGCGCTGCCGAATAATCCTGCGCCCGCGTTTACGGGTGACAATGCTGAAGTACATAACACTGGCGAAGTCTGGGCTTCGATGCTATGGGGCTGTTATGCCTCGCTCCTTAACGATAAGTCGCGTTTGAGTTTTGCCCAGGCGCAAGATCGCATGAAGCGCTACCTCGTTGCGGCGTACAAATTAACGCCAAATGATCCGACCTTGATTGAAGCCCGCGACGCCCTGTTCGCGGCGATTAGCGCGAATGACGCCAATGATCTATCGCTTTGCCGAAACGCTTTTGCGTTACGCGGTGCGGGCATTTTTGCGCGCTCCGGCCCACGAAACTCCGCCACCAATTCCGGTAACTTGGAAAGTTTTTTTGCGACGATACCGGCGAACTACCCGGGCAATGTGCAATTTAAACAGTTTACTGCGTTTGCCGTCGAAGGCACGACCGCCACGGTGTCGGTGTCGCGAACGGACGGCGCATTTGGCCCCATCAGTGTCCGCTACGCCACTAGCAGCGGCACAGCCTTGGCGGGCAGTCGCTACACGGCGACCATTGGCACGCTTAACTGGCTGGATGGCGATACCAGCGACAAAACGATCAGCGTCCCGATACTCGCCAACAATATTACGGAGAGCCCTGGTACTTTCAATATTAGCTTGAGTAATCCCGTCAACGCCTTACTCGGCGCACCCAATACAGCGGTTGTGACCGTGGTTGACGCGGGTAATTTTCCGGAAAACTGCGCCATTCCCACCGGCTGGATTACACCTGCTGGTGCCAACGCCGGGTGGATCGTTGCCACGGATACCAGCTTCACGGGGCCGTGCAGTTTGAAGTCCAGCCCGATTGGCAACAGCGCCAAAGCGCAAATTCAATACACCGGTAATTTTATGGCGGGCACGATCGGATTTGCGCGGCGTGTTTCCAGTGAAAACACCTTTGACTGTTTACGTTTTATGATTGATGACGCACAGCAAAGCATCAGCGGTACTTGCAGCGGACTCGCTTCACCAGGGCTTGGCGTCTCCGGAGAATCGCCATGGGCTGCGGTGCAGGTTCCCGTCACTGCAGGCGCGCATACCATTACTTGGTCGTATGAAAAGGACGAAGCGAGCACCGGGGGCTTAGACACCGCTTGGATCGATGAGGTGGCACTGCCGCTCGCGGTCAATGCCCCGGTCGGCATCTCGGTCGCTAAAGCGGGAAGCGGTAGCGGTAGCGTGACGCTGGCGGCGGCGGGCATCAATTGCGGATCGACTTGCAGTGGTACGATCATTAGCGGTACCAGTGTCACGCTGGTGGCTTCGCCTGATGTCGGCGCATTCTTCTCTGGCTGGGTCGGCTGTGCAGCCATCAATAATCTTACTTGTGCAGTGACTGTCAATAGCGCCGCATCCATCACGGCAACCTTCAACACCATCCCGACGGTACTTCCCCTTTCACGCAAAGGCGGCGCCGATATTGATGGCATGGGTCGTAGCGCATTGATCGTTCGCAACACGAACAACAACGGCATGCAAGCAGGTCGCTTGGCGAGTGGTGTATTCCAATGGACAGCACTGTCTGACCCCGGCGTCGATTTTCGTATGTTGGGCGTGGCCGATTTCGCCCGTAGCGGACGCGCAGACCTCGCCATGTTGCGCGATGGCGCAGCTACCCTGAACGCCAACGGCCAAGGCCTCGCGCAGTTTTTCCCCGGTGTGACGGGCACGGCCGCGAACTACCTGCGAGACGTGAAACCCACATGGGATGTGCAAGCCATCGGTGATCTAGACGGTGACGGCTATACCGATTTGGTTTGGCGTTTCCGCGGCATGAGCGCCAATATCGACGATCAGGGCGTCTCGTTTATATGGTTCTCGAATGGCGCACCGATTCCTGCGAGCAACAACTCCTTTGTGAGTCAGGTGCGCAAGCGCGGCGGCGCACCGCTGGCGACTTGGAGCATCGTCGGCGCCGCCGATATCAATTTTGATAACGCCGCCGATATGGTTTATGTCAGCACCGCCAGTGCCACCCCCGCAAACGCAATCCGCGTATTGATGGCCACGCCAAATCGTACTTGCGCGAATCTATCTGCGGGTACCGTACCGAACGGTTTCACGGCGTTACGT
>JANYBL010000119.1 GCA_025360815.1 Burkholderiales bacterium
GGCCGACATATTGCCGCCAACGGGGAGGAATTAGCGCTACTTTTAGAACAGCTCGTCAAACAATGGCCGACGCCAATTACGGAACTTGTCATCATCGGCCACAGCATGGGCGGTTTGGTGGCCCGCAGCGCGAGCGAGGCTGCTCGGCAAGCCAAACACACATGGGTGTGCCACTTAAAAAAAATGATTTTCCTTGGCACGCCGCATCACGGCGCACCCCTGGAGCGGGCGGCGCAATGGGTTGATTTTTTGCTTTGCATAACGCCGTTTTCAGCACCGTTCACTAGGCTCAGCAAGGTACGCAGCGCGGGGATTCAGGACCTGCGTCATGGAAATATGGGGGACTTCGTGGCTCGCGCAAGTGGCGATAATTTGATTCGTACCACTAGTAAGCTAAATAAAAAACTAGATCGTGGCGTAAAGCGTCAAGCGATGCCGGTGACAATGCCCAACGGGGTGAAGTGCTATTTGATTGCCGCTACCAAAAAGGCCAAGACTAATATCGGTAAAGTCACTGCACCTATTCCGGGCGATGGTTTAGTGCCGGTCAATAGCGCACTGGGACTCCATCAAGATCCAGCCCTCTCGCTCAAGATACCTGCTACACGGCGCAAGATTTGCTATGGCCTAGACCACTTCGATCTGCTGAGTAGTGCTGATGTTTATAAAAATATCCATGGCTGGCTCGCCAAATAAAAAATGCGCCGTAGTGATCATCCACGACGGGCTGACGATGGAGGGCACGATGCGAATGAACAAACCGTATTTGAGCAACAAGCCGAGACCAACGTTTCTGACCCTCATTTCGGCAAGGCTAAGTCGCTGTTGTTATGTTTGGCTGCTGGTGTTTCTTTGCGGCTGGGCGAACGCTATATGGGCTGTAAATATGCCTTGCGCGAGCCCGGTAAAGCGCGACGATGGATGGCTGGTTACCGTCGAATTGGTCGAATCAGTCGAACCGGTCGAACCGTTCAAATCGGCCGAATCTTCTGATTTGCCCGCTCCGGCCCGCGCATCGCTTGCCGGGTTTGATCAGACGAAGCTCTGTGAAGTGCTAAGAGGGGTTGCGACTAGCGATATGAACTTTCACAGCGTCATCGTTGAGCGTCATGGAAAACTCGTTGCCGAGCTTTACAAGCAGGGAAAAGATGAATCAATTTATACATTGATTCCATCCGTAACCAAGTTCGATAATTCTACCAAACACGATGTTCGCTCCATCAGTAAATCAGTGGTGAGTTTGCTATGGGGTATTGCCCAAGCACAAGGAAAGACGCCCCCTTTGAGCACGCCCGTGGTTGATTTATTGCCCGAATTACGTGATCTCAAGGGCGACGGTCGAGAAGCCATCACGATCGCCCATCTGCTCACCATGAGCAGTGGACTAGATTGGAACGAACCCAGCACCTATAAAAAAGACAATGATGAATTCGGCTTGTATTGGCGGTCTTCGCAGGCACGCTATGTTTTTAATCGGCCGATGGCAGCAGTAGCAGGAGCCGTCTATAACTATAACGGTGGCGGCACAGCAGTGCTGGCGCAAATACTCGCGGATCGTGTTGGTATGACCTTGCCCGAATACGCCCGTAAGTTTTTGCTTGAGCCGCTTGGAATAACCGATTGGGAATGGAAAAATGATTTTCGCGGGCGACCGTTGGCGTTTGCGGGGCTGCGCATGCGGCCGCGCGACATCGCCCGAATTGGCCGCATGGTGTTGGGTGAAGCAGGGAGTGGGGCCGCGGGAATTGCTCGTCCACCGATTCAACCTGGCGTATGGCACGGCAAGCAGATAGTGCCTGCCGCTTGGTTGGCAGATTCAACCCGCGCGCAAATTGTGATGGAGAATGAACCTGGCTGGAGCTATGGATACCAGTGGTGGGTCGGTAAATTGCCGGCAGAATCGTTAACCCCAACAGCATCGAAATCGGTCGCGTTAGAGGGAGATACATCAAAGCCATCTGCCGCAAAACCAGCCGTCGATTGGTTTGGCGGGTTCGGAAACGGGGGGCAGCGCCTGTTCATGATGCCCGCGCTCGACATAGTGGTCGTGATAACAGCAGGCCAGTATGGCAAGCCTGAAATTGGTCCGCAGAGCTACCAACTTCTGAAGAAGATTGTTGCAACGGCTCGCGAATAGTAGCGCTGTTAAGGTGCGAGCGACGCCATCAGTTAATCATTCCGCTAAGCCGGCAGCAAACCCTTCTTCCGCAACATCGCTTCGACGGTCGGCTCTTTACCGCGAAACGCACGGTATAAGTCCATCGGCGGCTTGCTATTGCCGGCGGCATAAATATTTTCCAGCAACCGTTTGGCGATGGCGGGATCAAACGGATTGCCTGCATCGCTAAAGGCTTCAAAGCCATCCGCGTCGAGTACCGCAGCCCAAAGGTAAACATAGTAGCCGGACGCATAAGAAGCGCCAGAAAACAAATGCTGAAAATGCGGGAAACGATGGCGCATGACGATTTCTTTTGGCATCCCCAGCTTGGCGAGTTGCTCGGTTTCAAATCGGGCGAGATCAAGATTGTCCATATTGCTGAGACTATGCAACGCCATGTCGATTAACGCTGACGCAACAAATTCGACATTCTCAAACCCTTGATTGAAGGTGCGGGCCTGTTTGAGCTTGGCAATGAGTGCATCAGAAATCGGCTCATTGGTTTGATAGTGCAGCGCAAAGCGTTTAAGTACTTCCGGCTCACCCAACCAATGCTCAAACAATTGTGAAGGCAGTTCCACAAAATCCTTCAGTACGCTCGTGCCAGACAGTCGCTCGTAGTGCACGTTTGAAAGCAAGCCATGCAGTCCGTGACCGAACTCATGAAACAGCGTTCGGGCATCGTCGAAGCTTAATAGTGTCGGCTCGCCCTTGGCAAAATTATTGTTATTGACGACGATCGGCAGAATCCCGCCGTCGGCACTGTCATCAGAGTTGCGTTGATAGCGGTACAGATCCATCCAAGCGCCACCGCGCTTGGTGGCACGGGCGAAATTGTCGTGCAGGAAAATACCGATCAGGCTGCTTTGTTTGCCGGAATTTGACTCGGATTTTACCTGAGGTTTTACGCGATGTACTTCGTAGGTTTTAACGTCCGGATGATACGATTTTAAGTCGGGCCGCTCGATGAAGTGAATGCCAAAAAGGCGGTGCGCACAATCAAAAATGGCTTCCACCATCCGGCTCAACGGAAAATAAGGTTTGATTTCTGCTTCATGTAAATCATAACGGCTGGCGCGTACCTTCTCAGCCAGGTAGCGCCAATCCCAAGGCTCAACGTGGGCAGCTCCCGCGGTCAAATTCGTAAGTTGGTTTAGCGCCGCGCACTCGTCGGCCGCTTTTTCTTTGGCGGGCTCCCACAAGCGCATTAACAAATCGTCGACGGCTTGGCGTGAGCCAGCCATCGTGTCAACCAAAACATAATCAGAATAATTGTCATAGCCGTGTAGCTGCGCTTGTTCAAGCCGTAGTGCCATAATTTTTTCAGCGACGGCGAGGTTTTTTGCACCGCCGCGTTCAGTCCATGCTGTAAATGCCTGTTGCCGCAAGTCGCGCCGATCCGAATACGTCAGAAACGGCATCATGAGTGATCGTGAAAGCGTAATGACATATCCGTTCGGATCACCACGTTCGGCCGATGCATGTTTTGCGGCCGCCACGACGGCATCCGGTAATCCGGCCAGGTCATCTTTATGCAGTACTAACTGAAATTGCGCCTCGGCCGCTAATACATTCTGCGTAAACGCGGTCGTAAGCTCAGCTAATTGCTCTATGATTTTGGCGTAGCGCTTTTGCGCCTCGAGCGCGAGCAAGGCGCCGGCGCGAACGAAATCGAGATGAATGCGTTCTAGCATTCGGTGCTGCTCGCTGTTCAAACGTAAATTTACTCGTTGCTGAAACAGAGAATCGATTCGAGCAAACAAGGCCTTATGGGTGTAAAGCGCATTGCTATGTGCAGCCAAGGGGGCCGCCATATCGCGTTCTACTGATTGCAGTTCGGGTGAGGTTTCGGACGCGGTGAGGTTTTCAAATAACTGCTTGATGCGCGATAACAACCGCCCGCTTTTATCGAATGCCGCGATCGTGTTTTCAAATGTTGGTGGGGAAGTGTTGGCTGCAATAGCATCCAATTCATGTAGGTGCGATTTCATCGCCACCGCAAAAGCGGGTAAAAAATCGGCTGGCTTGAATGCGCCAAACGGTGGCAAACCGAACGGCGTTGTCCATGGCGCTAATAGCGGATTCGTGTTCGCGATGTTAGAGGCAGAAAGATGAGTGTCCATAGGGATGTCCAAAATTGCAGATTTGTGTTTTATCGACCGGAAGCGCTCTGACGAGCCCGATACCGAATTGATTGCAAGCCATTTTGATTGCAAGCTATTCGTCAGCTATATTTACAAGTCTAGCAGGGCGCTATAATCTTAAGTTAATTTAAAAGCTTGTCTCAAAAAATTTGCGATGACCCCAATCGAAACCCTGCAACAACTCAAAACGACCACCCGCTTCGCCGCGTTGGGCGACGCAGTCGGGAACCTCACGCTCGGGCGCGGCACGCTCAACGGCCATGCGGTGCACGTGGCGATTATCGAAAATAAGATTGCAGCAGGTTCCGTTGGCGTCAAGGAGTGCGACAAGCTGGCGAGCTTGTTTCGTATTATCGCGG
This sequence comes from Burkholderiales bacterium, assembly GCA_025360815.1. GTDB lineage: Bacteria > Pseudomonadota > Gammaproteobacteria > Burkholderiales > Usitatibacteraceae > UKL13-2. The sequence goes on from JANYBL010000119.1 coordinate 4,662, forward strand.
TGCAAAAATCACCGTTGCTAATCTATATCGATTCCGCGGGGGCGCGGGTTTCCGAAGGTTTGCCGGCACTCGGCGCTTTCCGCCATATGTATCGTGCGGCGGCTGAGATGGCGTTATCCGGTGCGCCCATTACGGCATTTCTAGGGACGCATTGTTATGGCGGCGCTAGTATGTTAGCGGCATTGGCTGGCCAACGGGTGTTCTCAACCAGCACGCAATTGGCCATGTCGGGACCGACGATTTTGGCGGCGGCGGCAGGTGTTTCCTCGCTGGACGACGCGTTTCGCGCGATTGCTGAGGCCAGTATCGGCGCTGCGGCGCGCGCAAAATTATCACCACAAAATTCGCTTACTTGGAATAGTGCTGTTCCGCCGCCGCTCAATCAAACGGATAAATGGGTTCAAATCCATGAAAAATTGGGTTCACATCCGACAGTTGCCGCGGCCTTGTCACTGCCGCAAGACCAACGTCAATTCGGAAACGCGGCGGGAGGCGTGGAGGGACGCCCGGAGGGTACCGTGGTGCAACGCAAAGATGTTGCCGCGCTGTATCCGGACGGCTATCAAGCGTTTGAATTAGGCAATATTTTTTATGGTAAAGCCAAAGCTGCGGTGGATGTGAAAGGAGCAAACGGGGCAAACAGAACAAGCGAGGCAAACAGAGCAAGCGAGGCAAAAGCGAACATCCGACTCCTGGGTATTGTTGACAGGCGTTTACTGGGCGCGGCGCGAACTTGGGCGCTCGCCGACCGGGTGTGGAAATTGGCGTTCAAAAAACCAGAGCGCCTCCATATTCTGGTGGATTGCGAAGCGCATTCGGCGCAGATCGATGACGAACGTGCGATGTTGTCCTGCTACTTGGCCGATCTCACGGTCGCCTTGCTGAGTCTCGCTAGGGCCGGTACTGAAATTGAAACCACAGTGCTCGGGCGGGCGGGTGGTGGTGTTTATGTGGCGCTGGCAGCGGCTTCACAGAAAGTTAATTTGTTGCATGGCGCGGATATTCAGTTGCTGCCAAGCCGTGCGGTGGCCAGCATTCTGGGGGATGCCGACACGCAGATTTATACGATTGCCGATTACGCTAAAGCGCGGGTTGCGGAGGATGAACTGAAGGTTGGTTTTTTGCGCCGTTAGCGTGCTTTAGGGTATTCGCTTTTTTGAATTCTTGAATGTTTTAAACGATAAATATAATGAATCAAAATTTATTTGCGCTCTTCCAATCGCGGTTCCCCGGCGATAGATCGACAATCTTTATCGAAACCGAAACTGGGCGCTTGATTAACTTTGCCGAGTTGGAAACGACGATTGCGCGGTACGCCAGTTTGATCCGCACGCTCGATATTGCGCCCGGCGAACGGGTTGCGGTACAGATCGAAAAATCGCCCGAAGCGCTGATGTTGTATCTAGCCTGTTTGAAAGTCGGCGTGGTGTATTTGCCGTTGAATTCAGCTTACCGTGCTGGCGAAATTGCCTATTTTTTGGATGATGCCCAACCGAAGCTCGTCATTCATGCACCGCGGGACGAAGACTGGATGTCGCCACTGTGTGCTGGGCTCAATATTGAGCATCGATTTACGATGAGCGAGAGCGGGGGCGGTTCTTGGAGCATAAATGCCTCGAGATGCCCGCCTAACAACGTGTTTGAATCTGAAATCGTACCGCGTTCCGACCACGATTTGGCAGCTATTCTCTACACATCCGGCACCACGGGTCGCAGCAAAGGTGCCATGATCACGCATCGCAATTTGAGTTCTAACGCGCTCACCCTGCACCAATATTGGGGTTTTGCGCCGGGCGATAGGTTGTTGCATGCGTTGCCGTTGTTCCATGTTCATGGGTTGTTCGTCGCCGCGCATACCGCGCTGTTGAACGCACAGCACGGTGGCCGTATGGTATTTCACAGCAAATTTGATGCGAAAGCCGCCGTGACCGCATTGAATGATGTCACGGTGTTTATGGGCGTGCCGACGATGTATACGCGCCTGTTAGCTGAGCCATCGTTCACTGAGACGGCGTGTAAAAAAATGCGGTTGTTTGTATCGGGTTCTGCCCCGCTATTGGCGGACACATTCAACGCATTCCAAACCCGCACCGGACATACCATTTTGGAACGCTACGGAATGACCGAGACCGGCATGATTGCCTCGAATCCGTTGCTAGGTGAGCGCAAGGGCGGCACAGTAGGTCGTGCTTTGCCGGGTGTGACAGTACGGCTCATGAATGAAGATGGCGGCCACGCCAAGACCAACGAAGTCGGCGGGCTTCAGGTGAAAGGTCCCAATGTGCTACCGGGTTATTGGCGCATGCCGGAAAAAAACAAAGAAGAATTTACCGATGACGGCTTCTTTAAAACCGGTGATTTGGGACTTTATGATGTTGATGGATATATCGCAATTGTCGGGCGTTCAAAAGATTTGGTGATTTCCGGTGCCTACAATATTTACCCAAAAGAGTTGGAGCTGCTGGTCGATGAGATGGACGGCGTTTCTGAAAGTGCCGTCATCGGGGTGCCGCACCCTGATTTTGGAGAAGCGGTGGTGGTGGTGTTGGTCGCCAAGCAACTTCCACCGCGAATACCAGCCCCAGCCTCCCTGCCAGATGCGGGTTTTGAGCCTATTTCCGAATCGGCAGTGATTGCGGCGATGAAAACCAAAGTTGCGAACTTCAAAGTGCCCAAAAGAGTTTTTATCGTTGATGATTTGCCCCGTAATGCGATGGGGAAAGTACAGAAAAATGAACTCCGGAAACGTTATGCGTCCACTTTTATGCCGTAATGTGCGTTATTCCATTGCAATCATTGTGCGACAGCAATGAAATAAAGTCGTTTGCCGTCCCTTATAATTGGGGCTCGTACGCCGCTTTATGCGCCAACCATTCGCTTCTACTGAGATTTTTGATGATCGTTTTTAATTTGTCCTGTTCCGAACAACATGTCTTCGACGGCTGGTTTCGCTCGGCTGACGAATATGATCGCCAAGCTGCGAACGGCTTGGTGGAGTGCCCATTTTGCGGCGATAAACACATCACCAAACAACTTTCTGCGCCGCGCATTAATTCTGGTGCTTCGTCAGGCAAATCAGATGGATCCTCGATGTTGTCCAGCGAATCGTCCCCAATTAGCAGTTCACAAAACAAACAACCGGCAAGCCGCGCACAAGAGGTGTTGGCCGCATCCATGTTGCCGGGCTTGCAGGAGCATATGCTTAAGCAATTCAAAAACTTCGTGCTGACCAACACCGAAAATGTCGGCAATGAGTTCGCTGAAACCGCACGCCGCATTCATTATGGCGAAGAATCACATCGCAATATTCGGGGCCGTGTTTCGCTTTCGGAAGCGGTGGCACTGCGAGACGAAGGTATTGAAACAGTCTCGCTACCGCCTGGCGTCGTGTTAGACGAGAGCGTGCAGTAAGTTTTTGGCGATCGTTTTTCAGGCATTTGCTGAATCTGCGCCAGTCGGTGGAGTTTAGGTATTTGACGAAGGTGACGAATGTGACGTGTTTGAACTAGTCGATTTAAGCAGCAACGCCAGCGCCGCCATTGACAGCATCAATATCCCCGCCACCACAAATGGTGATTTGGCGTGTACCGATTCGGACAGTGTCCCAGCTGCCGCCATACCCGCTCCCAGCCCGCAGACAATAAACGTCGCTGCCCACGTGAATGCCTCGGTGGCATATTTGGCTGGGGCAAGGCGCGATACCATCAGCGATTGCGCGGCGAATGCCGGCGAAATGGTGAAGCCAGCAACGAATGCAATCACCACAAAGCCAACCGGATGGTCGATCACGCCATGCAATAACAACGGGACACCGAACAGCGCCAACAGAAACGCAAATTGGCGCTCGACTGGTGTTTTAAGGTGCAATCCACCGTAGACCGCGCCGCCAATCGCACTGCCGAATGAATTGAGCGACAGCAATAGCCCCGCAAACGCCGGTGTCGCCATCGCGGTGGCGTATGCCGGGTACCCGACTTCCATCAGCCCGCAGGCTGTGGTGAGCCCAAATACCGTGATAAACAACAAAATTAATTTTGGCTCCGTCAAAGGGCCTAAAAAATGGCGTTCACCTACTGGTTCCTGCTGCCAATATTTGAGTGCGGGCGATCGCAGAAATATCAGCACCGATAGCGTTAATATCACCCACACGACCAAAATCGTGGTCAGCGGATTGCTAATCGCGAGCATCAAGCCGGTTGCCGCGGGGCCAATCGTAAAATTCATTTCCATCAGCACCGAATCGACCGAAAACGCCATGCGACGGTCCGTGTCGTCCTGAAAACGATGTCGCCACAGCGTGCGAGTGAGCACTGTGATGGGGGGTGAAAAAACACCCATCAGGAAGGCAAAAAGAAACACCACGGCGAGCGGCCATTTCCAGCAGAGCGCGGCAATGAACAAGGCAAACGATAACGGCTCCATGACGGCCGTAATCCGCAACGGCGTGATTGGTCCGATACGGTCAATAATCCGCCCTAACACAGGGGCAGCAACTGCCATCGACAAAAAATACACACCCAACACGGTGCCAGCAATTTTAAAATTGCCCATCGATTCGCGCAGGAACATCACCATCGAAAGCCCCATCATGCCAACCGGCATGCGCGACAGCCAGGCGACCAGCACCATCGCGGTGACATCGGGCTGCAAAAAAAAATGC
>JANYBL010000026.1 GCA_025360815.1 Burkholderiales bacterium
CACAAAATGCCGATCCCCGGCCCGATCTATGCCACCGAAGAAGAATGCGATGGCGTGGAAATCGTCTCTGGCAGCCAAGCGCGTGACCCGTCTATCCGGCTCGCAGCTTCGTATATTAATTTTTTAATTGTTAATGGCGGAATTATCGCGGCCTCGTTTGACGACGCGAACGATGCCGAAGCGAAAGCAATTTTGCAGCGCGTATTTCCCGAGCGTGAAGTAGTCGATGTGCCGGGGCGTGAAATTTTATTGGGCGGTGGCAATATTCACTGTATTACGCAACAGCAACCGCAGCAAAAGAAACAATAGCCATGAACACCTCTACACTTTCAATAACCGCCCCTGTAACCGTTTAGATTCCAATTCGGGCGCGAGTTTGCCGTTTGTGTCATTGCATATTCATGCGCAACAGACTACATTAATTCCACAATAAGAAAATATTAACGGCTCCAATTCTCGGTGCGCGACTTTCTTTTGTGTATCCGTGTGCCTGCATGGCGGCGGGTCGGCGTTGGTACCAATCTATTATTTCCATCGGAGGATACATGTCTTTTCTAAAACGCAGGGCCGTTATCGGCGCGCTTGCTGCTACCCCTTTGTTGTATTTGAAATCTACCCAGGCACAAACTGCAGCGATTAAAATTTCGCACCAATTTCCTGGCGGCTCGCTCTCTGAGGGCGACTTTCGTGATCGCCTGTGCCGCATGTTTGCACTTGAGGTCGAAAAGCGCACGAAGGGCGGGCTCAAATTTGAAGTTTATCCGGGTTCATCGCTAATGAAGACCAACGCGCAATTCTCATCCATGCGCAAGGGCGCGTTGGATATGTCGCTCGTGCCGCTTGCGTACGCGGGTGGCGAAGTGCCCGAGTTGAACATCGGCTTGATGCCGGGCTTGGTCACTTCGTACGAGCAAGGCTACGCTTGGAAAACTGCAGAAGTTGGCAAAGAACTCACCAAACTTCTTAGCGATAAGGGCATCGTTTTGATTAGCTGGATTTGGCAAGCCGGTGGCGTTGCTTCACGCGCGAAACCAATTGTTGAGCCAGAAGATGTCAAAGGTTTGAAAATTCGCGGTGGGTCGCGTGAGATGGACTTGATTTTAAAAACCGCCGGTGCCGCCGTCGTTTCACTGCCATCGAATGAAATTTACGCCGCCATGCAAACCGGCGCGATGGATGCAGCCATCACGTCATCCACTTCACTGATTTCGTTTCGGCTTGAAGAAGTATCAAAGTTTCTCACTGCCGGTCGTGGCAAATCATATTGGTTCATGTTCGAACCATTGATGATGTCGAAGATCGTTTTTGATAAGCTCAGCAAAGAGCAGCAGGCCGTGATCATGGCCGTTGGCGCTGAACTAGAAACGTTCGCGCGCAAAGCCGCACAACAAGACGACATTGTCGTGGCGCAGACGTATCAAAAATCCGGGGCGGCCGTTGTTGATCTAACTGCGGCCACCGTCAAACGCTGGCAGGATATTGCTCGCACGACCGCCTGGAAAGACTTCGCCGACAAAAGCGAAAGCTGCGCCAAACTGCTCAAGCTCGCTGAGAAAGTTGTATGAGCCATGGATCTGAAATTGAAGGTCAAAATATCGGCCCCGCGATTCCAGACAATCCCGTTGTAGCGGGCCTTTCCGGCCTGCTAAACAAACTCAACAAAGTGCTTCTAGCGCTGTCAATGGCAGCGTTGATTCTCACGTCTGTGGTGTTAACCTACTCGGTTGTCACGCGATATTTTTTTCGCGTGCCGACTGATTGGCAGGATGAAGCATCGGTATTTATGCTGGTTGGCGTTACCTTCTTGTCCGCGGCGTACGTGCAATCGTATCGCGGCCACATTGGCATTGAGGCGCTGACAGGGATATTGCCCGATCGCGTCAATGCCATCCGCCTATTATTTGTCGATGTGGTTTCTTTCCTGTTCTGCGCATTCTTTTCGTGGAAATCTTGGACCTTATGCCACGAGGCATTTGTAGACGGACAAACGACAACTTCAACATTTGCGCCGCCGCTTTGGATTCCGTATTCGTTGATGGCATTTGGAATGAGTCTATTGGCTGTTCAAATTTTTGTACAGGTACTCGCCCGCATTACAAAAAAACGTGCGGCTAAAACGGGTTCAACATGAGCGAGTTGATGTTGGGCGTGTTTTACGGCGTTGCCACACTGTTACTCATGTTCTCCGGCATGCCGATCGCGTTTGCGTTGGGCGTTGTCGCGGTCAGCTTTATGTATTTTTTCATGCCTGCAGCGTCCCTCGATACAGTGACGCAAAACGTTTATGAAGAAATGGCATCGATCACCTTACTGTCGATTCCGCTCTTTATTCTAAAAGGTGCGGCCATTGGCAAATCGCCTGCTGGTAAGGATTTATACTCCGCGATTCATACTTGGCTGCACAAAGTACCGGGCGGGCTTGGCATTGCTAACGTCGTGGCGTGTGCCTTATTCGCCGCCATGGCCGGCTCTTCCCCGGCGACATGCTCGGCTATTGGTTCAGCCGGCATTCCAGAGATGCGCAAACGCGGTTACTCGCCGGGCTTCGCGGCGGGAATTATTGCAGCTGGGGGCACGCTCGGCATTCTGCTGCCACCGTCAATCACGATGATTTTGTATGCTGTAGCAGCGGAACAATCGCTTGGTCGCTTGTTCCTCGCGGGCATTGGTCCCGGCGTATTGTTGGTAGTGATGTTCGCCGGATACGCTGTCTATCGTGCACGGAAGGAATATAAGGCAGCGCTCGCAGTCTATGAGAGCGGCGGTACAAAATCTGCCTATTTGCATGCAGAAAATTTCACGTTCTCACAAAAAATTGAAATGCTGCCGCGCGTTTTGCCGTTTATCGTTTTACTCATCGGCGTGATGGTCGCGCTCTACGGTGGTTTCGCAACGCCCTCCGAGACGGCGGGATTGGGTGCGTTGCTGGCGTTGGGACTCATCGCAATCGTCTACGGGATTTGGAAGCCGAAAGATTTGTCGCCGATTCTTACTTCGACGATTAAAGAATCGACAATGCTGCTGGTCATTATTGGCATGTCGCTTTTGTATTCATATGTAATGAGCTACTTGCATATCAGCCAATCGGCGGCGCAGTGGGTCGTGGCCATGCAGTTGTCCAAATGGGTTTTGCTCGCCGTTATTTTGCTGATGGTAATTGTATTCGGTTTCTTCTTGCCGCCTGTCTCGATCATCCTCATGACGGCGCCGGTTATTTTACCGCCCCTGAAAGCCGCCGGTTTTGATTTGATTTGGTTCGGCGTCGTAATGACGATCGTCATGGAAATGGGCTTGATACATCCACCGGTCGGCCTCAATATTTTTGTGATCAAAAATATCGCGCCGGACATTCCGCTCAGGGACGTAATCTGGGGCGTGATGCCGTTTGTCGCGCTGATGTTTTTGGCCGTGTTGCTACTTTGTTTGATGCCCGGCATCGCAGTTGGTTTGCCAAATATGATCATGGGCACCAAATAAATGACAAGACGCAAATGACAGCGCCAGGCCATAGTTGGAACACCCTACTAATCAACCGCAATCAACCGCAATCAACGACTAGACCGGGTACGCGCCACGCTAGGCACGGCAATATCGGAAAAAATAGTACGGGCCGAACAAACTTGCGATTTACTGCATCAGGCTTTGGATTGCGGGGATCGCGTTTGTCTGGAAGACAATAACCAGAAGCAGGCAGATTTTCTAAGCGCCGCGTTAGCTGCACTTGATCCTGCAACGTATCAACAATCTGCACCTGATACAACCCGTACTGGTACTGTCGGAACATTTAGATGTGTTTGAACGCGGCATCGCGTTGCGCGTAGATTTTTCATTTTCCGGTCAGCAAGCGGCGTGCCTTACCAAGCTTGTCTCGGCGGGAAAGATCAACATCGGCGCGATCCACAATTACCTAGAATTATTCACCCACTATTTCGTTGATTTGACGCCGCGGGTAGCGTTGATCGTAGCCGAAGCTGCGGACCGGCACGGCAACCTTTACGCGAGCCCAAACACGGAGGACACGCCCGCGATTGTTGAAGCAACCGCATTCTAAAGTGGAATCGTTATCATCCAAGTTAATAAGATTTTGGACACGCTTCCACGCATCGATCTCCCTCGCGACTGGGTTGATTACGTCATATTGACGCCCAAACCGTATTATATTGAGCCACCGTTTACCAGCGATCCTGCGCATATCTCCGAAATTCAGGTGTTGATGGCGATGATGGCGATGATGGCGATCAAAGGAATCTACGCCGAATACGAAGTGCAGCGATTAAATCACCGCATCGGTTAGAACCTGCCGCATAAGCGATGCTCGAATTTAGCGTAAATGCAACATTAATTTCTTCGGCAAATTAGATATGGTCTAACGTCTTTGCGACATAAAACCATTCATTACCCGGCTCGGCTTTCGCATCAGGAAATAAGATGCAACCATCCGCATCGGCGACCACGTTCACACCATCGTGGCGAATTCCAATCAGATCACCCTTTTTAAGCGGATCGAAGCTCGCCCATGTCCGTACAAAGCGATCATCGGCATGGTTTTTATCGTGCACTTCATACATCTGCAATGCCTCAAACTCCGCTACTGGCGCGGAGTTTTCGGTGGAGGCGCCCAAGGGGGTGCTGGCATCTGTTAACCTCAAATGCGCTAGCGTGTTGAGAATGGCGCGGTAGGCAACATCGGGTGAGGCGGGATCATCATGCGAACCACATTCGAGCGTGATCGAGTAACCGCCAACCGAGCGCATATATTCGGTCGTGCCGACACCATAATGCGGATCTGTGTTGAGCGGATTCAGTTGTTTGCCTGTACCTGCCGCGTAGGCCACACGGCGATCAACACCGCGCGCGTAAGTGGCAAGCCAACCATCGACAAAGCGTTTTACCCCCAACACCTTGGCGAGCGCACGTTCTTTCTCATAGTGCACAAACGGCTGCAAGTCGCCCGCGTTGTTCTCGGGACCCAGCATGGCAAATGGCGGGTTCTGCGCTCGCGTCGAATGTAAATCCAGCAGCACCTCGTGCTGCGCCAAGAGCGGGCAGAGCCAGTTTGCAATATAGTCTTCAAAATCGCGCGGCGCTTTAACCGGGTACAAATTACGGTTCAAATTACGATCGCCCACCCGCTCGCCGCGAGCATAGGCCAACGGATTGGTAATCGGGACGAAGGTCACGCTTCCGGCGACAATGCTTAGGCGTTGGCTTTCGATATCATCAATCACCCTGAAAATCGCTTTGGTTCCGCAGGTCTCGTTTCCGTGCACCGCGCCAGTGACAATGAGCCGTACCCCTTGTTTCGGGCCAGTGTAATTGATGGATTTGAAGGCAAGCGTAGGCATCACAGTTGAACCGCTTTCGTTAGTGGCAGGGTTTATATTCGTTTCGATTACCGTCGGAATGATTATTGTAAGGCTTGCACCGTAAATTGTTATCGACAAAACACGTTTGCCCAAACCGCGTCCTGCTTGTTTAGCGCCACCTAAGGTGCAGATTTAAAACTGACTGCCGCCACCAACGCGCATGCCGCCAACGTCCAAACGATAACCGCGCCCGAAGGCAGATCAAATAGTGCCGACAGCGCCAACCCTAGACCGTAGCCAACCACGCCAACGCCATAGGCAATCATCAAGCGCAACTCGCCTTGCAGCTGACGCGTTGCCAGCGCGGGAATAATGAGGCTGGAAAACACCAGATACACACCAACCACCTGCACGGAGGCCGTGACCGCGATCGAGAAGATCGCATAGAAGCCAAAGCGTCCCAGCCGCTTCATGAGTCCCAACCAGAGCGCCACCAAAATGACTGCCGAGACGGTGCCGAGCCATATGAGCTGTGTATTGTTAACCCATAAAATTTGCCCTACCAACAAATCTTTAAGATGCTCACCGCCATGCGGATTGCCCGACAGCAGTAAAATCCCCGCACAAGCAGCGAGAATAAACATTACGCCAATCAACGCTTCTTGCTGTTGCGGGGCGCGTCGCTCCGTCCAAGTGAGTAACATGGCGCCTAGCAGGGCAGCGGTGACGGCAGATGCCTGCACGGCAATGCCACCGTCTGGCAAACCCATGGCATCGGCGGCAATCACGCCCAAGCCTGCGATCTGCGCAATCGCGAGATCGATAAATACGATCCCGCGATCCAGTACTTGCGTACCCAATGGGACATGCGTTGCGAGCACCAACAACCCCGCAATCAGCGCAGGGCCGAGGATGCCAATATCCAGCGCGGTCCAGTTCATTTCGAAACCAAGCCTGCATTGAGTCTTGCTAACGTATCGTCGAAGAGCGAAAAAATATCTTTCGCACCATCACTGCCGCCAACCGTAAACGGCACTTTAACCGCGATGACATTGGCGTTTTTGCTCAACCAATCCGATGGCCGCGGATCCTGATACGCCGCATAAATAACCATACGAGCAGGCGTCGCTTTGACCGTCGCTAGAACCTGTTGCAGGTGTGATGCAGTTGGTTCAACCCCCGGTTTAGGCTCTAATACCGCCACCTCTTTCAACCCAAGCCATTCATACAGGTACACGAAACCGTTATGTTGCGACACCACACTCGTGCCTTTGAGTGGCGCGGCCAAGACCGCCCAGCGCGCCATGCTTTGTTGCCAGCGCTTGTCAAACTGGGCATAGCGTTCTGAATATTGGGCGGCATGGCCTGCGTCGACTAGCCTAAGACGGGCCGTTAGCGCGACCGCAACGGCAGCGATGTTGCGTGGATCCGTTTGAATATGCGGGTTGCCAGCAGCATGAACATCCCCTTGGGAGCGATCAAGCTGGGTGGGAACATCAAGTTTACGCACGAAATCGGCGGCGGCAAAATTACCCGGTTGCCCTACTTGTACTTTGCTGTTGCCGGCCTGTTGTAACAAGGCCGGTAGCCAGCCAATTTCGAGCTCCGCACCGGTACAAACGATCAGATTAGCGTTGCGAACGCGCGCAATCAGACTTGGCTTAGCTTGGATCTGGTGCGGATCTTGCAGCGCCGTGGTCGCCGATGAAACATCGACTAAATCACCGCCTAGCTCCTGCGTTAGCGCCGCCCACTCGGGCTCGCAAGCCAGCACTTTCAGCGCCGCCTGCGCTGATCCGCAGGCAGTCGCACAAACAAGCGACAAACCGGCAACAAAAATATTTAACGTCGACATGGTTTACTCTCCGAAAATGATTGGCTTAATAATTGTGCGCACCATGCGCACCAAGGCTCATCTGGTATTGCAAAAAAAGCTGATTATCGATCACACCCTCGCGGGCGCGATCGCGCGCAAACTGCAGGCGGAATCGCGAAAATTCACTGGCGCTAAAATCGAGCATCACGCTATCTTTGCGTGGCCGATAGTTGGTCGCTGCGCTACTCAATGCGAACGGCAGCGCAGTGCTATCCACATCAAATTTCCCAGCATTCAGCTGCTCTGTCCGCAGCCCAAAACGCCAGCCCGGCGCGAATTGTACGATGCTCTGCAAGTACCAGCCTGACTGCGTTGCTTGCTGTTGACGACTCAATCCGCCATAGCTGGTGTTGCCATCTTTGGTGCTGCGCAAATACTCACCCTGCAACTTAAAGTTGGTACGCGTCGCATTGCCATTGGGAGCCCATTTCCACACAAAATCGCTCATCCAGACCCGGGTGTTGCCGTTGAACACGCTATCGATGTGATTGCCTTGGCTGTCGGCGGTTGTCAGCGACTGCTCGCTGGATTTGGCGTTCAATATAGAAACGCCCGCACGCCAGCTGTGACTATCGCCGACATCACCGCCTGCATGGGTATAGAGGGCACGCATGCCCGCGCCGTTGCGTCCGCTGCCACCACCGTCGCCGCCCGGGAATCCCCGCCCAGAGCCGAGCTCGGCACCAAACTCGAGAAATAATTCGGTCGGTGCGAGCCAGCGCAGTTGCACCCCGTCGTCACCATACTGCGTGCCGAGCAGTGCTTGATAAGCCAACGGATTGTCCACAAAATCCCATGTGTGGCTATGATGATCGTTTAAGTAGCCAACCCCCGAAAAAAAGCGGCCCGCTTTCGCGGTGAATCCATTTCCCAGAGCCGTCGATTGGACGAATGCTTCCTCAACCGAGACCGCGTTATCGGGGTGCAACGAAATAGTCGTCGCCCCGCGTAGCCAAGGATCGATGCTGGCGTTCAATCCCAACTCTGTCTCGGCAAGACTAAACCCACGCTTGCCCGGGCCGATTTCTGCTGACGTTGGGAGGCTAAAGCCGGTGATCGCATAGGCCGCTGGATCTTTTGCAGTGTTGGTGTAAACGCCCGATAAAATCAGTGATATGGCCGGATTAAAAGCGTTAGCGCCAGACCTACTGGCACCGCTCGCGGCGGTGTCAGTGGTATTTGCGGCGCTCGCTGACGGTATGGATAGCGCCGCGATAGGCGCAGCCGCAGAGGCAGAGGCAGCATTATTTGCGGCAGGCAGCACCGCCATTTCCGCGATCTTCAAGCGCAATTCAAGCGCCTGCAAACGTGCTTCGTAGGCGGTTCTTATCGCTTGAATTTCCTGCTTCAATGCACTGATTTCTGCTGGCGCAATGGCTGGTGAGACTGATGCAGCTGATGACACGGCTGACGGCTCGGCAAAGGTACACAGCGGCGCTCCGGTCGCGATCGTAAACCCGATCAACGAGATAAATTTTTGACGCATGATCTGCTCCACATAAATATTCCACAACAATGCGAATACGCGGCTGCCCTGGCAGGTTAGCCGAGCATCAACACGTATGAGAATTTAGGACTGTGGAGACACGGGAGGCGCGCGAATCGCGTAATAGCGATTGACCGCAGCGCTGACGAGGGCCAGCGCTCGCGTTTGCGGTATCGGATACGATGCCGCGGTTGAACCTACCGCAGCGGGGAGCTGCGGTAGGGCACTATCTAAACTTGATACAGCCAAGCAGAGTGCGCATGCTGTCGTTGTTCCGCCATGTTTGCCGTCAAAATCTGTTTTTGCCTCGGTAATGCAATGAGAATAAGAATGCCAAACGGCCAGCGATTGCGCCAATGGAACGATTGACAAAAACAGGACGACCCAAAGCATCAAAAGCTTGCCGCTTCTGATGCTTTGCCGCATTTGCCTTTTTTGCACCATTTGCACTATTTGCATCATTGCACCGACTGCGCTAGCGACATCAACGATAAAATGCCATCACTGATAGTAACGCAAACAAAAGCGAATTGATAATGACGATGCACAACTGCAGCCCACAACCACCACTCATCAGCACGCTAATTTTGTAGCCCACTTGCGCCAAGTCGAATATCTTCCTTCTCAACTTCAATCGACTTAATCTGGTGCCAGCTTGGTTTATCTTCCACGAGGACCAATATGTGTTTTTTCGCCATTTGATGCATTCCCGCTTTTTTTCGCAGCAGCGTCCTGTTTGGCTTTTTGTTTTGCCGCTAAGGCCTCGGCTTTGGCTTGCGCTCTGGCTTGTGTGCGTTCTTCTTTTTTAGCAGCTTTGTTGGCTGCTTTATTAGCAGCCCGATTTTCAAATGCCGCTTTTTTGGTATCAATAATTTTCTTTATTTCAGTTCTTCGTGTCTCACGCCGTTCGGCGATGCGCTGCTGAACAATATCGTGTTTCCCCTCGAGGAGCCGCTCGTTTCGCGTAGCTCGAAAAAAAACCGGGACAGCACTCAGCGTACGCGGTGCCGCTTTGCCAGCCTGCGCGACGAACCCTGCCTGATTAGGCGCGACCTCGGCGCGACCTTGCGCTGTCGTCATCACGCTGCCGCCGGCATTCACTTTGTCGTAAGTACCCGGCTCGCCTTCGGTTGCGCCTGGCGGAATCACCAGCGGTTCATGATCGGTGCCGCGAATGCCAATCGTCGCGCTGGGCGTGCGAACGATGTATTTGCTTTGGTTAAATTTTCCGATCCAACCCGTGACGGAACGAAAGCTGCCTTGCAGCAAGCTAAAAACACCGGTATCAAAATCATTTCCTTTGGCCTGATATTTGACGATCCGCATTCGCGTATTGGGGCGAATCGCCATATAGCCGCCGTCTTCCATATCCAAATGTAGCTCACCATCTCGGCCGGTGACAATTGATTCCCCCTCGATCAACATATCGCCCACTTTTACTTTCCGCCGCTGCGCAGTTACGCTGGCGGTTGACGGCGCAATTACCACCACATTACCTTCAACTAACACCACTTTCGCAGCAGTGTTAACTTCCAAAGTCTTGGTCTCCGTCGCGGCTCCGGCGGTGTTCGCACCACTGCTAGTCGCGACTGGCGCATTCCCGCTACTGGGGTTGGAAATGGCGGCGGAACTTGGTGCGAAAGCAGGCTGAGCTGCATTCGACGCGGCCCTTGACGGCGCTGGTAGCGTCTGCGCAAACGCAATATGAGCCGGCAAAAAAGCGGTAGATGCGAGCAAAGCAGTCGCAAATAAGCGTCGCGCAAACAAAAACGCTAAATTCAGTTTTTGAAACGGTAAGGCCGCTATCATTTATATATTCCTTGGTGATGGCTATGCATTTTGCGTGAGATTGCCAAAAAATACTAACAATGTGAATCTTTTAATTCAAGCTAACCAACGCCTGCGCTACTAGTTTGGCACACACGCCC
Organism: Burkholderiales bacterium; assembly: GCA_025360815.1. Lineage (GTDB taxonomy): Bacteria > Pseudomonadota > Gammaproteobacteria > Burkholderiales > Usitatibacteraceae > UKL13-2. Next base: position 10,597 of record JANYBL010000026.1, read on the forward strand.
GCTGAAATATCCTGTTGGGAATTTCTGCGCGTGGGCCATTTTGTTAAGCAATGGCCGCGAATCCTTGGCGCCGAACACCGTCGTCAGCTTGGGTAAATCAGCGCGGGGCGGCATATGCAGCACCCTTAAAAACTAAGTGCTAAGCATCACGCAGTAGGCACTAAGCACTGAGCACTAAGCACTAAGCGCTACGCACAATGCACAATGCACAAAACACAAAACACAAAGCACAAAGCACAAAGCACAAAACACGACACACGAAACGGCAATGCATTCCGCATCATAGCGCCAACAGTCCGATAGGCTTGGTTATGGCTGATCCTGCTCACCTCGGCTCGCCAAGCTTGCTGTTGCGCATTTCGCGTTTTGCGTTCTTCAACCGATACATCGCCGCATCAGCATTTTTCAGAAGGCTCAACGCGACGATCCCATCGTCCGGGAATATGCTGATACCGATGGTGATACCGATATGCACCTCGTTGCCATCAATCGAGTAAGGTACCGAAATGAGCGCGCCAATCTTTTCGGCAGTCTGCTGAACCGACTGGTTGCCTTGCACATCATGCAGCAACACTAGAAATTCATCGCCGCCTTGACGACACACGGTATCGGCTTCGCGCACCGCACTGACGAGGCGAGTTGCAACCTGCTTGAGTAGCGCGTCACCGGCGGCGTGGCCAAGCGAATCATTGACCTGCTTAAACCTATCCAAGTCGCAGAAAAGCACCGCGAAGCGCGTTTGGTTTCGTTTGGCGATTGCGATCGTCTGCGAAATTCGATCATTCAGCAGTGCCCTGTTCGGCAGGTCCGTCAGGCTATCGTGATGCGCCATATGTCCCATTCGCAACGCCAGCGCTCGCATTTCGCTAACATCACGAAACACCAAGACCCAGCCAATGACTGCACCACGGCGATCCCGAATTGGTGCGGCCGAATCTTCAATCGCCACTTCACGGCCGTCGCGCATGATCAAGAGCGAATTTGACGCAAGCTCAACGACACAGCCTTGGCGTATTTCCTGCACCAAAGGATTCAGCACTTTCTCGCGAGACTTTGCGTTGATGATATTGAGCACCTCGTTAATCGGCCGACCGTTCGCCTCCTGGTGACGCCAGCCGGTCATGGCCTCGGCAACCGGATTTAAATAATTGATTTCGCCGTCTACATTCGTCGTCATTACGGCATCACCGATTGACCTCAGGGTCACGTCCAAACGTTCGTGCTCTTGAAAAACGGCTTCTTCCACGGCTTTACGGCTGGTAACGTCAAACGAAATGGCATAGAAACCACGCACCTGGCCATCACTGCCGATATCGGGAATATAGTCGCTGTGGTGATGCAGTGTTTGGGCACCCTGCACGATCGTGCTGTCAAAGCTCACCAGCTCGCCGGAAAAGACTCGCTGCACATAACCGAACACGTCGGTGTATAGACGTTTGCCGCAAACCTCCCGCATGGTGCAGCCCAAGACGCTCTCCTGCGACCTGCCAAATTTTTCCACCATAAATCGGTTACAAAACCGGTAGCGTTCGTCCCGATCAATGTAGACAATCAGTGCGGGCACATGATCAGTGATGGCGCGGATGCGGGCATCGCTATCGATCAATTTTGTCTGTAGTTCGCGTCGCTTGAGTATCTCGTCACAGAGCAGCCAATAGCTAAACATAACGAATGCCGCATACAGCAGTATCAGGCAGCAGAAGCCGAACACGATGAGAAAAAACGCCCTATTCTCGGCTTTAATATGCCCTGCCGAAAAGGTGTTCTCTCGCTCGGCAACCAACGCGACTTCGCGGCGAATGCCGGTCATCCTCTGCTTGTCGATATCCTGCTGAAGCAATTCCATCGCCGCCGCCAGACCACGCTCATCGTAGCGCGCAATGGCCTGCTTGAGCTCTCCCATTTTGTCCTCGGCGAGCTGGTGCAATGTGTCGGCTGATTTTGATTGAATGGGGCTGTCAGCAACGAGTTGTTTAAAATTGGCCAAGCTGCCATCGACCCGGCTGATACTGGCTTGGTAGGACGACAGATAAGAATTTTTGCCGGTGAGCAAATATCCTCGCTGTCCGATCTCGGCATCCAACAGGTTGTTTTCAATCTGTTGAGTGACATTGAGAACTTCGTGGGTATGCTGCGTCCAATCGGAACTGTTACGCAGATTTAAAACCGCCACATAGCCAACGCCCGCCATCAACACTGCGAGCGCGAGTCCCACAGTGAGCACGATACCAATCTTGTGTTCTAGTTTTAGACTTGCCAGCATGATGTTTTTATTTGTTTAAAAAGCTATCGGTACACGCTAGTTCTGATCATCAATGCGTTTCTACAGTTGAATGGGACGTTGCCGGTATAAACCCAACCCTGGACTCAACCCTAAACCTCCATAGCAGTCGTACTCGACAGCAAGGCGGGGCGGGACAGGCTGAGGCTGGGCCCCAAAATTTCTGAGTGCCGAGCCCGTCAAAGGCAACCTGACCAACGACCAGCTTTTACGAGATAAGCTTATGCCGTTCGAGCCGCAGAATCGTAAAGAATGGTCAGGAAAACCCTCGAAGCAGGCCAGGAATAGCCGGATTCCACAAAAAATGACAATTCGCAGGTGAATCCGGCCGATTTGAATAATCTTTCTAAACCGATTGGCTCTGGATATTGTGCGGTGCATTGCCCACTGCATTGCCCGGTGGCCCAGCGAATTGGACAGCGAATTGGACAGCGATCAAGCGCGCATTGTCGGGCGAATGATTGGTTCTGCTGTGCTTCGATCAATGATCACCGCGCCGTTCGCGCTCAAGTCTCTGACCAACATCGCCGCCAAATCCGCATAGTCAATGTTTAGAAATTCCTCGTTCACGCGCCGATGCACCGGCACCGATGCGAGATAGCTTGGCAGCGCGCCAAGCGCCATTTCGCCTTTGTCCAGCAACGAGAATACAAACAGTGATTTAACAATCTGCCGCGCATTTTTCGCGGGATCATTGGCAAATGCGGATAATCGTGAACGACTAAATTCAAGCGCGCTGCTGACATCGGTAAACGGCGCGCCATGGCCGGGAATAACCAGCCTCGGCCGTAGCGCTTCAATCGTGGACAACGCCGCAAGCGCCGCGCCAATTGGCGAGTTTGCGCTATCGGCGGCAGCAATGTCGGGGCTGGGTTTGTCGATTCCCGGCATACGATCGGGCGCATATTTTTCCGGCCAAACAAAGCCCAACCCGCGTTCCCAGAGCGCATCACCGGAGATCAGCATTCTCTCTTGCTCGCACCAAAAAATAAGCGCGCCCATATCATGTCCCGGGGCTGCAATCGCCATCCAGCGCAATCCCCCTGCAACGAAAGTATCGCCGCCGGCAATCGTGTCATCGAATTCAAATGGCTCGGCGTATTGGTCGGTGTCCTCTGACCAACAGCTTTGCGCGGTCCACGGCTCAATGTGTGCAACTTCACCTTCCGGGATCGTCACTCGGCAGGCATCACGTTCCCGCAAAGCGCGATTGCCACCCATGTGGTCGCTGTGGCAATGCGTATTGATCAGCCATTGAACGGGTTCGTTGTTGAGTGCGCGATTAATCAAACTCAAGGTATGGCCGGCATGGCGACCGTAGCCTGAGTCGACGACCACATTGTTGTCTTGTGCCGTCAAAACAATTTGATTGCAGTTGAGCCAGCCGCGCTCAATGACCTTAACGCCATCTCTGATCAAATGAAAATGAGCCGCCATATATTAAAAATTAAAAACCTGTGAGGTAGAGGAACCAAGAGATTGAGAGATCGAGACGGTAGCATATTCGACGGCGTCAAAAAATTGGGGCCCTAAACCAATTTGAGTGTTTTATGCGCGTAATTTACGGACAAATATTGCGATGAATTGGAAAAGGGTTACTAGCCGTATAATTGGCGACGGTTTTTATATGCGCTTTTGCGCTTTTATCGGCGCCTTTATCGGTGCCTTTATCGGCGCCCTTTACCCAATCCACCCCCTCACCACAGGATAATATTCACTATGCAGATTCAAAACCATACTTTTCTCGTCGCGGGTGGCGGCTCTGGTCTCGGTGCAGCGACTGCACGACTCCTGATCGCCAACGGCGGCAACGTGGTCATTGCTGATATCAACAAAGATGGCGGCGGAAAGATGGTGGCCGAATTGGGTTCAAAATCCAAATTTATCGAAACCAATGTCTGTGATGAAGCAAGTGTGCAAGCGGCGGTCGATTTGTGCGCCTCGGCATTTGGCGGCATTCATGGCGTGCTGAATTGCGCGGGTGTGGCACCGGGCGAGCGCGTGGTTGGCAAGACTGGCGCCCATTCATTAGCCAATTTTTCGCGCACCATCAGTATCAATTTAATCGGCACCTTTAACGTGATCCGTTTGGCTGCGGCTGCAATGACGACTCAACCGCCTGACGTTAACGGCGAGCGCGGCGTGATCATCAATACCTCTTCTGTCGCGTCGTTTGAAGGCCAAATCGGCCAAGCCGGTTATGCGGCCTCGAAGGCCGGCGTGAACGGAATGACGCTCCCCATCGCCCGCGAGTTGGCCAAATTTGGCATCCGCGTGATGACCATCGCCCCCGGCATTTTTGATACGCCCATGTTGCAAGGCATGAGCGAGGAGGTCCGCGCTTCACTCGGCGCACAAATCCCCTTCCCTGCCCGCTTAGGTCGCCCCGATGAATACGCGGCGTTAGCAAAACACATCATTGAAAATGAAGTGCTCAACGGCGAAGTGATTCGCCTCGACGGGGCGATTCGAATGGGCGCCAAGTAAACGCGCCATAAAACGCCTCACAAACGCGCCTTACAAAATAGTAAAATTTGGGTTTAGCTTTAAAAAATGTCCGCCACCCGACAAGGGCTTAGGATCATCGCTCACTTTGGAGAACCCATGATTTTTGATACTCATTTGACTGACGACACCGATGCGCTGCGCGATACGGTAAAACGCATGTGTGATGTTGAGTTAGCGCCACGTGCTGCCGCGATTGATCACGACAATCATTTCCCCATGGATATGTGGAAAAAAATGGGGGATCTCGGGCTGCTGGGCATTTCGGTTGCCGAGGAATTTGGCGGCACCGGAATGGGCTATTTAGCGCACACGGTGGCGATGGAGGAGGTTTCCCGCGCCTCCGCATCGGTTGGCTTGGCGTATGGCGCGCATTCAAATTTATGCGTTAATAATTTGTATTTGAACGGTACTGATGCGCAGCGCCAAAAATATTTGCCCAAATTATGTTCAGGAGAATTTGTTGGTGCCTTGGCGATGAGCGAACCAGGCGCCGGCTCCGATGTGGTTGGCTCCATGGCTTGTAAGGCCGAGAAAAAGGGCGATCGTTATATCGCCAACGGCAACAAAATGTGGATCACCAACGGTCCGCACGCCGATGTCTTGATCGTCTATATGCGCACCGCACCGAAAGAAATGGGTTCGAAAGCGATGACGGCATTTATCGTCGAAAAAGGCTTTAAAGGTTTCCGCACCGCGCAAAAACTCGACAAACTCGGTATGCGTGGCTCCGACACGTGCGAGCTGGTGTTCGAGGATTGCGAAATCCCCGAAGAAAATATTTTAGGCACGTTGAATGCGGGCTCGAAGGTGTTGATGTCCGGCCTCGATACCGAACGCACGGTGCTCTCCGGTGGCCCGATTGGCATTATGCAGGCAGCGATGGATTTGGTATTGCCTTACATGCACGAACGCAAACAATTCGGTCAAGCGATTGGCACATTCGGTTTGATGCAAGGCAAAATGGCAGATATGTATGTAGCGTTGCAATCGTCGCGCGCATTCACTTATCGTGTAGCAGAAATGCTGGATCAAGGCCGCGGCCGCGCGGCACGCAAAGATGCGGCGGCGTGTATTTTATATGCGTCCGAATCTGCCGTGAAAGTGGCTCTGGAAGCCATTCAGGCACTCGGCGGCAACGGTTATATTAATGAATATCCAGCCGGACGTTTGTTGCGCGATGCGAAGCTTTATGACATCGGTGCAGGAACGAACGAAATTCGCAGAATGTTGATTGGGCGGGAATTATTTGGCGAAACCGCATAAAAATTTAACGCTGGTATTTGATGTTTTAACAACAGTTTTTAAAGGATAGACCATGTCTGACGCAAACAAAGATTCAGTCGTAATTGTCGCCGCAAAACGCACGCCTATCGGGGCGATGAATGGCCAACTGCTTTCCATGACATCGCCGCAACTAGCCTCGGTTGCCATCAGAGCCGCGGTTGCGCAATCTGGCTTGAATGCAGACGACATCACCGAGGCCATTATTGGCTGCGTGTTGCCCGCCGCGCTTGGCCAAGCGCCTGCACGCCAGGCAGTGTTGGGGGCTGATCTGCTGAAATCAACGGCATGTTCTACCGTTAATAAGGTCTGCGGCTCCGGCATGAAAACCGTGATGATGGCGCACGATGCCATTATTGCCGGCTCGGCGAACGTGATGGTGGCTGGCGGGATGGAGAGCATGTCTAACGCGCCCTATTTGTTGCCAAAAGCGCGCCAAGGCTTCCGCTATGGTCACGTAAGGTGCCTTGACCATATGGCGTTTGACGGCCTGGAAAACGCTTACGATGGCAAATCGATGGGTATTTTTGCCGATGCGACGGCCGCCAAATACGGCTTCACCCGCGAGATGCAGGATGCCTTCGCCGCTGAGAGCGTGAAACGTGCGCAAGCGGCGGTTGCAAGCGGTGCATTCAACGACGAAATTGCGGGCGTCACTGTTTCAGGCAAAGGTGGTGATACCGTATTGTCAACAGACGAGCCGCCCGGCTTGTGCAAGCCGGAAAAAATTGCCTCGTTGCGCCCTGCTTTTAACAAAGACGGTACCGTTACGGCGGCCTCATCGTCGTCGATTTCAGACGGTGCGGCGATTCTGATTTTGATGAAAGAGTCTGATGCCAAGGCAAGAGGCATCACACCACTCGCCCGCGTCGTCGGCCACGCCTCAAACGCCCACGAGCCTGAATGGTTCACGACTGCCCCTGTTGGTGCCATTGATAAATTGCAGAAAAAGCTCGGCTGGGCACCGGCAAATGTGGACCTCTACGAGATCAATGAAGCCTTCGCTGTGGTGACGATGGCCGCCATGAAAGATTTGGGTTTGCCGCACGAAAAAGTGAATGTCAATGGCGGCGCTTGCGCACTTGGCCACCCGATTGGCGCATCTGGCGCACGGTTGATTGTGACGCTGATTCATGCCCTCAAGGCACGCGGTGGCAAGCGTGGGATTGCGTCGCTTTGTATTGGCGGTGGTGAGGCGACAGCGTTGGCCGTTGAGATAATCTAAACCTCGTTTAACACTCGTCTAAAACTTGTTTGAGATTCGTCTAAACCCTGTTTAAACCTCCTCAAAATCATAAACTCCAGCGCTGGCGGGTCGTTTGAGACTTAAATGCCTCAAACGACCCTCTAATCCTAGCTTTTAAATATTTTCCGCAAGCGAAAGTGTCCCCTGAAAACCATCCTCATCATCGGCGCATCGCGTGGCCTTGGCCTTGAATTTGTACGTCAATATCGTCACGATGGTTGGGACGTAATCGCCACCCATCGCCGCGCAGTTGACGGCAAAAAACTTGCAGCATTAGGCGCTGAAACGATGGTACTGGATACAACCGATGTCAAGTCGGTCGCCGCCTTCGCAAGCGCAATCAAACCGCGCTCATTGGATGTTGCGGTTTATAACGCGGGCGTGTTCGGGTCGCGTGATTCTGTTGTGGTGGCGCCGACCCGCGAGGTGTTTGATGCGGTCATGCACGCCAATGTATTTGGCGCGATGCAGCTCATTCCCCTCATTGCGCCAAGGCTCATTAAAAATAAAGGCACGTTCGCCTTCATATCGAGCCGCATGGGCTCCATTGCGGGCATATCATCCGCGAATGGCGTAGTCTATCGTGCCAGCAAGGCGGCACTGAATGCTGTCGTGAAAACCGCATCAATCGAGTACGGGTCAAAGGGTGTAAACGCATTCGTCATGCATCCGGGCTGGGTGAAAACCGACATGGGCGGGGCTGATGCAGATATTACGGTTGATGTCAGTATTGCCGGGATGCGCAAGGTACTTGCCGATGCAGGCAAAAGCGGATTACTCCACAATGGCAAATTTTTTGACTACACCGGCGCGGAAATCGAATGGTAAAAATGGCGAAAACTGACAGTGGCAAACGCATTGTTGGCCTGGTACGCAGCCTTATTGCCTTGTCGCTCGCCTTGTCGTTCGCATTATCACTTTTCGCTTGCGGCAAAAAAACAGAAGAAACAGCCAACAAAATAACCACTGCCAAGACCGCCGACCAAGTTAAAGCTGAAAAAGCAGCATCGGATAAAGTTGTGCGCGATAATCCGGTTTATGGCGATCAAGTCAAAGCACTTGATGCGGCCAAGGAAGCTGCCAAAGCCGCCGAAGCACAGACCACAGAAGCTGCTAAAAAAATTGACGAAGCTACAAAATAGCGACTGAAATTCACTCCCGTTTAGCCATTGAGGGGCACACAATGCTCATGAAAACTGCAACAGATTCGATGTCCCATTTTTACACCGAAGATCAGCGCATGATCCGCGACATGGCTCGCGAATTTGCGCAGAACGAACTAGCCCCGCACGCCGCGCAGTGGGAAAAAGACAAATGGATTCCCGACGCCGTCGTCACCCAAATGGGCGAACTCGGGCTGCTCGGTATGATGGTTCCCGAAGCGCATGGCGGTAGCTATTCTGATTATGTGGCCTACGCGTTGGCGCTAGAGGAAATTGCTGCAGGTGACGCCTCAACATCAACCTTAATGAGCGTCCACAATTCGGTTGGCTGCGGTCCAATCTTGGCTTGGGGAACCGACGAACAAAAACGTGCTTACTTGCCTGACTTGGCAACCGGCAGAAAAATCGGCTGCTTTTGCTTGACCGAACCACAAGCCGGCTCTGAAGCCAATAACTTAAAAACCACGGCCAAATTGGTCGACGGTGAATGGGTGCTAAACGGTAACAAGCAATTCATCACCAACGGGAGACGCGCCAAGCTGGCGATTGTCTTTGCCGTAACTGACCCTGACCTTGGGAAAAAAGGTTTGTCGGCTTTCATTGTCCCAACCGACACACTAGGCTTCAATGTCCAGCGCCCCGAACACAAGCTGGGCATTCGCGCCTCCGACACCTGCGCGATTATTTTAGATAACCCCAAGATTGAGGAGGCTAATCTCCTTGGTCCACGCGGCAAAGGCTTGGCGATTGCATTGTCGAACCTGGAAGGCGGCCGCATCGGCATCGCAGCTCAAGCACTCGGCATCGCCCGCGCCGCGTTCGATGCCGCGCTGGCGTACTCAAAAGACCGCACTCAATTCGGCAAAAAAATAAACGAGCATCAATCTATTGCCAATATGCTCGCCGATATGCACACCCGCCTGAACGCCGCGCGAATGCTCATTCTCCACGCGGCGCGGCTTCGCACGGAAGGCATTCCTTGTTTGAGTGAAGCATCGCAAGCCAAGCTCTACGCTTCCGAACTATCGGAATGGGTGTGCTCGAAAGCGATTCAGATTCACGGTGGTTATGGCTACCTAGAAGACTATCCGGTGGAGCGCTATTACCGCGATGCGCGGATCACGCAGATTTACGAAGGCACCAGCGAGATTCAGCGGATGGTGATTGCGCGGGATTTGGCGCAATAGCAAAATAGTTTGTTGCTGTTTTACTCAACTGAATATAAAAAATGCCCCAGCTAAAATCAAAACTCGACCCGCTCTCACCTTCCTTCCTCGGCAACGCAGCACATATGCGCACGCTGGTCGATGAGCTGAACAGCCGCAGCCAAAAAGTCGCCGACGGCGGCGGCGCAGATGCCAACGCTAAACATGTGGCTCGCGGCAAATTGCTGCCACGTGATCGCGTAAAAGCGTTGCTCGATCAGGGCTCGCCGTTCCTCGAGTTTTCACCGCTTGCAGCTTGGGGGGTTTACGGGAAGTCGGGGCAGGATGCGCCTGCCGCCGGTGTGATTACGGGCATTGGTCGCGTGTCAGGCCAAGAGGTGGTGATTGTTGCTAATGATGCGACAGTGAAGGGCGGCACATACTATCCTCTGACGGTGAAAAAGCATTTGCGTGCGCAGGAAATCGCGATGCAAAATAATTTGCCCTGTGTGTATTTAGTCGATTCTGGCGGCGCATTTTTGCCACTGCAAGACGAGGTGTTTCCCGATAAGGAACACTTTGGCCGCATCTTCTATAACCAAGCAAATTTGTCTGCGAAGGGCATTCCGCAGATCGCGTGCGTCATGGGCTCTTGCACCGCGGGCGGCGCTTATGTGCCCGCAATGTGTGATGAATCGATCATCGTCAAAAATCAGGGCACGATATTTTTGGGTGGCCCACCACTGGTTAAGGCGGCGACGGGCGAGGTAGTGACCGCGGAAGAATTGGGCGGCGGCGATGTGCATTCGCGCACCTCAGGTGTGACCGATCATTTGGCCGAAAACGATAAACACGCTCTGGGCATTGCGCGTGAAATCGTTTCGCATTTAAATCGCAAAAAATCGCCGGATGTATTGATGCAAGCGGCGGTTGAGCCAAAGTACCCGTCGGAAGAATTGTATGGAATTATTCCCAAAGATACCAAGCAGCCGTTTGATATACGGGAAGTTATTGCACGGATTGCGGATGGTTCAGATTTCCACGAATTCAAAGCGTTGTATGGCACCACATTAGTCTGCGGCTTCGCGCATATTTGGGGACATCCGGTGGGCATTGTCGCTAACAACGGCATTTTGTTTTCGGAGTCGGCATTGAAGGGTGCGCACTTTATCGAACTCTGCAACCAGCGCGGCGTTCCACTGATTTTTCTGCAAAACATCACCGGCTTTATGGTCGGCAAAAAATACGAAACCGGCGGTATCGCCAAAGACGGCGCGAAGATGGTGACGGCAGTTTCCTGCGCGAAGGTGCCAAAATTTACGGTGCTGATCGGCGGTTCTTTTGGTGCCGGCAATTACGGCATGTGTGGCCGTGCGTTCAACCCGCGCTTCCTGTGGACATGGCCGAACACGCGCATCTCGGTGATGGGTGGCGAGCAGGCGGCATCAGTGCTAGCAACGGTGAAGCGCGATGGAATTGAAGGTAAAGGTGGCGCGTGGACGGCCGATGAAGAAGACGCGTTTAAAGCGCCAATTCGTCAGCAATATGAAGATCAAGGCAACCCCTACTACGCGACTGCCCGGCTTTGGGACGATGGCGTGATTGATCCGAAAGACACGCGCAAGGTGTTGGGCTTGGGATTGTCAGCCGCGATGAATGCGCCGATTGAGAAGACGGACTATGGTGTGTTTCGGATGTGATGATTTTCGCGCCTACGACCCCATTTAATCTCGCGTAACCAAAGACCGTTCATCTATGAGCCACATCATCTCCGAAACTGATGGCGCTATCGGCATCATCACTCTCAACAACCCAGACAAGCACAACGCGTTTGACGATCGGCTGATTGCTGATCTCACGCAGGCATTGCGTGAGTTGGACGCCGCCGTCGAAGTGCGCATTGTTATTCTATCGGCAGTTGGAAAATCATTTTCTGCCGGTGCGGACTTGGGTTGGATGCAACGCATTGCAGCTTATTCGCAAGAAGAAAACGTTCGCGATGCAATGGCGTTGGGCTTGCTGATGAAAACACTGCATAACCTCCGCAAGCCGACCATCGCCCGCGTGCAGGGTGCCGCCTATGGTGGCGGCGTGGGGCTGGTTGCTTGCTGCGATATCGCGGTTGGGACGACCTCCGCAGCATTTTCGCTATCGGAAGTGAAGCTGGGTTTAATCCCAGCCGTAATTTCGCCATACGTGATTGCAACCATTGGTGAGCGTGCTGCCCATCGCTATTTTTTGACCGCCGAGAAATTTAATGCCGCTGAAGCGCATCGCCTTGGACTGTTGCATGAATTGGCGCAAACTGACGAGGCAATGGATATCAAAATTAACGACATTTGCGCATCGCTTCTTGCGGCAGGCCCGCAATCGCTATCAGAAGCGAAATCGTTGATTGCGGCGGTCGCGAATCATCCGATCAACGACGCGTTGGTTGCCGAGACCGCGCAGCGGATTGCCCGCATTCGCGCGAGCGCGGAAGGCCAAGAGGGATTGTCTGCATTTTTGAGTAAACGCAAACCAAGCTGGATGCCAGAAAAATAATAGAGGACTCAATATGCCCAACACACTCATCTTATTCCCGTTGATTGCGATGGTTGCGCTGACCATTCTGGTGGCGGTGGTAATGATAAAACGCCGTATCGCAACGTTTAAAGCCAAGCGTATTCACCTGCAAAAGGTGGCCTTGTCGGCACAAATGGCGACGCTGGTGGACGACTCCCGCGCGTCGGATAATTTCCGTAATCTCTTTGAAATGCCCGTACTTTTTTATGCGGCCTTATTGACAATTTTCGCCGCTGGTTTGACGAGCATGCCGCTCGTTGTCATGGCGTGGGGTTTTGTTGGGGCACGATATGCTCATAGCTTCATACATTGCACCAGTAATCATGTGATGCATCGCTTCTACGCCTTCGCGACCAGCGTGACGTTACTTATGTTGATTTGGGTTGGAATCACTTTTCAACTACTTTCTGCCTCGTAATTCACGCGTTCACCCGTTAAAACCACCAAACCACCACACCACCACAACACCACAAACCCATGTTCAATAAAATTCTCATCGCCAATCGCGGCGAAATTGCCTGTCGCGTGATTCGTACTTGCAGGCGGATGGGCATCCGCACTGTGGCGGTTTTTTCTGACGCCGATGCCCATGCGCAACATGTCAGCCAAGCTGATGAAGCTTACCTAATCGGCGGTCCACGCCCGGTTGATTCGTATTTGAAGGGCGATTTCATCATTGAGATTGCCAAAAAATCGGGTGCGCAAGCCATTCATCCCGGCTACGGATTCTTGTCCGAGAACGCCAGATTTGCCCGTGCCTGCGAAGATGCTGGCATTGTCTTCATTGGCCCAACACCTGCGGCGATTGAAAAAATGGGCTCTAAAAGTGCCGCGAAAGCGCTGATGCAAACAGCCAAAGTGCCTGTCGTTCCGGGTTATCACGGCGATAATCAAGATGCGCAATTTTTAGCACAACAAGCTGACATTGTTGGGTATCCGCTCCTCATTAAAGCCGTGGCAGGCGGTGGTGGTAAAGGAATGCGGCTGGTTGAAAAATCAGAAGAATTTATTTCGCAGCTCGAAGCTGCCCGCCGAGAGGCGAAGAATGCGTTCGGCAATGACGATGTGTTGATCGAGCGCTTCGTGCTCGGCCCGCATCATATCGAGTTTCAAGTTTTTGGCGATACGCACGGAAACTATGTGCATTTGTATGAACGTGAATGCTCAATTCAACGCCGTCATCAAAAAGTTCTGGAAGAAACGCCCTCGCCCTATCTTTCCGGTGATGAAAACATGCGTAAAAAAATGGGCGATGCCGCCGTTGCCGCCGCCCGTGCCATCGCGTATCGCGGCGCGGGAACGATTGAGTTTATCGCCGGTGAAGATCGTGAATTTTTCTTTATGGAAATGAATACCCGCCTGCAAGTCGAGCACCCGATCACCGAAATGATTACTGGCGAGGATTTGGTGGAGTGGCAGTTGCGCATCGCTGCGGGCGAGCCGTTGCCGCTCAAGCAAAAAGAAATTATCACAGGCGGGCACGCGATTGAGGTGCGAATTTGCGCCGAAAATCCGGCGAATGACTTCCTGCCTGAAACCGGCAAAATGCATGTTTTCGCCACGCCCACGATTGACTCAGAAGTTGCAGAAGAAGGAGACACGCGCCTAGATACCGGTGTCGTGTCGGGTGATGAAATCAGCGTGTACTACGACCCGATGATCGCCAAACTCATTACTTGGGGCGGCGATCGGGAAGAAGCGATTCGCCGGATGCAATTTGCGTTGTCCGAGACGGATGTGATTGGCGTTAAAACCAATTTAGGATTTTTGCAACGACTGGTGAAGCACCAAGCCTTCATCGACGGTGCGACCGATACAGGCTTTATTCCACGGTATCGCGCGATGTTGATGCCCGATGAAGCGCATTGCCCGGTTGAGGCATTGATCGCCGCATCGCTCTTTGAACTCGCATCTGAAAAAGCAAATACCGGTAGCGACGTATGGGATAGTAAGGCAGGCTGGTGGCTAAACCGTGGTGCAATACGTACCTTGGAGTTTCATGCGGCCGACGAAGCGGCGGTTGAGACTGTCCAGGTTGAAACGATGGACGTCGGGACCAGCACACCCGGTTATAGCTTGACCATCGGTGGCACATTATTTCACGTGACGCAACATGCGGTAGATGGCTTGAACCTTCGCTTTACCGCAAACGGCGTTACCCATCGCCGGACGGTACTTGCATATGAGGATCAATTTTCTGTCCTCCTCGCCGACACCCGTCACCACCTGCGTTTGGTCGATCCGTTTCATTTTGAAACAACCACCGAAACAAACGATGGTCGCCTAACGGCTATGATGCCGGGGCGCGTGGTGAAAGTGATGGCAGCGGCGGGCGACACGATCAAAAAAGGCCAAGCACTTATCATCATGGAAGCGATGAAAATGGAACATACGATCGTCAGCCCGCGCGATGGCGTGGTTGAGCGCGTGGCGTTTCAGGTTGGCGAGATGGTGCCTGCAGATGCGGTTTTATTTGCGTTTATCGGGCAATAATCATACGAACAGCATCCGACTGGCCTTTATTTGAGCGAGGTCCGATTTAGTGGACGGGCAAGTTAATGCAATATGCAGCCAATTGCCTCTCTGATTCGTTGAACGGTTTTGCCCAATCAGCAGGTGACTGATTGCCGATCTTGTCGTGACGCCTGATGCGGTTATAAAAGACTTCATGATATTCAAACACCACCCGCCTTGCGCCTTCGCGTGTCGCAAGACAGTAACGGGCAAGCGCTCGGTCTTCAATGTGCCAAAGAAACTTTCCATCGGCGCGTTATGCCCCAAGGGCAGGCTTCTCTTGAATTCGTTACTGAACCTGTATGCGGTCGTGCCCGCCAAGGTGCGAATAAGTTTTCAATCGTCTACGCGCGGGCAGGCGACTGTGCTAAGCCTTGGTGGGGCGCTGTTGTTCACATCTGATCTCACAAGGCTGGAGCACTGATGACCGTGCATGAGGGATCTTAGGTATGCAAGATTGCCCGACGACCGTTGCTTACTTTGTCCACCCGTGACGAATCTCAGGTTCCAGTCGCGTATTTTCTTTAGGAAATGCGAGTCTGGAACCTTCTATTCGGCTGCGACTAACCGGACATTACGTTGGCCACGCTGCCGGAAAGGCTGCCATGGCGAATTAAGTGTTTCGGGCCCGCGTTGATCAAAAACACTGCGAGCCTGAAACCTGTTTGCGCTCCGCTTGGCGATTTTCGCTTTCGGCCTTCGGTACAAACCAGCCGACTGCCAAGTCGACCGCAAGCCAACACGCTTTGTGCCGCGCTCTACTGTTTGGCGCCTTCCGTTAAACGTCGTCCCTGCGAAATGGCGTAGGGAGCTGCGCGCGCGGCCAGCATTGGATCAGCAGAGGC
>JANYBL010000005.1 GCA_025360815.1 Burkholderiales bacterium
GTAGTACCGACCGGCAACCGAGGTGGCAATGCCGAGAGCAATTTGGACCTTCGCGACAACAGCGATGGAAAAGAACACGAAGCCGGCGCGGTTGAGAGGCTTGTGCATGCCCATCTCATCGCAGAAGCACCATGCGGCGAATGCAGTAAGTGCGAGCGACAGCAGGCGAAGCGGCGCTAACGGCTGAGAGAAGTGAGATAGCAGCAATATCAGAAATGCAGCCACTGCGAGTGCTACAGCACCAACTCTCGCATTCAGGGAGGCGGCGCGAGGGTCGAATATGGACGTATTCATGATGCTCCCAAGGTGGTTTATGATGCCTAACTCAATTTAGGGAGCACCACAGCCTCATAACATTCCGCGTTGCACCCTAACATTTCAGTGAAATTACGAAAAATCGCTTGTAATCAATAAGCTTCATCAATTATTTGTATAAACATACAGACATAACAAGATCACGATTCTCATCATATGTAGAAAAGCTATTTTTCAATTAAATTAACACTGCTCTGAGCAGTCGAGCACCGCATTCCCACCGCTACAAGCGACGAAAATTATCGATAGGGTTTGGGAACGAATTCGTAATTTTCAATATAACATGCAGTCTGAGGAATCCTATGCTTACTGGATTCGTTTTTTTAAATGGCCTCAATTGCGCCATCCGCACGAAATGGCTGCTGATGTGGTGCGTATCGTTTTCATTTTTTGGTGACGGAGCGCAAAGTGCTGGTTTTAACGCATCGGGTTGCGCTATTTGCAATTTTTATCCGTATCAGCGGCTTCATGGCGTCGATTTACTTTGTCGATCTTGTTCATGACAGCAAATCATTTATGCGCAGGTTTGTTGCTGTACGCAATCCTCGTATAGATTCGTGGTGCAGCAATAGCATGGTTGATATATCGTCGGTCACAAATGATTGCGCTGCACGGTTGCGATGATCATGCAAGCAAGCTCCATTCGAGTGAGCCGCAAAACATTTCAGCAGCGCCACACAAAAAATCTATCAGGCGATAGTTTCGTCATGTCATGCCAAGATAAAACCGACGCATTTGGGGAAAATATGCCGAATGTGGGCACATAGCTGGGGTGTCGAAAGCGCCATCCGACGTGCTTTGGCAGGGGCGTTTGCCTGCGTGAACCTAAACGCCAGCGTTACCTAACGCGCAATATAGCGCGTTAATCTGAAGCGTTATTCGTTGGTGTTTGCGCTATCGGATTTGCCCGCGCGGTCGGTAAAAAGCTTCTTCCATTGTTTAACGAGCAAGAACGTCGCAATGACGAGGACCGAACCGAGGATCACAAGCTGAAGCAGTGCGTGCGGTAACGCAGCCTTGAAGTCGACCATCAGTTCAACCATCACCGTTCCCAGCAATTCCGCGCCCGAGATCGCAATGAGCATCGACAACAAAATTACAATCGTCCATTGCGGCCATTGCACTTTTTGCTCGGATGCGAACACGGGGGACGCGCTTGCGTTCATGTTTGCGCTAACTTCAACATTGGTGGTCATGTTTTTTGATGGATCTGATGGTAGGGATTCGTTCATGTCGGCCTTCGGAAAGGCTACTAAAAATCATTGTTGCCTGCTTAGTAGCGCGAACTTGCGAACTGGTTCAAATTTGTTGATAAACACCAAGTACTGCGGGGAGTATGTCCTCTATATTGCAGCAACTATCATACCAGTCATCGGCTTCAGCTTGTTTTATTGCCGCCTACCATCGCAGTGGTTCCCCCGAAACGCCCGGAGTCAAAAATCAGACCGCTTTGCGCTATTTCTCACTGGTTTCGGCTTCGATCTGCTGGGCCCGCTGATCTTCACCCGCTTTGCTACCGACCGCTCTGCGGAAGAGTGCGGCTGTCGGGCGCTGTTGCTTGCTGCGTTGAGGTGCCGTGGATTTGGCGGCGAGGCTTGCCAAGCTGTTTGCATCGGGCTGCGCAGAGGATTCATAGGGCTTGCTGAAATCAAAGCCGCCCGACATCGGCGCAGGCGCAGCGCTTGCCCCGTATTGTGGGCGAGGACGCTTGTGACCGGCGTCTTTGTCATGGCGATGGCTGTTGCTGCCACGGTCCGTTCGGTCGTTCCTGTCTCCCTTACCGGCCTTGGTGTTCTGATCGCCCCTTTCAGCCTTCTCGCCCCGATCACTCCTATCGCGTGGGATGGCGCTGGACGATGCCTGTGAAGCACCGTGGCTTGATGAATGCTTACGATCGCCCGCAAACTCAGGAACTGGCAGTCGCGGGATCTGGCGTTTTAGCAGCTTCTCAATGCCGGCCAAATAGTCCATCTCATCCGGGCTGACCAGCGAAATCGCCTCGCCGGGGCTACCCGCGCGGCCGGTGCGACCAATGCGGTGTACATAATCTTCCGGCGTATTCGGCAATTCATAGTTGATCACGAACGGCAGCTGATCGATATCCAGGCCACGCGCAGCAACCTCGGTGGCGACCAAAATTTTCACTTTGCCTTGCTTGAATTCATCCAATGCTTGAGTGCGTTCAAGCTGCGAACGGTCGCTGTGAATCGCCGTTGCGAGCAAGCCATCGCGGGCAAGTTTGCGGGCTAACTGGTCGGCATCAATTTTGCGGCGTGTAAAAATCAGCACTTGCTGCATATCGCGCGATTTGATGAGGTGCGCCAGCAGCGCATGTTTGCTGGCGGCTGGCACTTCATAAGCCGAATGGGTGACGAGCTCGGAAGGCGTGTTACGGCGCGCCACTTCGATCATCGTCGGGTTGCGCATGAACTGATTGGCGAGGCGTTTAATCTCTTCTGAAAACGTCGCCGAGAACAGCAAATTCTGCCGGTTCGCCGGCAGCAAACCGAGGATACGGTTGATCGCCGGCATAAAGCCCATATCGAGCATCCGGTCCGCTTCATCCAGAATCAAAATCTGCACTTGCGATAAATTGATGCTCTTGCCTTCAACGTGATCAAGCAGACGACCCGGCGTGGCAACAACAATTTCCACGCCCGCTTGTAATGCCTTGATTTGCGGCTTAATGTCGATGCCGCCATAAACCACGGCCGCGCGCAACGGCAAATATTTGCCATAAGTGCGAACCGATTCTTCGACTTGTGCAGCAAGTTCACGCGTCGGCGTGAGCACGAGTGCACGGACGGGATGGCGGGCAGGCGAGGTGCTGGCGCTGGCGAGCGGTGCCAACAAATTCAACATCGGCAATGTAAAGCTCGCCGTCTTGCCTGTCCCGGTTTGCGCACAACCCATGATGTCGAGCTTGGCCAAAATAGCGGGGATTGCTTGTGCTTGGATCGGGGTCGGCTCGGTATAGCCGCTTTCTTCAACAGCACGCAATAATTCGGGAACTAAATTCAATGATGCAAATGTCATGCAAACAGCCTAAAAGTAATATTGGGCTGGCTCCATGTGGCGGACAAAATCAAAAAAATGATTTGCAAGCATGGGGACAGCAAAAAACGCAGCACGCGCTAAAAATAGCGAAAATCGTCGCGGATGGTTGTAACAATTTTGCAGCAGTAGCGATGTCATCAATATTCGCAAAAGCGCTTACAAAACAATTAACTAACCGATATTGTACCGTGGCTTGGGGTGAGGCTGTCAGAAAACTGGGGGACTGCTTGAATATAACAATTCCGATGACAAAACCGCTGTGGATACGCTAGCCTGACTTGTTAATGCATGCATTGCTCCAGGTATCCTGATACATTCGTTTTTCTGATTTATCCTCGTTTGTCCGTGTATTGGCTTCTGGCGGGCTCGCAATTTTGATTTTTTTGGTTTTTTGGTTTTGATATACGATCTCCCGCGTTTACTCATTGCGTCAATCCCTCTATTTTCGACACAATCGAGTCGCATCATCGCTCGTTCTGCAAATGAACCCATTGAATCCTATGCCCGTTAATCCCTGTTACATACTTCGCCGCACCGCGATCTGCATCTGCGTTGTCATCCAACTTTTTCAAACGGTGAGTGCGAAACCTAATATCACCAGAAACAAGCCGACAGATAGCGCCGCGGGCGAATCACAGCCCGCAGTGCAAGCCGCGAAATTGATCTCGCAGGTCGCGCCAGTGGCATTGCCGCCCGCTTCGGCGTCAGCACGCGAGTTGTTTGCACGCTATAAAGATCGGCTGGTGCAGGTGCGGATTTTGCGCAATAGCGCCAACGAGCAATCGTCGCTCGGCTCAGGGTTTGTGGTGCGCGACGACGGTGCAGCGGGGGTGTGGTTGTTGACGAATTATCATGTGGTCTCCTCTTTGGCGATCAATCCGGAGAAATTTCGTCTGGAGCTTCGCCAAACGAACGAGCGTACCGTCAGAGCTAAGCTGATGGCCATTGATGTTATTCACGATCTTGCGGTGTTGCGGACGGAGCCAGAAAGTCCGGTTGTGCCTTGGCCAGCATTTAGCTTGCGCGAATCGTTGCTTACACAAGGTGAGCGTGTTTTCGCACTAGGCAACCCGCTTGAGCTGGGCTTTTTAATTTCAGACGGCATTTATAACGGCCCTGCGGAATCGCGCATTTATGAGCAGATGTTATTTTCCGGTGCGCTGAATTCAGGCATGAGTGGTGGCCCGGCAATTGATGAATCGGGCAGGGTCGTTGGGGTGAATGTTGCCACGCAAAGGCGCGCCATGCTGATCAGCTTTCTGGTGCCGATTCGTTATGTCCGCCAGTTGCTTGAGCGAGCGTGGTCAGCCGCACCGCGCAATGAATGGCGTAGCGAAATCGCGCGACAACTGTTGGCTCATCAGGATTTTGTGGTGGGCAAATTTTTCACCGCCGAACAAACAAAACCGCCCGCAGCTGCTTCGGCCACCTCTGCGCAAGTGCCCGCCGCAACAACTATTGCAACCTCATCTGCAACCTCATCTGCAAACTCATCTGCACCCCGGACATCTCCGTCATCCACAACAAGCGCCAATGTCGGCTTTGCAAGCCAAACCCTTTCCGGACGTATCGTGCCAACTCTCGATGGCAGCCTGACCAAATGTTGGGCGGGCGGTCGCGATGGCGAACGGTTGCGCTACCAACAAGACACGCTAAATTGCAGCCTGAATTCGGAGCTTTTCGTCCGCAATAATTTGTATGCGGGTTCACTCAGCATCAACCACGCATTGCTTAGAAACGTTAAATTAGCCACGCCGCAATTCTTGGCGCTGTTTAATCAAAGCACGTTTCTGAATTCTTTGTATGGGCGCGGCAGCGCCGAGATGACCCCCACCGAGTGCCGCGACGACTATGTCAAAACAACGGTCCATGTGTATCGCGTCTCGATTTGTGTGGCTGGATTTCGTAAATTCGATGGTGTTTACGACTACACGGTCAGCGCAAATCAGGTGGACGATGCGAGCGAGCGAATGAGTAGTGTACTGTCAATGAAGGGCGTTTCTTTCAAAAATGGGCAACGATTGAGCGACATGTTTTTGGAGCGACTCCAATGACCTGGGTGGTTGAGCAACTGCATCGGGATGGCAGCATTCTGGCACGCGTAGCGCTTTCAAATCGGCATGATTCCCTCGAAGTCGAAACACAAGCGCAGGCAAATCTGGCTACGCTTCGAATCGGCCGCGCACTCGATAATGATTTGGTCTTGGAGGATCCGCATAGCGCAGCGCATCACGCCGAACTTCAAATGGACGCAGATGGTCGCGTATCGCTACGAGATCTCGGCACGCAAAATGGCATCATCGCTGCCCGCAGCAAGCGCGCTCAAGTTGTACATTTCAGCGAAAACATCGCAACGGAGCAAATTTACCGAATCGGCCATTCGCTCATCCGAGTTCGCAACAGCGCATGGCCGTTGGCACCCGAGCAAACCTTATCGCGTCGCGCCGTCTGGCCGTACGCCCTGCTCACGGTGGCGCTCGTAATATTGCACGGCGCGTGGCGAATTTGGCTTCGAGATGTAAACCAAAATTCGCCCGCCTACCTTTACGATCTGAGCGGCCAAGTCGCGCTGTTCTGCATCTGGAGCGGCATCTATGCATTGTTCGGGCGGCTCATCAGCGGCAACGAACGATTTTTCTCGCATCTGCTGATTGCCTGTATCGGCTATCTGAGTGGGACGCTGATTTTGCATCTGCTTGATGTGATCGCATTTGCCATGTCATGGCTGTGGCCGATCCGCATCGTCCAGCCCGTCATCGTGATTGTCGCCGCGATGACGGTTCGCGCTCACCTTCGACTAGCTGATGTGCGTCACTGGCCCACCTTGCGCTACGCGGTCGCACTTGTCGCGACCATTGCCGTCATCATCCCGATTGGGCAACACTGGATTTCACGACAACGCCTAACCGATGTGCAAACCATGGGGCTTATTGAACATCCGTCGTTACGACTTGCCAAACCGATAACGGTTGAAGCGTTTTCTATGGCAGGTGCGGCGCTGAAAGAGCGCGTTGATAACGCGAGGAAAAAGCAAGATGAGGGAGAGGATGAGACTGGGTATGAAAGTGAGTTTTGAAATGAGTTTTGAAATGAGTTTTAAAATGAGTTTTAAAAATACTATGATTACTGGTGCCGTCGGTTCAAGACCAATCAAAAGCAACTGATTGACGCCATCACGAAAAACCCTGAAATCCAGCACTAGAGCGGCTTTTCAGACATTCCACCTGTAAATTCTAGGAGCTACAAGATAACATAGAGCACCCCGCTTTTTGCCTTGCCCAATCAGGCCGAATCGCGCTGAATGCTTCGCGGCCTGCTTGCACGGTGTACGGGTTGCGCATCACATCCAGCAGTTCTGTCACCATGCTGGCATCGCCCTGCTCTGCGCGGTCAATGGCTTGTTGCGCGAGGTAATTTCTGAGCACGTAGCGGGGGTTTAACTGATTCATGCTGTTGATGCGCGCGGCAGTAAGACGGTTGTCTTGGCTTAAGCGGCGCGCATAGCGGGTGAGCCAATCGACAAAACTTGCGCGGTGTTGTTGGAACAATGCTTCAACATAAAATGCGCCACGCAACACCTCGACAGCGGGATAAGCAGGATCGATTTGTGCTAACTGGCGAAAAAATTCGGTCATATCCACCTCTGCGCGTTGCATCAGCGCGAACACATCGCCAATTAACGTGGCATCGCCATCGTGCCAGTCGGTGAACCCAAATTTGCCGGCGTAAATTCTGGCTGATTCGTTACTGTACGTTTCATCGTATTTATCAAGACATTCGCTTAGCGCATCACCGTTGGCATGGATGGTTGCCAGGGCGCTGGCGAGCCGCTCCAAATTCCATCGTGCAATTTCGGGTTGGCGGCCGAAGCAGTAGCGTTTGCCTTCGCCATCGGTGGTGTTGGGTGTCCAGCCAGGATCGAAATTATCGATCCAGCCGTAGGGGCCGTAGTCGATGGTGAGTCCTAAAATCGACATGTTGTCGGTGTTCATGACGCCATGCACAAAGCCAACGCGCATCCATTCGGCAACCATCTTGGCGGTGCGGATACATACCTCGGAAAACCAGGCTGGAAGCCGTTCCTGGGGCATTTTATCTGCTAAATTAAGGTCAGAAAAATCACGATCAACCGTGAACGAAACCAATGTTTTAAGCAACTCTAATTCGCCCTGCGCGGCTAAAATTTCGAAATGCCCGAAGCGCGTAAACGAAGGCGCAACGCGGCAAATAATCGCCCCCGATTCCGCGGCTGGGCGGCCATCGTAAAACATATCGCGCACCACACGATCGCCCGTTTCAACCAGGCTCAACGCTCTGGTAGTTGGAATGCCCAAATGGTGCATCGCCTCAGAGCACAAAAATTCGCGGATTGATGAACGCAATACGGCACGGCCGTCCGCACCGCGCGAATACGGTGTACGGCCTGCGCCCTTGAGTTGCAGCTCGTATCTTTCACCAGCGCGTTCGCCTTTTTTGTTTACCACCTCGCCCAAATAAATCGCGCGGCCATCGCCCAATTGGCCCGCCCAGTTGCCAAATTGATGGCCACCGTAGCGCGTTGCGTAAGGCACACTGCCGGGCAGGATAGCGTTGCCAGCAAGTGCTGCGGCCATCGAGGGGGATCGCATCGCAGCATCGTCAAGATCAAGGCTGGAAGCCACTTCTGGCGAATAGGCGAGTAAGCGTGGCGCGGTGACTGGCGTTGGTGTAACGCTTGACCAGACGATGTTTGAGACTTGCCGAACCATGTTGGGCAGGGCCGTTTCGCCGGGCAGCTCGCGCAGGAAACGATTATCGAAATTAAGCATTGGGATTCCGTAAAAGGAGTGCATTGATCCGTATTTTACCGCGCTATATTTTCTAACCCGCGCTATCGATGCGGTCTGCGCGCTATTTTCTGTTTATCGCAGGTGTCCAGACCATTTGTTAATCGCTGGCGCAGCTTGCTAAATTTACCGACTTCCCGACTTCAAATCGCCGTTGTGTAAATGAATCATTTAGGTATGTTCATTTCAGGACGTCGTCCAAAATCAAAGGTTGGGCGACGCGCTTTTTACGCTGAATCGATTAAAAAATAGCATAAACTAGCCCACCATCCAAAGTGTCCACCACAAATCCCGCGCCATGTCCTCACCCACCGCCATTGCCTCCATCGCTGACACACGGGTTAGTCTGAAAACCGACGCCACCATCATCTCGCTCATCGGCTTTGCCCATGGCACATCGCATTTTTTTCATCTCACGCTGCCGCCGTTGTTCCCATGGTTTATGCGCGAATTCAGCTTGAGCTTTGTGCAGGTGGGAATGTTGATGACGACATTTTTTGTTGTTTCCGGTGTGGGGCAGGCTTTCGCCGGGATCGTGGTGGATCGCTTCGGTGCGCATCGGGTGTTGTGCGCCGGTGTGGCGCTGCTGGCTTGCTCTGCGTTGCTGGTGGCCGCATCGCTGAATTTTGCAGCCCTGTTCTGCGCGGGAGCGGTGGCTGGTTTGGGTAATTCAGTTTTTCATCCCGCGGATTTCACGCTGATTAATCGCCGTGTGTCGCTCTCGCGGTTGGGGCATGCTTTTTCGGCCCACGGATTGTCGGGCAACTTGGGTTGGGCGCTCAGTCCAGTTTTGATGCTGGCGCTCGCCACCACTTACGGTTGGCGGTTCGCCGCGCTCGGCGCAGCACTCGTGGGCGCAATTGCGTTGGCGTTTTTGATCTGGCATCGCGGATTGCTGCAATATCAATTGGCGCCAGCGTCAATCAATCAAAATCCCGCGCTGGAAAGCCAATTAACATCTATCTGGCATTTTCTCAGCTTGCGCGTGGTGTGGCTGGCGTTCGCGTTTTTCTTTTTCTCGACGATGGCATTCGGGGCGCTGCAAAATTTTGCGCCGCCGTTGTTGCGTGAGCTTTACAGCGTTTCGTTGGCACTGGCGACTTCTGCGCTCACCGCATATTTGCTGGGCGCTTCGGCTGGCTTGGTGTGTGGCGGCTTTGTCGTCAACAACGGCGCAGTGAATAGCGGGCTGAAGTTTGAATATCTGATCGCGGCTGCGTTGGCGGTTTCGGCCTGCCTCGCATTTTTGTTGGCCACAGCGGTGTTGCCAACGTTATTTGTTCTGCCAATCATGGCCTTGATGGGCTTTGGTGTGGGCTTGTCTGGCCCCTCGCGGGACATGTTGGTGCGCCGCGCCACGGCAGCGAGGCTCGGCGAGGGCGCATTTGGACGAGTCTACGGCTTGGTCTACGCGGGACTTGATGTCGGCTTGGCGGTGTCGCCAATCGTGTTTGGGTTGCTATTAGACGCACACTTACCAGCGTGGGTGTTTGTTGGCGTGGGTTGCGCGTTTATTGGGGCCATTTTCACAGCGTTGGCGGTCGCCAAAGATTCAGCTAGCCTCGCCGTAAGCGAAGCGGCAAAGCCGATTGGCAATCTATAGCGGGCTTAAACCTCGGTGGCATGCATCCCGGTGATCATCACGCTAATGCCCGCGTTCGCCCACTCGGCTGCTTCCTGCTTGAGCTCATAATCCGTTAAATCATGGCTCGCCAGCCATATTGGCTCCACGTCCAATGCAAAGCCTTCTGCCTCCAACGCGCTTGCGGGTGCATGCGGTAGCCGAGACAGCGTGAACAGCCCAGGGTCAATATTGCGACGGCTGCGCGAGAGCAAAACTGCCAGCCGCAAGCAGAGCGCGCGTGCAGTGAATTCACGGTCTGCCAGAAGATCCACTGATAATTTTCCAAGCTTTCCGCGTTGCGACAAAATCAGCGCCGCTAATGTCGCCTGCTCTCGCTTTGAGAAACCCGGCATGTCCGCGTTGCCAATAATGTATGCCGAATGTTTATGAAAGGCCGCTTGCGCAATTGAGATGCCAATTTCATGCAAACTGCACGCCCAGCCTAGTGTTTGGCGGGATTGAAACAAAATTTCGGCATCAATTTCGTTGGCAACTACGCCTGCGCTATCCAGATGCAGGGCATCAAAAAAGCGCATGGCCAAATTCTCGACGCGGCGGGCTTGGGTGTAATCGATGTGATAACGTTTGCCAAGCTGCGTGACGGTGATATCACGAATGTCCGCATGCGTGCTGCGGCCCAATAAATCGTAAAGCACGCCATCGCGTAACGCCGTATCCGCGACAGACATCTCGCGCAAATCCAGCTCTTCAAAAATGGCCGACATAATCGCCAGACCGCCTGGCAACACGGGCAGTCGGTCGCCTTTCACGCCTTTGATGCCGAGACCGTCTAAACTTTTAAAATCACCCGCCCGCAGCGCTTTGTCTTTTAGCCACGCTAAACCATCGCGGGTAATGCCATGTTTACTTAAGCCGTTTTCGACCATAATTGCGCCCAACGCCTTCGCAGTTCCGCTGGAGCCGTAGGCATTGCGCCAGCCTTCTTTTTTGAACGGCACGATAATTGATTCCAGCTCACGTGCCGCTGCGTATTGCGCATCTTTAAACGACTTTTTATCGATTTTGCCGCCGGGAAAATAACGCTCTGAGAACGTCACGCAGCCGATATAAAGACTCTCCAGCAGCTTTGGCTTTAGCCGATGGCCGACAATAAATTCAGTCGAGCCGCCGCCGATGTCGATCACCAAGCGATTTTGGCTGTCCGGCGGCAGGCTGTGCGCTACGCCGACATAAATGAGGCGCGCTTCTTCACGCCCGGCGATAATTTCAATCGGATAGCCCAGTGTGGCCTCAGCCTCACGTACAAAATTATTAGCGTTCTTGGCGATCCTCAGCGCATTGGTACCGACCACCCGCACCGCATCTTTGGGCATGCCGCGCAGCCGCTCGGCGAACAGGCGCAGCGCGGTGAGCGCACGCTCTGCAGTCTTGTCGTCAATCTGTTTATCGGCCGTGACGCCAGCCCCAAGACGCACGGTTTCTTTTAAATTGTCGAGCGCATAGATCTGGTCATCAACCACGCGCGCGATTTGCAAGTGGAAGCTGTTGGAGCCCAAATCAATAGCAGCAAGGGTGTTGTGGGCCATAGGGGAATATTAGAATTTTTTTTAGAAAGTTTGAACATTCAATTTGATCAGCTGAAAGTATGTCATAACAAGGCGCACAATAACCTAACAGCAACGAGTCATAAAAATGTCATAAGCTATAGGTAAGGTGAATTTAAACAAGACGCTGTATTTTTATTGCCGATAACCGAAACGAGCACCAGCATGAGCACACCAAAAGCAAGCAAAGCCAGCACAAAAAAAGTCGGCGCTGTCGAAAAAAAATCAAAACAAAAAGTTCGGCCCCACGCATCATCTAAAAATGATGTGGCCCCAATAGTCGCCAGCCCCGCCGTTCCTAAAGCGTTGGCAAAAGCAAAGCAAAAGATCAAAAAAGTGCCGCTTATCGTCGCCACCAAGTCGATTTCGACGACGCCGAAAATCGCGAAGGTGCGTAACACCGCCAACCTTGCGGAACCAAACATGCCCGGCGTTGATGCCGCGCTAACAACATCTCACCTCGCTATTAAAGCTTCGATAAAAGCGGCTAAAAAACGTGCAGTGACAGGTGAAAGAAATGCCGCCAGCACTGTGGCCAACACAACGAACGTAATCGCAAGCGCACCTTTATCGTTAAACCGACAAAAATCATCTGGTCATTTTTTAAATCGCGAAACACAGTTGCTGGCGTTCAATCGCCGTGTCTTGGCGCAAGCTGAGGATACAACCGTGCCGCTTCTGGAGCGGTTGAAGTATTTGTCGATTGTATCGTCAAATATGGACGAGTTTTTTGAGATTCGCGTGGCTGGCTTGAAAGAGCAAATCAAGTTAAATTCAGTCGCCATTAGTAACGATGGCCAATCCGCGATGCAGACGTTTAATTCAATCGCCATCGAAGCGCGGACGATTGTGAACCAGCAATACGCGCTACTAAACGATGCGCTCTTTCCCGCGATGGCCGCGGAGGGCATTCGATTTTTACGGCGGGCACATTGGACGTCGGCACAGCAGGTTTGGGTAAAGGAATATTTTTTCCGCGAAGTGATGCCAGTGCTCACGCCAATCGGTTTGGATCCGGCGCACCCGTTCCCGCGCATTTTTAATAAATCACTCAATTTTGCGGTGGAGTTAAGCGGCCGTGATGCCTTTGGCCGCGATTCCTTGCGGGCGATTGTGCAAGCGCCGCGCGTTTTGCCGCGGGTGATTCGGCTTCCTGCATCGGTGACAGATGGCGCAAACGATTTCGTGTTCCTGACTTCGGTCCTGCACGCGCATGTGGGTGAATTATTTTCCGGATTGGAAGTCGTTGGCTGCTATCAATTCCGCGTGACGAGAAATTCAGATTTGTTTGTGGATGAAGAAGAGGTTAAAAACCTGCGATTGGCGCTGCAAGGCGAATTGCCGCAACGCCATTTGGGTGATGCTGTGCGTCTGGAAGTGGCGGATAACTGTTCGCTTGAAATGACGCAATTTTTACTTGCGCAATTTGGCCTGGAAGACATTGATCTCTATCGGGTGAATGGTCCTGTGAATCTGGTGCGTTTGATGAATGTGCCCGATCAGGTGAACCGCCCCGATTTAAAATTTGCGCCGTTCACGGCTGGTTTGCCAAAAGCATTGTTGAAAGCGTCAAAACTCAACGGTAACAACCGGGATATTTTTGAAACCCTCAAAAAACAAGATGTGCTGCTACATCATCCATTCCAAAGTTTTACGCCGGTCATTGAGTTTATCCAAACCGCCGCGCGCGATCCGCTGGTGGTGGCGATCAAGCAAACGGTTTATCGTACCGGTACCGATTCCGTCATCATGGAAGCGCTCATTGATGCCGCCAAGCGTGGCAAAGAAGTGACCGTGGTGGTTGAGCTCATGGCACGTTTCGATGAAGAGGCAAACCTCAATTGGGCCGCCAAATTGGAGGAGGTTGGGGCGCATGTGGTGTATGGCGTGGTGGGCCACAAAACGCACGCGAAAATGGCGCTCATTGTGCGTCGTGAAAAAGAGTTTTCAGACGAAGAAATCAGCGATCAGAAAACCAGCCCCAAACATGAAACTGGACACGACGGGAAACATGGCAGTAAGCGCGACGCGAAACATGATGGGAAGCATGACAACAAGCAGGACAGTAAGCACGACAGCAAACATGAAAACAAACCGGTACTTCGTCGCTACGTCCATCTCGGCACCGGCAACTATCATCCCCGCACCGCCAGGCTTTATACCGATTTTGGCCTCATCACGGCTAATGAAGCCATTTGCGCCGATGTGAACGAGGTTTTTATTCAGCTGACCGGCTTGGGCCGTGCCACTAAGCTATCGCATGTTTGGCAGGCACCATTCACGTTGCACGATAAAGTGATCGCCGCCATTGATAACGAGACCAAAATTGCCAAGTCTGGACGCGCCGATGCGCGCGGCGTCATTATCGCCAAAATGAATTCGCTGCTTGCGCCGGAAGTCATCGAGGCGCTATATCGCGCCTCGGCGGCGGGGGTAAAAATTGATTTAATCGTGCGCGGTGTGTGTGCGTTGCGGCCCGGTGTGCCGGGCTTGTCCGAAAACATTCGCGTCCATTCCATCGTTGGTCGCTTTTTAGAGCACTCGCGTATTTTTTACTTCCGCAATGGCGGCGGCGCGGACGAACGGGTCATGTTATCTAGTGCCGATTGGATGGAGCGTAATTTTTTCCGTCGTATTGAGCTTTGCTTCCCCGTCATCGACCCGCGGCTCAAAAAACGCGTCCTAGCCGAAGGGCTGATGACCTATTTAAGTGATAACTGCCAAGCGTGGGAAATGAGCGGCGACGGCAGCTATGAACGTAAAAAGCCAGCCGAGGGCGCAAACGCCGCCAATAGTGCGGGCGGCGAGCGTCATAGCGCGCAGGAGGAATTATTGACGTTGTTGGCGGTGGACAATTAAACTCGCATTTAAATTGCGTAAACTTAAAAATGCCAAGGCGTCAACAAAACTAGACTGTCGCTAGGCGGCGTTTTTCGAAGAAGATTTTCAATTGTGATGTGCTGGCGCACCGATAAAGCAATATCTAGATTGTCGTCAAATTGGATTATGGTCAAATTCATACCGCAGTAAAACGATAATAATATTTTTTGCTGATTTATCTTCTGAGTAATAGTGCAGCTGGCGGCGGAGTGGCAATTCAAGGGGAGTTCAAATGTCCGGTTTAAGCGAAGAACAAGCACGTGCGTATATGCACAAATTGCTGGGTGCCATGAGCCAAGCGGGCGGCTCCGATTTGTTTATTGCACATGACTTCCCGCCCAGCATGAAGGCCAACGGCACCATGCAGCCGCTGGCGTCACAAAAGCTGACGGGCGACGTGACCAAGGTGCTCGCGCACGCGATGATGAATGACGAGCAGCGCTCAGAATTCGCGAAAGAGTTTGAATGCAACTTTGCTATTTCAATCGCCGGGCTGTCGCGATTTCGTGTGAATGTTTTTATGCAGCAGCGCTGCGTGGGCATGGTCATCCGCACTATCGCGGCGGAGATCCCCAATTTTGAAAAGCTTGGGTTACCGCCGATTTTAAAAGAAGTCATTATGAATAAACGCGGGCTGGTGCTCGTGGTTGGTGGTACGGGCTCGGGCAAATCCACGACCTTGGCGGCGATGATTGACCAGCGAAACCGAACCTCCGCCGGCCACATCATTACCGTGGAAGATCCGGTTGAATATGTGCATCAATCTAAAATGTCGCTCATCACGCATCGCGAGGTTGGTATTGATACCCACACTTGGCACCACGCGTTGAAAAACACCTTGCGGCAAGCGCCGGACGTCATTTTAATAGGCGAAATCAGGGATGCCGAAACGATGGAGCATGCCATTGCGTTTGCCGAAACAGGGCATTTGTGCCTCGGCACACTGCATGCGAATAGCGCAAATCAGACCATTGATCGCATCATCAATTTTTTCCCGGAAGAACGCCGAAACCAGTTGCTGATGGATCTATCGGCCAATCTGCGAGCCATCATTTCGCAGCGCTTGGTGCGTACACAAGATGGCAAAGGCCGCAAAGCCGCAATCGAAATTTTGCTCAATACGCCAACAATTGCCGAGCGAATTTTTAAAGGTGAATTCCAAGAAATCAAAGCGATGATGGCGAAATCGATCCAGCTTGGGATGCGGACGTTCGACCTTGCTTTGTTTGATCTTTATAACGAAGATCATATTTCGTATGAGGAAGCTATTCGAAATGCCGATTCAGCCAACGAGCTACGTTTAAATATCAAGCTAAAAAGTAAGCGCGGTGAGCCGGGCGTGGAAACCGGCAGCATGTTCTCGATGCACCCAGAGCCCAAGCCTGCGGCAGAGGCGGAAGGCGCTGAAGATGAGAAAAAAGTAGAGGCCTGACACTGTGCGAGGTCTGGTTTAGTGGACGGGCAAGTTGGTGAATTATGCGGCCAATTGGATCCTTGATCAGTGGGTTGATTGATGGGCACGGTCAATCCTGGAAGCCCATCACGCAAATCATCTTCATGATCAAATTGCCAATCTGTGCGTTAGCACACAGACACGGCTCATGGCCGCTTCAACCAGCGCGCAGGTTGACCTGACGCCTCGTCAAGCCCAACGTTTTTTTGCAATCCGCCAACATCCAATATCGGCGCGCTCACTGAAGCTTTGAATATTGCCCTGGCCCTAGCGAACCCGTCAGAGTCGCGGTCCAGAGCGGTTGCCGGGCTC
The DNA here is from genome assembly GCA_025360815.1 of Burkholderiales bacterium. Lineage (GTDB taxonomy): Bacteria > Pseudomonadota > Gammaproteobacteria > Burkholderiales > Usitatibacteraceae > UKL13-2. The sequence continues at coordinate 16,033 of JANYBL010000005.1, forward strand.
CAGCGGGCAAGAAAAGCTTGGCAAACAAAGCAACGAAGCGCCACACGCCATCACAAACAAAAGGTAATCAAAGGAATTTGAGGGGTCCAATTTCTTTCACACGATGACCATCCGATATAAGTCCGCCAAGACTTTTACGCGACCAAACGAATGTCGGTTTTCGGGCGATCGCGATGTCCGTATGGTTCAATAGTGCACATTCAGATCGACTGTGCACGCTGAAGAAGGCCGTCTATTGGCGACAAGAGCCCGTTTTGAGGATGATTGGATGTTTATCGCGAATCCAGTAGGATTTTAAGCTTTTGTGAGAATTTCATTCTTGGCAGTCTCAAAAAAACGTTTAAAAAGTCCTTAAATTCAAAGCCCGAATTAAGACTTTTCTGAGCACCTACAAGCGCCTGACTAATTTTAATTGGCGACATCCATCCAGCTTGGGATGCGGACTCTCGATCTTACTGTGTTTTATTTTTGAATTTCAACCACGATCGTAACCATGCATCCATCTAGACCAGCCGCTAGACCCGCGATGCAGTTCTACTAACAGTGATGATCAGCGCGTTGAATCATGCATGCTCTGCATCACCCCGCCTCGTCGTAAGCCGCCTCCAGCCACAGCTTCACATGCAGATCAAAATCGGCCATTTTTGCAATACGAACGCGGTGGCTCAACATGCCGTTCCAAGTTCCGGCTAATTCTAAATTGCCCGTCAGCTCGATTTGTTTGAGATGCAGTCCAATATCGAGCCGCTTTGCCGTGGACGGTTGCAGAATGGCAAATTGCTTTTTGCGGTGCACACTGACGCAATCTTTTTTCGGCACGAACGTAATATCCTTGCCAAAGGTTTTGATCGCTTTGCAAATCGCGTCATAGATCGGCTTAAGCGTCTCTTTGTCGCCCGCGAATAGTGCTTCAATCGGATCAGTCTCAACCACCGCATCAGGCTTGCGTGCTTCATGCGCAACGAGGTTGGCGTAGCTGTGGCTCATACGGCCTTCGGTTTTAAGGTAGGCCACGATATCTTTGTGATGGTCAGTGCCAAGCGAGCGGGCGATGTTGACCCATGCACCTAACGATTTGCCGGTGCGCTCCTGAATGTTGGCGCGCATTCGTACACTTTGTAACTCACTTGGTGCTTCGTTGTTATTCATGTTGCTGTTCATTGTTTGCAGATAGGTCTCGTAGGCTACTTGTTGCGACTGCGTTGTTTGGCAGCTTCATTAGACTGCTTCATTCAACGGCTTTGTTGGACTGCATTATTGGGCAGCTCTACCGAGCCGTCTTATCCAACTGCTTTATTCGGTTTTGTTTTCATGATCGGGTTTATTGATTTCGCAAACATCGGTGCGCGGCGCAGATTGCTAGCTTGCTCATAGGCATACGCGATTTCGATTAACTTGGGCTCACTCCACGCGCTGGCTACAAACGATATCCCGACCGGCAGTCCATACACTGCACCGGCCGGCACAGTAATATGCGGGTAGCCCGCTACCGCTGCGGGCGAGGTGAAGCTTCCGCCGCTGTTGTCACCTTTGATGCAATCGGTCAGCCAAGCGACATCGCCGGAGGGTGCAACCAGCGCATCGAGTTTGTGTTCTTTCATGACGGCGTCAATGCCTTCTGCCCGTGAATAGCGGTGGTTATTGGCCAGTGCATCGAGATATTCCTGGCTATCGAGGCCGCCTTTTTTCGCGGCGCGAATGAATGTGTCCTGACCAAAGTAGGGCATTTCTGTGGTTTTATTTTTTTCATTAAACTCGATAATGTCTTGCAAGGTTTTGATTTTTGCACCGGGTGCAAATTCAGCGAGGTATGCCGCCATGTCGGCTTTTAATTCATAAAGTAGTACCTGAAATTCCGAATCGCCGTATTTGCCGGCGTTAGGTAGCACAACATCGATCAGCGTGGCGCCTTGCGCTTTTAAAACGGTTAGCGCATCTTCGATCACGGCAACCACCAGATCGTTTGCACCATTTGCAACGTCAAAATTTGCCCGGACAACGCCTATCCGCGCGCCTTTCAAGCCATCTACCTTGAGAAATTTGGTGTAATCCGTTTTGTTTTTATTCGCATCACTCGTGGCCGCATCACGCTTATCGCTGCCGGCCATGGCGGTCAATAAAATCGCGGCGTCGGTCACGTTGCGCGTCATCGGCCCGGCGGTATCCTGCGAATGTGAAATAGGGATAATGCCGTTCCGGCTAATCAGACCAAGCGTTGGCTTAATGCCAACCAAACCATTGACGTTGGCCGGTGAGATAATTGAACCGTCCGTCTCAGTGCCAACTGCAACTGCCGCCAGCGATGCCGCAATCGACGCGCCAGAACCTGAGCTTGAGCCACTGGTATTTCGGTCCAATGCATACGGGTTTTTGGTGAGCCCACCGCGGCCGCTCCAGCCGGAAGTGGCACGTGATGATCGAATATTCGCCCACTCACTGAGGTTGGTTTTGCCTAAAATGACGGCACCCGCTTCGCGCAATTGCGTCACCAAAAACGCATCGCGTGGTGGTTTTAAGCCGACCAAAGCCAGTGAGCCAGCGGTGGTCTGCATATTATCGAAGGTGGCAATATTGTCCTTGAGTAACACTGGGATACCGTGCAACGGTCCGCGTGGCCCTTTGGCTGCGCGCTCTTTGTCGAGTGACGCCGCAATTGCTAATGCATCCGGGTTGAGTTCGATGATTGAGTTGATGCTCGGCCCGGATTTGTCAATCGCGTTGATGCGCGCCAAGTACAAGTTGGTGAGTGCTTTCGCCGTGAGCTTTCCGGATGACATGGCGGCTTGCAGATCGGCAATCGTTGCTTCGACGATGATTGCATCACTCGATTTGCGGCGCATCGTTTTATTCGTCGCCGCTACGGCGTCGCCGCTGCTCCTTGCTGCGTTCAAGATGCCAGCGCCGGCAATCCCGATTTGGATGAAATTTCTACGATTCATGTTGCGTCCCATTAAATGATGAAGCTGATGATGCGAATGATAATTCGGCGGTTCGTTTTAAAATACGGCTACTGGCGGAAATCTTGAGGTATTGTTGCTCGGAACGGCAGTCTGGAAGCGGACTTTGTGTATTTTTTACAGTGCCAGTGCCAGTACCAGTACCAGCGCACAGCAATTCCACACCAATAATTTTACTATTTATCCCGCAGCTCCCGCCGCAGAATTTTGCCCACATTCGATTTCGGCAGTGCGTCGCGGAACACGATCGACTTGGGGCATTTGTAACCTGTGAGATTTTTTCGACAATAGTCCATCACGGCGGCGTCGGTCAGCGCGGGATCTTTTTTGACAATAAAAAGCCGAACTGCCTCGCCTGTTTTTTCGTCCGGCACGCCGACCACCGCACACTCCAGCACGCCTGGGCAGGACGCGACGACATCCTCAATTTCATTCGGATAAACGTTAAAACCTGAAACCAAAATCATGTCCTTCTTGCGATCAACAATTTTCACATGACCGTTTGGCAGCATGATGCCGATGTCGCCCGATTTAAAGAAACCGTCTTTCGTCATGGCGTTGGCGGTCTCATCCGGCCGCTGCCAGTAGCCGCGCATCACTTGCGGGCCACGGATGCAAATTTCGCCAGATTGCCCCACCGGCACTTCGTTTTCAGCATCGTCGCGGATCGAAATTTCCGTACTCGGCATCGGCATGCCAACATCGCCCGAATAGACGGTGCTCATGATTTCGTTGCAGGTGGCACCCGACGATGTTTCCGTCAAGCCATAGCCTTCAACAATCGGCGTGTGGGTTAGCCCCAACCATTTGTCGGCTACCGCACGTTGCACGGCCATTCCGCCCCCGTTTGAGATTCGCAACCCGGAAAAATCGAGCTTAGCGAAGGCGGGACTATTGACGAGTGAATTAAACATGGTGTTGACGGCAGGTAGCACGTTAAATTTCTGCTTGCCGATGGTCGCAATCATGCCTTCCAGATCGCGCGGGTTGGGGATCAGAATATTGTGTCCACCGGTTTTGATTGCCATCCACATGCAACTGACGAGGGCAAAAATATGGTACATCGGTAATGCGCAGACGATGACCATCGGCTCGTTCAATGTCCCTTTGCTAGCGTCATTCAACGCGGGCTGTAACCACGCTTCGGCAATCAGTGCATTGCCGTAAATATTGGAATGCACCAGTACCGCGCCTTTGGAAACGCCCGTTGTGCCGCCTGTGTATTGCAGAAACGCAATATCATCTGCGCACAAATTTGGCTTGCTAAACGGTAGGCTGCGGCCAGCGCTTATGCAATCGTTAAACCAGACTGAACCGTGCATGCTAAATTTCGGCACGGCTTTTTTAACGCGGCGCACGACGAAATTGGTAATCATGTCTTTCGGAAAGCCCAGCAAATCGCCAACGGACGCCAAGATAACATGCTTGATTTTTGTTTTCGGCAGAATTGCCTCCAACGTCGTCGCAAAATTTTCCAGAATAACGATCGCCTCGCAACCGCTATCGGTTAGCTGGTGCTCCAATTCACGCGGCGTGTAAAGCGGGTTCACATTCACCACCACATAACCCGCCCGCAACACCGCGATGATGGCAACGGGATACTGCAGGATGTTGGGCATCATCAGCGCGATCCGCGCGCCGCGCGCGAGGCCCTTCGATTGGAACCAAGCTGCGAGCGCTGTGGAGAGGACATCAACTTCGCCATAGCGCAGCGTTTTATCCATGCAGGTGAAGGCGGGATTGTCGCAAAATTTGCTAAAGGCCTCGTCGGCCATCGCGGGCAGCGAGGCGTAACGCGATAGATCAATCTCGTGGGCAACGCCCGCTGGATAGTGCTTTAACCACCATTTGGGTTCTAATCCGGCTGCATTCTCCATCATGTGCTCCTCGACAGTTTATTGTGAGCGGCTGACAGAAATCATCTTAAGCGGCCGCTATATTTCCTAAATTCGAAACGCTACTTTTTGCCGAGATATTGTCCAAACTCCATCTTTGCGAGCGAGGCGCGATGCACCTCGTCGGGGCCATCAGCCAAGCGCAGGATACGCGCCCAAGTGTAGGCGTAGGCCAACGGGAAATCATCGCTCAACCCACCCGCACCGTGAGCCTGAATCGCCCAATCAATAATCTGCGCCGCCATGTTGGGCGCGACAATTTTAATCATGGCGATTTCTTTTTTCGCCACTTTATTGCCGGCGACATCCATCATGTATGCCGCTTTCAGTGTTAGCAAACGCGCTTGTTCGATCATGCAACGAGCTTCGGCAATGCGCTCGCTCCAGACGGATTGCGCGGCGATGGGCTTGCCAAATGCGGTGCGCGATTGCAGACGTTTGCACATCAGCTCAAGCATCCGCTCCGATAATCCGATCAAACGCATGCAATGGTGAATGCGCCCCGGTCCCAAACGACCCTGTGCGATCTCGAAACCCCGGCCTTCACCAAGCAAAATGTTTTCTTTTGGTACACGAACATTCTCAAATACAATCTCGCAATGCCCGTGCGGTGCGTCGTCATAACCGAACACCGGAAGAGGGCGCGCTACCGTCACGCCGGGGGTATCCGACGGGACCAAAAGCATCGATTGCTGCGAATGCACGCTTGCATTTGGATCGGTCTTGCCCATCACGATATAAATTTTGCAGCGCGGATCGCCTGCGCCTGATATCCACCATTTGCGTCCGTTGACCACGTAATCGCTGCCATCGCTTTCGATCTTCGTCTCGATATTGGTGGCGTCCGACGAGGCAACCCCCGGTTCTGTCATTGCAAACGCCGAGCGGATTTCACCACGCAAGAGTGGCCTCAACCACTGATCTTGTTGTTCCGCTGTGCCGTACTGGCTAAGCACTTCCATGTTGCCCGTGTCGGGAGCGGAACAATTGAAAACTTCCGGTGCCCAATGCACACGTCCCGTAATCTCCGCAAGCGGCGCGTATTCCAGATTGGTCAAGCCCGCGCCGTGCTTGCCCGGCATGAACAGATTCCACAAACCTGCGCCCTGCGCTTTAGGCTTTAGCTCGTCCAGCAATTGTACCGGCGTCCAGCGTTTACCGGCCGCGGTATTGGCAGCGATATCGTCGTTGAATCTCTTTTCGTTGGGGACAATATGCTCCGCGTAAAACGCCTCCATCCGTTGTTGCAGCGCGATGACGTTTTCAGAATAGCTGAAGTTCATAACGATTTTCCTTCTGAACGCAAAAATGCTTCGTTAAAATTATTTGACTATTTAGTCGTTGCGCTTAGTGGTTAACCGCTCAACGACTTTCCAGCCAAGTTCGGCAATCGGCTTTGCGGCTTTGCCCATCGCGATCGCCTGTTCGGAGGCGGCGGTGCCGTCGACCACCCGCTTCATGATCCCTTGCAAAATGCCCGCCATGCGGAACATGTTGTAGGCCAAGTAATAATCAAAATTTTCGATTCCCGCCTTACCATCGCGATTGGTTCCGATACGTCCAGTGCGTTGGCAATACTTGGCAATATATTCTGGCTGCTCGGGAATGCCGAGCGCGGCCAAATCCAAACCAGCTAGCCCCCGAAATGCGCTCGGCGGCACTTGCCACGTCATGCAGTGGTAGGCAAAATCAACCAGCGGATGTCCGAGGGTGGAAAGCTCCCAATCGAGAATCGCCAAAATTCGTGGCTCGGTCGGATGGAGAATCAAATTATCAAGCCGGTAATCGCCGTGTACGAGGCTGGTTTCGTCTCCTGGGGGTATGTGCTCAGGCAACCAAGAGATGAGTCGATCCATCGCGTCGATTTTTTCGATCTCCGAAGCACGATACTGCTTCGTCCAGCGGCCGATCTGTCGTTCTAAGTAGTTGCTAGGTTTGCCGAAGCTACCCAAACCAATGGCGGCATAATCGACTTGGTGCAATCTCGCCATGACCGCATTCATTTCATCAAAAATGGCGGCACGCTCGGCGTTGGATAACCCGGGCATCGCCGGATCCCAGAGCACGCGGCCTTCGACCATTTCCATGACATAAAATGCGCGGCCTATCACGGCTTCATCATGGCAAAGGGCAATCGTTTTGGGGAGCGGAATATCGGTTTTCCCGAGCGCGGTCATGACTTCATACTCGCGCTCAATCATGTGTGCGGACGGCAGCAGATTGACCGCCAGGCCCGGCTTGGCACGCATCACGTAGGATCGATCCTTTGTCACCAATTTAAAGGTGGGATTAGATTGCCCACCTTTAAATTGCTCGACCATCATGCCGCCAAAGTCCCCGCCAGTGCTTGTGGCCAGCCATGTTGCCAATGCGCCAATATCAAACTCATGCTGCTTGGCGACGGGCTTGGTGCCTTTGAAATGTTCAAATCCGGATGTTGATTGGCCGTCAGACACTTACTTGTTCTCCAACGTTGGCGCCAAACTTGCTGCGAAATTTTTCGTAGTGCTCATAGAGCGCTTCCATCGTCGTTTTACGAGTTCCAGTTTGCAGATAATCGGTAGGCGAAAGATTTATTGCACGCATCACCACATCACCTTTTGTGTTGCCAATATCGACGGCGTTGATGCACGCCGGCGCCTGCGCCAATGCGCCCATCATCATGCGTTGCCCACTTAAGAGGTAGGATAATATCGCGCGGTTAACGCCACCGTGCAGCACCAAGAGGGCGATATCCCAGTCGGTCGCGGTTCGCAACGCATCAATCTCGGGAATGACGCGGTCTAGTAATTCGCCAACCGATTCGCCACCTAAGAAACGTGTGCTTTCCTGCACCATGCCGTCGAACGCCCCGTGGAATGCGGTTTTTAAGTCGGCATCAGCGATGGAGCCCAGATGCCCGCCTTTAAGTTCGACCAAATTGGGACGCGTCTCAATCATAATTTGTTGACCCGTTTCAGCCAACACATGTTGTGCGGTTTCAACGGTGCGAATGAGTCCGCTGACAATGACGCGATCAAATTTAGCTTGTTGCGACGCAAATAGTTTGCCTGCTGCTTTAGCCTGCATTACCCCTTCGGGGGTGAGCGATGCAGTTTCGGGTGGAAGCGGTTTGCCAGATTGGTCAAAGTAAGTCACGCTGCCGTGGCGCATGATGAACAGTCGGCGACGATTGGCATCTTTGGGAATCATCGGATTTTTACGTTTCCCGCCCAGATTTGCGCATACATGATCCAATCGCTGACAAAACTATAGAGCGGGTATTTAAACGTAGCTGGGCGGTTATGTTCAAAGAAAAAATGGCCGATCCATGCAAAACCATAGCCTGAAAAAAGTGCCGCAAACAGCCAATAGGGATTTTGTTTAAAAATTGCCAGGCCAGCAAAAACGAGCACTAGCGATGTGCCAACGAAATGCAGGCGGCGGCAGGTGAGGTTGGCATGCTCCGATAAATAATAGGGATAAAATGTTTTCAGGGATGTGTATCGCTGGGCAGTTGTTTCCATTTGAGCGGCCTTTATGCAAAATCTTATGCAACATTTTATGCACTATTTTGCGTGTTAGTTTTTATACGATACATCCATTCTATCCAATTTACGCAGCAATGCTGGCCATGCCAATGCGCCTGGTCCCATGCCCTTGGTCGCCGCTTTGGCTTGTGCTTTGGCGCCATCGAGAATGGCTTGCGGAATCATGGTGATTTCACCACCGCCGGATTGCGCGCGGATTTGAATCATGCAAGCAGCCTCAAAAAAATACATGCCCATGAACGCATCGGCAATGGTTCTGCCGACGGTCAGCAAGCCATGGTTTCGCAACATTAAAAATTGGTTGTTGGCCAAATCGCGAACCAAGCGCGGCTTTTCATCATCATTCAATGCAACACCCTCGTAGTCGTGATAGCCGAGGCTTGGGATGACAAAAATCGAATGTTGTGATATCGGCAGTACACCGTTTTTTTGGGCTGACACGGCCACACCGTTGATGGAGTGGGTATGCAAAACACACTTTGCGTCATCGCGTGCGGCATGAATGGCTGAGTGAATAACGAACCCGGCTGGGTTGACGGGGTAGGGGTTACTTGCATCTAGCTTATTGCCAGCACTATCGATTTTAACCAGGCTGGACGCGGTGATTTCCGCGAACATCATGCTGTAGGGGTTAATCAGGAACTGATTATCCAAACCAGGAATTTTTGCGGTGATATGCGTAAATATCAAATCATCCCAACCTTGCTGCGCAACCAACCGATAGCAGGCAGCGAGATCGGTTCGGGTCTGCCACTCCTCAATTGAGACGTGGTCTTTAACGGATGAGATGATTTGCATGATGTGCTCCTAGTGACTTCACACCCGATATGCTACTACGGCTGGCCGCCGATTAACGTTATCGTGCAGTCGAATTTGTCGTTCGGCTCGTTCTAAACCGACGCACGCCGAGAATAAATTGTGCGGTCGCATCGGCGGCGGTGCGATTGGGTAATCTATCGGCATGGCCAGAAGGCTGTCCGCGTCTGTGGCTCGGTCGTTTGGCTCGCCCCTGGCCCTGCCCCTGCCCCCGCCCCTGTCCTTGTTCCTGAAGTTGTCCGTACCGCAACGCAATGTATTGGTCAAATAAGGGCTTTAGCTCGGGGACGAGTCGCGGGTGGTGCGATGCAATTCGCTGCAGAAAGTCCATTGGCCCTTCCTCCGGCGTGCGCGTTAAGTCAGCACCTGTGTTGGATTTTAGCAGCGCTAACTTGGCGCAAAGCCGATCATACGCGGCCACAACTGGCTCTTTTTGGGTTTGGTAAACGCGCCAAAAAAGTACGCCGCCTACCACGCCACCCGCAATGAATATGCCGATGAGCAGCGCCAAACCAGTTGAGCGCCAATCGACGTCACGTATGCCAAAATTTTCAAACAAATTTCGTTGACGATCTGCGTTAAAACCCACTACCCATTGATTCCACTGGCTGTTGACTGCATCCCATGAATAACGAAGCTGGCGAAGAATACCCAGTTTGTCGGCCTCCATCATGATGTTGAATGCACCTTGCGGCCCGACGGCAGCACTTAGGCCGCGATTAATCCGCAGCGGAGAGACAAAGGAAGTCGGGTCTACCCTGAGCCAACCGAGGTCATCAAACCAAACTTCTGTCCATGCATGTGCATCGGACTGGCGCACGATCATCTGTTTGGTAATGGGATTGATGTCGCCGCCTTGATAGCCCGTTACAACCCGTGCGGGGATCCCTGCCGCACGTAAGATCAAGACAAAGCTGCCGGCATAGTGCTCGCAAAAACCTTGCTTGGTCTCGAACAAAAATTCATCCATCGAATTCACGCCGAGCTTTGGGGGCTCCAAGGTGTAGGTGAACTCTTTGTTGTAAAGCGTGAATAGCTTTTCGACCAATGCTTTCGGATCGGGATTGTCTTCGGCTAATTTCTTACCGTAAGCGATGGTGCGGGGATTTAAGTTGCTGTTGTAGCGGAGACTATTTTGGCGATCAATCGGCGTAAGGGGGTCAAGCGTCCGGTAACCCAGATACGACGTCACATCGTAGGCAATTAGCTGGGAAACAGGCTCCCGTGATCGCATTTGAAAATCTGCCAGAAAAAACGCACGGCCCTGTGCTTCAGCAGGCAAAGCCGCGGGCAAATCCAGCGCAAAGAGCCAGGTTTTATTGTGCGGCTGAAGTGTTACCCGATACTTAATCGGCGGTGATCGCTTCTCAAAATTAAGTTGGCTGCGCTCCTCGGTGGAAATCGGTGTCCAGCCGCGCCCAGACTGCCTTGCCAGCACGGGGCCGCGCCAGTAAAGCTCTTGGCTTTGCGGCGTGACGCTCTCAAAATCGACTCTAAACGCAATTGCGTCAGACAGGCTCAGGCTACTAATATCGCCCGGCGTCATGCTGTCGGACAAGCCCGATATCGCTTGATTCTCCTGCGGCATGCTCCATAGCGGCCCGGATAGACGCGGAAAAAGAAAAAACAGCACCAACATCATTGGAATTGCCTGCAGCATGAGCCACGCGGCGGGGATGACTCGCTCGCGGATGGTTGCCTCCGTATTGATGCGTTGGAAACCAATTAGGGTGGCGATAAAAATCCACACACAGCCAAACATATATGCGCCCATAAAGATGGACTGCGAATATAGAAAATTGGTGAGCGCCAGAAAGAAACCCAGAAAAATCACCAGCAATACATCGCGCTTCATTTTCATTTCGAGCACTTTGAGGCAAAGCATGACGATCAGCAACGTCACACCTACCTCGCGGCCAAACAAGCGTTTGTATTCAAAAAACGCGCCGACCGTAATCGCCACGGTGATAATAGCCATTAGCCACCACGGTGGCGCGCGTAATGCTTTCCGCGCTATCCACAAACGCCAGAGCCCGGCAGCGACGCAAGTTGCCGTTACCCATGCCGGCAAGTGCGAAACATGCGGCGCAATTACAAACGACATCGCCGCTAGCAGCCACATGATATTGGCTAAGGTAAGTGCGCCCTGGTTAATCATCGCTTGGTTCCAGGTTCAAGCCAAAAAGCGCCAAGCCCTTCAAACACTTTTCGTAGTGGATGTGCCCGGTTGACGGTTGAAACGATTGGCGTTGTAGTTTCAAACCGTATGGAACTTGTCGGCGCTCAGCCTCCAGTATCCACCACGTTAATCGGCTCAGGCGTTCTTCATGGCTTAAGTGTTGCAAAGTATCGCTGTCAAAGTCGAGCCAAAAATCGGCACTAGCCGTGGCGCCGAATTCTTTGGATAGCAGACCCTGCTCCCGCGCCAGCGCTTTCCAAGCAATTTGACGTGGTGTGTCGCCCGCTCGATAAGCACGCAGCGATTGAAACTCCTCATCGCCTGCGACCGCGATATTGCCCACCCCATCACCGCGCGCATTGCTGGGAAGCGCGCCGCCCGCGGTGTCTGGTTTGGGGTAGGTTAAGCAGCGCATATTGAAATCAATATATGACCATGAATGAAACAATCCAACCGGGTATTCGGTAAAAATTTCTAGGCGTCCGCAGACTGCATAACCGCGTTTTTCGGCGACCATCGGGATCGAAAATGTTGTGCTGCTGCGGCTGGCAACATCACCGAAGCTCGGTTCAGCGTCGCGCAATTTAGTTCGCTTTACGCCTACCGCAAAACGGGGGAGGCTTGGGTTGGTTAAAACGAGCGAGAAATGCGCTGTCTCGCCTGCAAAAACAGCATCAACCTTGCCGGGACTAATCGATAGCTGTGCCAAATTTCGAAACGTATGGAGCATCGAAATGCTACCCATTCCAGCGAGTAAAAAGGTCAAGAAAAAACCGAGCGAAAGCGTGTAGTTGATCGACGCAATAAGCAGCAATACCAACACAAATGCAAAAAAATAGCCGGTGCGTGATGGAATGATAAAGATGCGACGCTGCACCAAAATAACGGGTGGTTTTTCTGGGCTGCGCGAACGAAAAATCCAATCTGCAATGCGTTGCCGAAACATGCTGGACAAGCCTGATAAACGAGCGTCGTTCACGGGCAAACGGTGTTAAAACAAGCGTTATTTGCTGGTTTTGACATCCGATGCTTTAGGTTCAACAGCCTTTGCGTCCGTGGGTTTGGCGGCAGCTTTACCGTCGTTTGTTTTGGCCTCTGACGGTTTGGATTCAACTGGCTTATCGTTGAACATGAATGCACTAGGCTTGGCTTTGTCGCAGTCTTTGAGTCGGCGCTGATATTTGCGCAAGGCAGCAGGCTCGTCGCCATCGGGTTTGGAGGCGGAAATGATTTTGCTGGCCTTTGCCTGAAATTCAATCAACGTATCATTTAAAAAATTAATGCGTTCTTGCTTTGGTTTCCACGTTGTGTCCGACTTTTGCAGGTCGCCTGATCGTTGTGCCTTGTCGATCTCAATCGATAATTTTTCACGCTCACAAAGGCGATCCTCAAAATCGACAAACAGGGTTCCTAATTGCACCATCGACGTATTAACTGGCTTGCCGGCTACCGAATTCGATGCGGATGCGGGTTTGGCCAGCACATCTTTATCGACGGCGCAGGGACGGTCACTGTATTCAATTTTGCCGTCAGCGCCCTTGCATTTGTAACTTTGTGCAAATGTATTTTCAGATGAGAGCATCAACATGCCAGCCAAGAAAGCGGCTAGTGTGAGGGCAGCGTTAATTGGGTTACGCATAGTAGAAATGGCCGTTTGAAATAGTGTGGTTGTTAAAATGAATTCAACTTAGCGATTAGCGGTTAAATGCTTTAGCGGTTGAATGATTAAGGTATTGCAACATTCCGCAGTAATTCCTGTGCTGCATCAAGGATTTTGGTTTCGCCGCTGGTGATAGCGCGCAAACGATGCCCGACCACTGAGGGCGCAACCGCTTGCACGTCTTCCGGCAACACTTGCTGGCGTCCTGCCATCATCGCCCATGCCTGCGAGGCACGCAACAATGCCAAGCCTGCACGCGGGGATAACCCCATCTCAAAGTGCGCTGAATCACGAGTGTGATGAATGAGCGCTTGAACGTAATCAATCAATGCATCCGATACAAAAATGCCGGTGGCTGCATTTTGCAGCGCCAGCAACTGAGCAACGGTCATGGCGGGTGTAATCTTGGCAATGAGCTCGCGACGATCCTCACCTTTTAACAACGCCCGCTCGGCCGCCTGGTTTGGGTAGCCTAGTTTGATGCGCATTAAAAACCGGTCTAATTGTGATTCCGGCAGCGGGAAAGTGCCAATTTGGTGTGAGGGGTTTTGGGTGGCGATCACAAAAAATGGTGTGGGCAACGGCATGGTTTCACCGTCTGCCGTGACCTGATGTTCTTCCATCGCCTCTAACAGCGCGGATTGTGCTTTAGGTGATGCGCGGTTGATTTCATCGGCCAAGATAACCTGCGAAAAAACGGGTCCGGGATGGAAACGAAACGTGCTCGACTCCCGATCAAAAATAGAGACGCCGACAATATCAGCAGGCAGCAAATCGCTGGTGAATTGAATCCGCTGATAATGCAGACCCAACAAGCTGGCTAACACATGCGACAGGGTGGTTTTGCCCACACCCGGCACATCCTCAATCAGCAAATGCCCCTTTGCCAAAATGCAGGCCATTGCGAGTTGAATTTGATGCTCTTTTCCTAAAATAATATCGCCAGCGCGTGCCATCACATCGGCTAAAGGACTGGAATGGGCATCCAAGCGTTCTTTTTTTTCGAGAAGCATGTTCGGAAGGTCTTTTATAGTACGCGGAGGAGCACAAATGCGGGTTTAAAATTCATCTTTATTTCGTTTTTAATACGCCTTCATTGTACGCTGTACGGATGGTTTAGCTATCCAGATGCAGGGTTGACCTGACGAACGGCAGGCAGGTTGCGGCGCGTCACGAGGCAACGTCTCAGGTCAACATGATGCACCACAGAAAACCGTAAAAGCCAACTACCGAGGCAAACTACCAAGACTAATAGTTAGAGCTCACGACCAAAAGCGTGTGGGCAGAAATCAACAGACAGTCTCATTATGCATAGCGTTAGCTTTCGTTATTGTTAAATGTTGTCTAGACGGTGACAATGGAAGAAATGATCGGGCGCCGACGGCGAGGTGACTGGATAGCGTAAAGCAATGAAATCGACATCGCAAAAGCCGCATTTTTTGGGGAGAATGATTTTTGGTTAATGTTTCGGCTGAACATATTGATGGCACTAGCGCTAACTCTAACAATGCGAGCACCGCGTTCATTACGCACCCTGTTTTTTTAAAGCACGAAATGGGAGGACACCATCCTGAAAGTCCGGCGCGGCTGCAGGCTGTTTATGACGCGTTTGATCGTTCCGGCCTGATGCCGCGCCTGCAATCGGTTGAAGCGCCGCTGGCCACTCAGGATCAGCTTGAAGCGGCGCATTCATCGGATTATGTAGAGGCCATTTTTGCGGCATCGCCCGTCAGCGATTACGCCTATCTTGACCCGGACACCAGCATGAACCCTTCCTCGCTAGAAGCGGCTTGCCGCGCCGCCGGTGCGGTAGTCAAAGGTGTCGATATGGTGATGAAAGGCGAGGCAGAGAATGCGTTTTGCGCGGTTCGTCCGTGCGGGCATCACGCCATGCATGACCAAGCGATGGGTTTTTGTATTTTTAACAATGTGGCGGTAGGCGCCCTGCATGCGATTAACGCATATGGCTTGGCGCGGGTAGCGATTTTGGATTTTGATGTGCACCACGGCAACGGAACGGAAGACATTTTTCATGAAGACGAACGCGTCATGCTGTGTTCGAGTTTTCAGCACCCTTTTTATCCGGACACCGGGGCGCATTCGGGCAATCTGCATATTGTTCCGACACCATTGGCGGCCCGCACCACCGGCCCCCAGTTCCGCCGCGCCATCGATGCCACCTGGTGGCCAGCGCTAGAAAAATTTCAACCAGAACTCATCATCATTTCTGCCGGTTTTGACGCACATGCGGACGATCCGTTAGCGAATCTGCAGTTGCATGAAGATGATTATGTATGGATCACCAAACGCATCCGGCAATTAGCGGATACTTTTGCGCAAGGACGCATTGTTTCAGCGCTTGAGGGTGGCTATAACTTGGCGGCACTGGGACGCAGTGCGGTGGCGCATGTTGAGGCACTGCTATAAAAAACACGAGGTAAAAATGAAACAATGCCTTGAAAGCCGCATGAATACTGGCTCTCGGGGCATGGCTCGTAACTAATTTTACGGCCGATACGTCGATCTCGCTTCTCTATTGCCTAAAACTTGCGAATCCGAACATTAACATCATCAAAAATCGGGATGATTGCCAGCATCAACGCCAGCGCTGCCAGCGGAATGGTGAAACTAAAACCGACGTATTTGAACCCCACCGCGCCGACTGCGCCGCCCAAAAAAAATAACGCAATTAATGAACACAATATTTTAATTTTTTTTCTATCCGCGCGAACGACATAATCGGCGTCCGCAATTTCGGTACCGCGTAAAGGATGACGACGCAGTGGCGCGTTCCAATAAAACAGTTTGCCCAGCTCGATTCCGACGTCGGTGATCAAGCCCGTCACATGGGTGGTGCGGATTTCGGCTTTTGATATTTTCGTAATGAGTGCATTTTGCAGTCCCATGATGAAGCACAGCAGCATGATCGTCATTGAGACAAACAGCCCCATTTGCACATTAAGATTTGCGCCTGCTAGGCCGAAACACAGCAATAAAAAAGACTCCAGCAGCAAGGGAATGGCGTAAATACTATTGAGCGATTTTCGCCGCGCCCAATTCACCAAAACAGCCGTGCATGCAGCGCCGCCAAGAAAAGAAAGTAGCGCTCCCAGAGCGGCAAGCGCGGCGGCGATATTTCCAATAACCATATTGTCGGCTATTGACGCGACGATCCCCGACATATGCGACGTGTATTGCGCAACGGCCAAAAACCCGCCTGCGTTCACTGCGCCCGCTACAAAAATTAAATAGCGCGCTAAACTTAAGTCAAATCCTAGCAACCGATTTTTACCCGCGATATTGCGGAGATAGTTGACTGGCATATTGCGTTGGTTTGTGCGTTTCTCGGGTGTTTCGGCAGGCTTTTTTTCGAGCGGATCGTCGCAAACGAAATTCAGGGCTTCAGGTGAGTGGCGTTGGCGTGGGCTGACTGAACGACTTTTATAACACGCTCGCTGGCATGTGTCTGCAATCGTTCGGTTACCGATGATGTATAAGCGGCTCCAGTGCCAAATTTTCAGCCAACGGCTGTGGAAATGCTGGTGCGATGCCGATGCCAACGCCAACGCCAACGCTCATGCGAAGGCCTAAGCCACAGCTAGCGCTACCGCCGTTGCAAAATTCATTGTCGACGTCATGGCACGAGCGAAAAATCAACCGTCTTTCGCCATCATCCTAGCGCTAATCCGTTCGGCAAAGGTATCCTTGTTGTACGGCTTGGTGATCACGCCGTCGTATTCGCTGTTGTCTTTGTGGATGGCGTCGATGGCAGCGGTGCTGTCAGCGAGCAACAGCGGAATCTGATGCCCGTCGCCGAACTGGGCACGAAGCTGGGCAGCAATGGTTCGGTGCGGATCAAACCCAGGTGTGTCGGTATCAACCACGACAACATCAAAAATATCTTGAAGCAGCGCCGCAAATGCGTCACCAGCCGTTTCAACCACCACCGCACGGAAATCTTTTTTTCGCAGTGCTTTAGCGGCGAGCGCAGCGTGTTCACGGTTGGCGTCAATAAGCAGCACGGTACCCGCTTTGGATTCACGCAGCGAATGGCGGGTGATTAGTGTGTGCGTGGCCTCGGTGTCGTCCTGCGTGCCCATAACGGCAGCAATGGCGTCGTTGATTTGATCGGGGCTGATCGGGTGGCGCAGATAAGCGCTGATGCCGTTCTCGCGGCATTGGATGGCATCGCCCGGTTTGCCGCCCCGCGCCAACATCATGATCGCCGTCCGTTTTAACTTTGGCATATGCTTGATGCGGAACGCGAGCACAAAGCCGTCCTGGAATGGCATCGAATTGGCGGTGATGACGAGTGGGATGGATGTCTCTTCATCGGCCATGCGTGACAGCAATTGAATCGCGACAGCGGCATCGTCAGCCTCGCGCACGTGCATGCGCCAACTGCGCGCGAGTTCGGCCAATTCTTTACGTTCCTCTAAATCGCTGCTGACGATTAATACCGGCAAACCGGTGAGAGTCACGAACGTGGGGCGGCTGCGTGCTTCTTTGACTTGCCGGAACGAGAATGCCGCAGTGAACTGATAGGCAATGGATTCTTTACGCTCACGGATTTCAATTTTGCCTACCGCTGCATTGCCGCCTACTTTGCTGCCAACGATACTGGTGCTGGTGCCGTTGCGCCCGACAATGGCGCGAACAATTTGACGCGCCATGGCAAGCTGCATCGTTCCCGAAGGCGTGAGGGACTTGCTGCGTACGCTACCTTTAGGCTGGACATGTTCAACGCTGAAGCTCAAATGAATCACCTTGTCAGCTACGTACTCAGGCTCAATGGTGAGCGAGAGTTCGGCATGGCGGTCCAGCCCGCTAGCGGGATCGCTGGCGAGGCCGCACTCCATCAGGTTACGCAATGCCAATGTCAACCGCGCACCGTCGCCGATGAGGTGTTCCGGCACGTCCTGCTCGATACGAAGCTTAAGTTGGATCCGCCTCTCTTGCGCCAGCGGCATAATCCGGTCTAGCAGCGAAGCGACGCTTTCACGTAGATGAAATTCGCTTGATTCCAACATGATTTCGCTTGTTTCAAGCCTCGTGAAATCGATCAAACCTGCAATCGCACCAAACGCGGATTGGGCGGATGACTCAACGCGTTTGAAATGCTCAATCAACTGGCTCGGTAGATCAAGCTGTTCGGCACGATGAATCGCGCTACCCGCGCCTTCAACAGTGGTGGCTAATTCGCGCGCTACTTTTTCGATGAGTTGCACCTGCACAGCGGTGGTGGCTGAGACCGCTTTGCCCTCGCCGCTTGCGCTCATGCTGCCGCTAGTGCCGGCGTGAATTTTGGGACGAAACAAATGCAAGCGCCCGGCAATACCGGCTTCACTTGCCACCGGGCGAGTTTGTTGTGCAATGAGTGCGCCAGTATTGAGTGGGAACTCGAGCTCGTCCGCGTCGGCAGAATCCATTGGAAAATAAATTGGCCCGATACGTTTTTCCGTCACCATCGAGGCGCCCTCGAATAGTTCGGAAGTTGCCATACCGATTAACGATTGTGGTGCGGATTTTATTTCAAACAAATCGCAAAAGGCATCGTTGACCATTTCTACCAAACCGTCTCGGCTCTCAATCACGCAGGCGTCAGAAATATGATCGACCAAATCTAGCAGGTGCGTGCCCTGCACATTGGCCGCCATCTCATTCGCTTTCTCAACACTTAAATCGCGCAGCCAAACGGCAATGCTCGTGACCTTGCCAGCATCACGTGAAATCGCCGCGAGCTTTAGTTCGACAGTGATTCGTTCATTACTACTTTCATCAGTAAAATCTTCATTGCTTCCAGCAGACCCTTGGGATTCTTGGGCGTTGGAAGCGCCACGGAGCAATTCGATTTCAAGCGTAGCATCGCGGGTTTTACCGTCTACGATGCGTTTGAGGGTTTGTTCGAAACGGTTGCGATCAGACTCATCGAGGGCATCGGCAAACAAATAGCCCGCAGTGCTCTCAGCGGACCGGTCAATCCACGCGCTGGTGCTGGCGGTTGCGTAAGTCATTCGCCCATCGACATCAAGTTCGAAAACGGCTTCATTGAGCGCGGCGATAATTTGTTGGTAGCGAGACATAGCGCTAGTTTACGAGATTTTGAGGTTTAGTTTTTTGATTCGCGATGTTTGTTTTCTTGGTGTTTGCTGCCCGATTTTAAGTTTTACGGCGAGTCGAGCGCCGGAATCAGACCCTAAGACGGGGCCATCAATGCGAGGTGCGCAAATGTTCGAGCAGCAACTGCAGGTGCTCTGCGGCGGATTCAACGGGCTCGCTAAGCATCGGTAGTAGCGAGGTGGCAATCGATTTTCCCAGCTCCACGCCCCACTGATCGAAGGTGCCAACATTCCAGATTGCGCCTTGTGTAAAGACTTTGTGTTCATACATTGCCGCCAATGCGCCGACGTAATAGGCATTTATTTTTGGCAACACCAGCACCGTCACGGGACGCCTGCCCGGACAGGCGCGGTGTGCGGCGAGGAAATGTTGTTGATCATCCGATAGGTTTTTACCGGCAAGGTCCGTAAAAGCCGCTTCGGTTGACCTGCCCTGCCAGAGCGCATCAGCTTGCGCAATGCCGTTTGCAAGAAGTTTTTCATGATGGCCTTTAAGACCGCTTTGCGGCTCGGCCACTAGTAAAATGTCCGCGGAAATCGCGTCGGTGCTCTGATGAAGCAGTTGATGGAACGAGTGTTGGCCGTTGGTGCCGACTTCGCCAAAAATCACTGGGCATGTCGAATACGTGACCGCATTGCCGTCAAGATCAACCGATTTGCCTGTGGACTCCATCTCAACTTGCTGCAGATGGTTGGGTAGTAGCCTCAAACGCTCGGCGTAGGGCAGCACCGCATGCGCAGTCAAATTCAAAAAATTGCGATTCCAAATGCCGGTAAGCGCTAGCATCATGGGTAGATTTTGTGCTGGTGGCGTATCGCAAAAATGGTGGTCCATATCGCGTGCGCCCGCTAGCAAGTCGGCAAACTGCGCATAACCACCGGCCAGCGCTATCGGCAGGCCCGCGGCGGACCAAAGCGAATAGCGGCCACCCACCCAGTCCCAAAATGTGAAAATAGTTTCGTCGGTGTAGCCAGCTCTTTTAGCCAAGGTTGGGTTGGCGGTAATGGCGACAAAATGTGCAGGCACCGCATCTGCGCCCAATGCAGCGACTAGCCACGCTTCGGCAGAACCGGCATTGGTCATGGTTTCATCGGTGGTGAACGTCTTTGAAGTGACTGTAAAAAGAGTCGTTGCAGGGTTCAGGCCTGCCAAGACCTGTTCCAGATTAGCGCCGTCAATATTGGCGACAAAATGTACGCGCGGGCTGCTTTTGTTTCGCGACGCGTCCGCACTAGCGGGCGCTCGCGCCAGCGCGGTGCAAACGAACGCGGGGCCCAGGTACGAGCCGCCGATGCCAATGTTCACGACGTCGGTAAATGCTTGCCCGCTAATGCCACGGCGCCTTCCGGAACGGACGGCGCTGCTAAAATTTTCCATTTTTTTGAGCTCCGCCAAAATCAACGGGCGCACATCAACGCCATCCACTAGCAACGGAGTTGTGTTGCGCGGGTCGGCTCTCAAGGCCGTGTGCAATACGCAGCGCTCTTCGGTAACGTTAATGGCTGATCCGGCAAACATCGCGTCGCGCTTTTTGCCGACCTCCATTTGTTCAGCCAATGCCGACAAAGCGTTTAGGCATTCTTGGTCGATTGCATGCCGTGAAAAATCGGCGAAAATTGGACTCTTGGCGGTGTCGTCAAGTCCGCCTTCGGCAGTGGATTGGGGCACTACCATTTCGATCGGTTTAATTGCGCTTGCGGCGCTATTGGCAATTGCGGCTGAGGCTCGCACAGAAGCTCGCGCCGAAGCAGCAATGGCGATAAGGGCGTCCCAAGCGGTTGTGGTCGTGGGTGATGTCATGTCGGTTCGATCAAATTTTGTGAGGGATGGATGAAATGCGTGAAGCAAGTTTATCGCTTATGAGGCGGCTTGCGCGGCGATTGAAGTATCAATATGCATTTGTGCACGTAGCTCGGTCGATAGTCATGCCTATTCGAAGGTCACCGCGATAATTTTATGTCGAAGCAGGTTTTTATCAACGTAGTCGAGAGAGAGCCTTATTTTTCATAGGCGGGACAGGCGGCGCATAGAGAACAGCTTTTTAGGTAGATGGGTCGTCAAAACGTGCCTGTTCTCAGGAGGAATACTTACCCCTCCCGCCGAGCGGGCTTAGAATTTTTTGATATGCAAAATAAAAAAGGGGCAACCTAGCGGTTGCCCCTTTCCGAATGAAACGAAACAATATTACGACGTTGTTTTGGCTTTTTTGGCTTTATGTTTTTTTGCTTTCTTGCCAGTTTTGGCTTTTGCCTTGGTTTCAGCAGCGGCACTTGGCGCCGATGCTGATTTTGCTGGGGCGGATGTCACGCTGGCAGGTGCAGGTGTCGAAGCTGGCGTCGCCGGTGCTTGCGCGAACGCAACAGCCGAAGACATCAACGTAGCAGCAAGGAAAGAAGTGAGTGTAATTTTTTTCATGAGTTTGCTCCGGTTTAGAATTGAAGCACATGCTTCAGAGCGAAAAACGAGTGAGGCTGCCGGCGGTTGACGCGAGTTGAATCGATTCGAACTTATTTTGTATCCCCGCCATCAATCTCAAGATGGCCCGCATTCCCGATTTGTCTCAGGTTATTGACGTTGACGATATTAAAGCGCTTGTCAATCAAGTCCGCATCATCAAAATGTCGGGTGCCGACAAATGCCGTCGCATGTGTGCCCCATTGCCGCATTGCACCGGGGCTTAAAATGCCCATCGGCCAAAAGAAAAATCGCTCGCCGCGTTCTGTGCCGGCCACGAGGCCGTTGGGACCAAAGATGCTCTGGTGCCCTGTTCCATTTTCGTTGCGGGCATCAAGCGCATGTGATTCGACAGGCAGTGAAAGTAAATCACGCTCTGATTTGAGCTGATAAATTTGCAGTGGAGTGGCAGGTTTGAACGCATCAACAATACGAATACTGGTCAAATAATGAGTGCCCGAGGCGATTCTCACTACAACACGTTGCCCTGCCACAAATGTTGGTAGCGTTTCTGGCACAAACGCCCATTCTATATTTTCGGTAGGAGCCGGAGACGGTGCGAGCGTGGGCGTTGGGAAAAACAAGTGATAGCACCCGCAGCCGTGAATGCTATCGACCAACATCGGTAAGCCATCGTGATCGAGCGTGATGCGAACAATCACGCCATCCAAATGACCACCCAATAAATCGAAGGCTGCCGTAGCCGATTTGGGCCGCTCGGTAAACCACGCACTGTACGATAATTGCACATGAGTTTTGCCAGCTATTCGAGTGAAGCCAACGCGCTGATATACGGCTGACTTCGCGGGCTCAACAATGACTTGTTCGTGAGGACCAAACTTTATTTCGCCGATCCGATCAAATATTCCCTTGGTTTCCACCTCGAAAGCGGGCGCATGTCGGTTTAGTAGCCGCTGCCATTCGCCAGTCGAGAACTGCGGTATGCCCAAAACGTTGCGAACGCTGTCACGAAAACTACGTTCTATATCAACGCTTGTTTTGCCTTCATCGTGTTCTGCGGCCAGCTGATAACGGATGAATGCTTCCTCCTGTGTAGCATCGATAATGTTGGCGGCAGCTAAAAATGTATATTTGGTGCTGCGCTGCCAACCTAAAATGCCCTTAAAGAACGGAATGGACGTCAGCGGATAAAGCCCCAGAGCGCGCTTCCAGCTTGCGTAATGATCGGGCACCCGCCAGAGGGGAGCAAGTTTTTCAAGCAATGCTGTGTTGCTACCATTTTCACCCAGATCGCGCCGCACCAAGGCTTGCGAGCAATTGGTGAGAGCAGTGCGGACCGCAGCGGCATCGGTGAGGCCGACCGCATTTCGCCAACGTTGGGGTAAATTGCTGAATTCATTCTGGCGGGCGGCGAGATCGAGCCCACGTGCGTACCAAAGTAAAGGCGGCAACATTTTGGGCTCGGCTGCGGAGCCCGCTTGCAATTTCTCCCGAAGTTGGGGCTGAAACGATGCGATAAAACGATCAATGCGCAGATGAGGAAATCCGTCGAGTCGGTGCTCGCCCGCGTCGCGGATGCCGGCCGCTTCCACAATGACGTCGAGTTTTTCGAACCAAGCTTGGCACGCTTGGGCAGAAGGTTGGGAATTATTTTTGTTGGCTTGCAGCGCGTCAGGCGCTGGGGGCGCTGCGCTGGTACGGGCAATTACCGCTGGTACGCTGCCACGGTCGTGCAGACTTATCGTTGTGCAACCTTGGCAAAGCAGCATCGTCATTGCGAAGGCAACAAAGGCGAGCCCGATGTTGGTCCGATTCGCAATGGCTGCACTTGGTTGGAAGGGCACAATGCTCGTGGTTTTTTTCGTAAGCATTTTCATCGATGTTGACATCAAATGATTATAAACATTTTCGATGAATAACCGCGCGCATCACACGATCCACACCATCGCATGCCACATCGTTGTAATATAGCCAATCTCGTTGAAAAACATCAAAAACGCTATGGCCACTCCAGCTGCAGTAATTCAAATTCCAAAGTTAGTGCCTGCCGCCAAGGGGGCGAAATCCGACCGCTTTGTGACGCTACGCGAGACCGTGGATGCTTTAGCCGAAGACGGTTTTATACCGCAGGAAACGGCTGACAAACTCCTGCATGACCAGCGCACAACACCGACGGATGATCATCCGTTGGTGGTCGTGATGAAGGCGCGGATCAAATCGCTCAAGCCGCCAAACCGTGCCCTCGATATCGAAAAACTAACCGAGTGGATGGCGGCACGCGTGGGTATGCCGTATTTTCATATCGATCCGCTCAAAATTGATATGAATTCTGTGACGACGGTGGTCTCGTCCGACTACGCTGCCAAACGCAATATTTTGCCGGTACAGGTCAGCGGCCGCGACTGCATCATCGCCACTTGCGAACCGTTTGTAATCGGCTGGCAGCGCGATTTGGGCGAGATGCTAAAGCTCAACATTCAGATGGTGGTTGCCAATCCTTTGGATATCGCCCGATATGTAGGCGAATTTTACAACTTGGCGCGATCTGTTAAACGCGGGAAAAAAGAAGAGGCACTCAACGGCACGATTAGTAACTTCGAACAACTCGTCGAGCTCGGTAAAGCCGGGCGCACGCTGGATGCGAACGATCACCATATCGTGCATTTGGTCGATTGGCTCTGGCAATATGCGTTTGACCAACGCGCGAGTGATATTCACGTTGAGCCTCGACGCGAAGTGGCGACAATTCGTTTCCGCATCGACGGCATACTCCACCAGGTTTATCAAGTTCCCACCACGGTTGCGGTGGCGATGACCTCGCGGATCAAAATTTTGAGCCGTATGGATGTTGTCGAAAAACGCCGCCCACAAGACGGTCGCATCAAAACACGGATGCCCGATGGCGAAGAAATTGAGTTGCGTTTATCGACCTTGCCGACCGCATTTGGCGAGAAATTAGTGATGCGTATTTTTGATCCCGATGTGTTGGTGCGTGATTTTTCGGAGCTCGGTTTTTCAACTGATGATTTTGATAAATGGAAAGGATTGATTAATCATCCGGGCGGCATTGTGCTCGTCACAGGGCCTACCGGTTCGGGCAAAACCACGACGCTCTACTCCACGCTTAAAATGCTCGCCACGCCCGAAGTGAATGTTTGCACGATTGAAGATCCGATCGAAATGGTCGAGCCGGCGTTCAACCAAATGCAGGTGCAAAACCAGATCGATTTGGGCTTTGCCGAGGGAGTGCGGGCACTGATGCGACAAGATCCGGACATCATCATGGTCGGCGAGATTCGTGATCTGCAAACAGCCGAAATGGCGATTCAATCAGCTCTAACCGGCCACTTGGTGCTCTCAACCTTGCACACTAACGATGCGCCAACGGCGATTTCGCGATTGCTTGATTTGGGTGCGGCATCGTACCTTATTAACTCCACGTTGCTGGGCGTAATGGCGCAACGGCTGGTGCGAACACTGTGCCCTCATTGTAAAGAAAAAGAACCGTTCACCGATCCGGACGAGCTAAAAATTTGGCATAAAACAGTGTTCCCCTGGAAGGGTGAGGCGCCGAAGGATATCTATCGGCCAGTGGGCTGTCTCGATTGCCGCAACACCGGCTATTTGGGGCGCGTCGGTATTTACGAGATTTTAATTCTTGATGAAAACATCCGACGTTTGATCGTCGATAACGCCGACTTGGCTGCGATTACGGCCGAGGCCTATCGCGCGGGCATGAAGCCGCTCAGATTGTCTGGCGCAATGAAGGTTGCACAGGGCATTACCACGTTGGACGAAGTGCTAAAAGTCGCGCCGCCCGCCAGTTAATCTAGCTAAACGCTAGTATTGGCGCTGTCTTTGGGGGGCTTTAAATATAGCTAGTCCAGCAATATCCATTGCAATGGCGTTTATTTTCGTTGATGCTGAATTTCGCTGATATGCGGTAAAAATTGGCCCAACTTTCGATCCGAAAAAAAATGCTTAAGTGCTTCCTCGATCGTGCGAAATGCAAGCTGATCCCACGGAATTTCGTTTTCTCGAAACAACTTTACCTCCAAGCTTTCAATGCCGGATGAAAAATTGAGATCGCACAATCGTGTCAAAAACAACATATAAACTTGGCTAATCTGCGGCAGCGAGATCGTGACATACGGCGTCAAGTTTGGCGCTTCAAACGCCACGCGGGCATTGGCTTCCTCCAGCGTTTCGCGTGCAGCGCCGGCCTCCAGTGTTTCGCCCTCTTCCATAAAGCCTGCGGGCAGCGTCCAGAGCCCGTAGCGTGGCTCGATAGCGCGTTTACAAAGCAAAATTTTATCTTCCCAAATCGGCAAAGTGCCGAGCACAATTTTGGGATTTAAATAATGAATGTAATCGCATTCCCCGCAAACATGCCGCTCCCGATCCTCGCCATGCGGAATACGATACTCGACCTTAGCGGAGCCGCATTGCATACAAAACCGAGGTGCTGGATTAGTGAGCATGACTAACAATAAACTCTTGAATAGCGGTAAAAATTAAATCCATCGTTAACCGGAAGCTCGGCGTGTTTCGCTCGACATTGAACAGCAACCGAGCGGTTGCCATCCACCGACGCTTTCGAGAAAAATAAAGAAAGATAAATCAGAAAATAAAGAACAATGTTAGCGGTAAACGAAACGATTGAATGGCTCGTTAACCAGATTGGATTTTTCGGTGTTTTACGAGTATTTCCGCCGATTTCCCGAGCACTTTCAGCTTAAAACATTGAGGCCCATGCTACCATAGCAACGCGTTTTTTTAATGATGCTGTGGCACGATTTACGTCACTTATGTTTCGTTTAGTTTTCATCCATTTCTCGTTTTTGCCCGGCTCAAAGGATTTCCGTGTCATTTTTTCCGATCCATATGCAATCTAACGTTGAGCCTGGCTCTAAACCGTGTTCAATCGCCTGCGCGGCATTAAGATTGGCATGTGTGCTGTGGGCACTCTTGTCGCTGGCGTTGTCATCCACATTATCGTCTGCGGAAGTTGCCGTTGTATTGAACTCAGGCGAGGGCACGATCAGCATTATCGATAAAGCCACCATGACGGAAACTAAGCGCATTCCGGTTGGTAAAGAGCCTCACCATTTGATGGCTACGCAAGACGATCAACAGCTGATTATCGCCAACGCCGCATCTAACGAGCTCGTTTTTTTGAGCCCACTGACTGGCGAAATTACCAATCGGCTCGGCCAAATTTCGGATCCTTACCAGCTTGGTTTTAGTCCCGATAGAAAATGGTTTGTGTCGGTTTCGATTCGATTGGATCGCGTCGATATCTACAATGGCGCCGATTTCAAGTTGGTCAAGCGTGTTGCGGCGCCCAAAGCGCCCAGCCATGTTGCGTTTAACGGTGATAGCAGCCTTGCGTTCATTACCTTGCAAGAGTCGGACGAGCTGGCGGCGATCGATCTAAAAACACAAACCCTGAAATGGAAAATACCTGTCGGGCGCATGCCTGCTGGGATCTGGGTCACGCCGGACGATAAATACGCGTTGATTGGGATGACGGGTTCTGACTATGTCGAGGTCGTCGATTGGCGCAATCAGAAAACAGTCAAAAAAATCCCAACCGGCAAAGGCGCACATAATTTTCTCGCGATGGGCGATGGCAAACGGGTGCTCGTCAGTAACCGCGTCTCAAATACCGTCAACATCATCGACCAAACTACGCTGGCGGTGGTCGATACGATTGGCGTGCCCGGCGGTCCGGATTGTATGGAACTGACGCGTGATGGCAAGCAGCTTTGGGTCACATCACGGTGGGCGAAAAAAGTGACAGTGATTGATATGGCAACCAAGCAAGTGATTAAACAAATACCGGTCGGTAAATCGCCGCACGGAATTTATTTTATTTCACACGCCACGAGAAAATAAGCAATGTTTGAGTGGCCGCGCAACCCGATAAATGCTTCAAACGCTGCGCTTGGCGGGCTGTTTGCGATTTTTCTAGGTTCGGCTTCCGGTGCTGGCGCGGCTGATGCATTGGTGGCAGAGCGGCCTTTGCAATGTGTTGGTGCAAAGGGTGTGGTCTATTTGACAATCGATACCGGTCACATGGAACCGGCCGAAACGATGGCGGCGATCCTCAAAAAATATGATGTCAAAGCAACGTTTTTCCTCGCCAACGAAAAAACGAAACGCGGTGATACATCGCTTGACCCCTCGTGGACAGCATTCTGGAAGGCGCGTGCTGTCGAAGGGCATGCATTCGGTTCTCACACTTGGCGGCACTGGTATTTTCGTGGTGATGTCGGTGCGGCTAAAGTCAGCTATCGCCGGTGGGGCGCTAAGTCGGGCGAGACGTTAGGCCAGCAGCAGGTTTGTAGCGAGATCAGACAAAGCGAGGATGCCTTTAAAGCAATGACAGGGCGGGGCTTTGACCATATTTGGCGCGCCCCTGGCGGTAAACTCACGCCAAACACGACTCGTTTTGCCGAGGCTTGCGGCTACAAGCATGTGTCTTGGTCGCCAGCAGGATTGTCCGGCGATGAGTTGTCTAGTGAACATTTCCCGTCAGATAAATTGATTGCAGTGCAATTGAAGAACATCAAAGACGGCGATATTTTGCTCTGGCATTTGGGCATTTGGTCTCGCCAGGAACCGCTTTACCCAAGACTCGATGAACTGATCACAGGTCTAAAGGCCAAAGGATTTTGCTTCGCCAAAATCACGGATCATCCGAACTGGAAGAAAAGCTAATGTTTGAGTGGATATTTTATCAATTAGCCGATCGCTTCGCTGCCCTGCACGATTTAGTTTTTGAGTCGGCTGTATTGCCATTGCTTCACTACGCCGGGCTTGGCGGGTTTGCTGAACAGGCGTTTGATTGGACTGAATTTTTTCTAATTGGCGCGATTGAAATTACGCTGTTAGCAATTGTGTTGGGCGCACTGGAAAAATGGCGTCCCGTTGAAGCGCAAACGGACGGGCAGTCGAAAAAAGTTGATATGTTTTACACCATGTTGCAGCGGCTGGGCTTTGTGCCGTTGGCGTTTTTTCTGGTAATGATCCCGTTCATAGACGGGCTTGATGCCTGGCTGCGAATGCAAAACATCATTCCACCGAAGCTTGAAGATGCGCTACCGTTCTTAAACGGTTCTCCCTTTTGGAGTTTTGTTTTTTACTTGGTTATTCTTGATTTTATTGGCTATTGGCTGCATCGCGGGCAGCATAAATTCAATGTGTGGTGGGCGCTACACAGCCTTCATCATTCTCAGCGCCAGATGAGTTTTTGGTCAGACAATCGCAATCATTTGTTGGATGATCTGATGATCCACGGCGCGTTCGCCTTGGTGGCGCTGCTCATTGGCGTAGCCCCTGGCCAGTTCGTGGTGATTGTGGTCGCTGGCCGTGTAGTGGAAAGCTTATCGCACGCGAATCTGCGTTTAAGCTTCGGCCGTATGGGTGAATATCTGCTGGTGAGCCCCAGATTCCACCGGATGCATCATGCGATTGGTTTCGGGCATGAAGGGCGGCACCACGGCTGCAACTTTGCAGTGCTTTTTCCGATCTGGGATGTGTTGTTTGGCACGGCAAATTTTGAAAATAAGTACCCGGCAACAGGTGTTCGTGATCAACTCGACGGACGCAATTATGGCGTCACATTCTTATCGCAACAGTGGCTTGCCATGGTGCGGCTGGTTCAGAGTTTGAGAGCTTGAATGCCGCATTGCTTGATCGCGTTGAGGCGGTGAATTTGCGACGCAACTCAGCGCATTGGCGGTTGGTAGTTAGTTGTTCAGCCGCTTGATTTTATCGGTTTTAATTGCAACAAAATGAAATGTAACTGGGAGTACACCATGATTCGAGCTTATTTTTGCCGCGCGGTTGTAACGAGTGCGATATTCGGTTGGTCAGCGTTGTTGGCATCCGCACAAGAAATGCCGTCGCGCGCCAGGTCGATCGATGCGCAAGAAGCTGCCAGCAATGCGACGACCATTCAATTGCGGTCAACAATCGCTCCGCGTTTTTCGGTGGTACTGTCGCCGAGCCAAGCACTGCTGCGAGAAGCGGCCAACAGCGCCCGCGGTAACGCCAAGGGAGCTGCCTCCGAAAAAACGGTGTCAACCCTACTTGGTCTTGGCAAAGAACCCCCCGTCGCGCCGTATTATGTGGGCCCTGTTCTTGATAGCGGCATGGCGGCCAAGGAATTGTTTTGGCAGGCGGTTCCCGGGGGCAACGTTACCCATATTGTCGTGTCATCCGCTGGGGCGATGGGCATCCGCGCGAAGCTTCAACTGCCGCCCGGTTTGAAGATCGGCGAAATTCGTGTTGCCGCGACGGTTAATGGTGTTGCCGAGGCCTTGCCGTTAAGGCTTTCCCAAGACGGTGTGCTGTGGACACCCTACAGTGAGGGAAGTGAGCAGATCATTGAAATTTTCACACCGCAAAAAGTGAGCAAGTCGCAAATTCGGGTGGTGAGTGTTTCTCATTTTACAGAATCGATTTTGACGGGCAAAGTCGCTAAAGATCCGAGCATTCCGTCAGCGCCTACCGCGGGGTCATGCACGATTGATGTGGCGTGCACAACCAATAGTCCGGCGCTGGATTCTGCCATTGCCGAGCGAAGCAACTCGGTAGCGAAGATTAATTTTGCAACGCCGAGCGGCAATTTTATTTGTTCTGGTACGCTAATAAATTCCAACACTGGATCGGTTCCTTTCCCCTATTTTTTGCTGGCCAATCACTGCATCTCGACGCAGGCGGAAGCCGCAAGCGTATCGACGATATGGTTTCGTAAGAACCTGAGCTGTGGCGCGAATGTGGCTAACGAAAACAATGCGTTTTTTCCGGGGCAGGTGACGCTATCGGGTGGCGCACAGCTCGTCTTTACGAATCAGATGGCTGACAGCACATTGTTGCGGCTCAATCAAAATCCACCGGCAGGTACGGTTTATTCGGGTTGGAATGCCGCACTCCTGAACAACGGTGATCCGGTTATTTCGCTCAGCCATCCCGCTGGGGCACCGATGAAGCGGGCGCAGGGCACGGTGGATGTAATCACGGCTACTGGACAACCGAGTACGACCAACACGACGGGTCTGCTTGGCTTGCAGGGTTACAACCAACAAATGTATGGCATATTTTTTACGCAAGGCATTATCGAAGGTGGTTCGTCTGGTTCAGGACTTTTCACAGTCGGCACCGATGGTGGTCTTCAATTGCGCGGCGTTTTATCGAGCAGCACGTTGCGAAACGGCACCTCGTTGTCGTGCACCAATTTAAACGAAAATGCCAACTATGGCCGCTTTGAGATTTTCTATGAGCAAATTAAATACTTCCTGAATGGTCAGGCGCTGCCAGCCAGCGATGATTATCCCAACCAACCATCACCCACAGGGCCGGTACTGCCACTTAACGGCACGCTCAATGCCTCGCTAAACTACATTGGTGATTTGGATGTGTTCCGCGTGGTGGTGACCGAGCCGGGCACGCTTTCGGTGGGCAGTCGCGGCCTGGCCGCCGATGGCACGCCGCTCGATACGATGGCGATTTTATTGCAGTCCGATGGTTCATGCATGCCAGACCCGACTGGAAAAAGCGAATGTAACAACAACGCCACCAATGACGACGCACCGGATACGGTACCACCAGCGAGCCCGCGCGATACGAATTTCCTCATCAAGGATATTGCGGTGCAACCGGGCACCTATTATGTGAGCGTTGGCATGTGGGACCCACAGGCGATAACGCCGAGCGGATATCAGGTTTATTCGACATTCGTCTCGGCCAGATCGCCACAGACTATTACTTTCCTCAATCCTGATTCGCAGCCCTTGAGCAATGGCACCGTGCCATTTACCGCGACGGCGTCATCGGGTTTGTCTGTCACGGTTTCGAGCTTAACGACATCGGTCTGCAGCGTGACGGGTAGTAATATCTCTTTGTCTGGCGCGGGTGTGTGCACGATCACAGCCGATCAGGCGGGCAACACGATTTATGCAACCGCGGCGCAAGTTTCACAAAGCTTTATTGTTTATACAGCACAACCACTTTCTAAACGCGGTGCAATCGATATCGATGGCAACAATAAGAGCGTGTTGCTGGTTCGTTCGCCCAATGCCATCGTGCCATTGCGGGGTGGCCGCCTGCAGAGCAACCAGTTCGTGTTCACGCCGCAAGCCGATCCGGGCCCTTCTTTCCGCTTGGTGGGCGCAACCGATTTTGATGGCAACGGTAAAACCGATCTTGCCTTTCAAAACCCGACCGTGTTAGACGTAAATGGTCGCTCGAATGTGCTGGCATGGAATGATTTTGCTGCTGTTAATGAGCGCACGATTCGCTTGGTCAAGCCAGTCTGGGACGTGCAGGCAGTCGGGGATTTGGATGGTGATGGCCTAGGTGATTTGGTATGGCGCTATGTCGCTGATGATCCGCGTGATACGGGTGTTTCATACATCTGGTTTTCAAACGGTGGGCTGGATCCGGTGGTGCGAAAACGTGGCGGCGCACCACTGAGTTGGAAACTGCTGGGCGCAGCTGATCTCAATGGCAACGGGGCTGCAGATATGATCTACATTAGCCCGACAGGCAATATCAGAGCCCTTATGGCAACGGCGGCCCGTACTTGCGCCAATTTTTCGGCAGGTGATATACCGTCCGGATTTACGGCGCTGAAACTCGCTGATTTCACTGGAAAACGTCGCGGCGATATATTAATTCGTAATGAATCCACAGGTGAGACGAGACTGCTTTCCCTGAATGCGGTTGGTATGTCGCTACCACCTTACATAGGCGACCCTGCTGATCCCAACGCCTCTTGTACCGCTAGTACGCAAGTCGTGCCCAGCAAGGTGATTAACCTGCCTTTTGCCGACCCGACATGGCAGTTTTATGCAGCTGGTGATTTTAATGGTGATGGTATTTTTGACATTGTTTGGAAGCAATCAAACGGAACGCTGACCGTTTGGCTGATGGGCAGCAATGGCGTCGTGCAAACCACGATCGCGAATGCGGGCATCGCTCCATCGGGCTATACCGTGTTTCAGCCTTAGAAATTTTTTTAAATGTAAAGCTAAAAGGGCGCTTTGAGCGCCCTTTTAAAGTTCTTTTAATGTTCTCCTAGATTTCTTCAATTACTTAGGCATGCAAACATTTAAGCATCCAAACATTCAGGCTTGCAATGCGGTGCAGCGTATAATTTGTGCTACAAAATAGATTAAAAAAATATGCCAACTGAATTAAAGCAAGCCGCGCAACAAGCTATTCAACTACCCACCGCACGTATTGAATCTCTCGACCACGAAGGTCGCGGTATTGCGCACGTGGAAGGCAAAGCGATTTTTATCGAAGGCGCGTTACCGCGTGAACAGGTCACTTACCAAGCCTCACGCAAGAAGAAAAATTTTGAGACGGCGCACCTCATATCGATCCAAAAGCCAGCGCCAGAGCGGGTTTTGGCCAAGTGTGTGCATTATGAAATTTGCGGCGGGTGTTTGTTACAGCACGCTGATTATGCATTGCAAGTGGCAGCCAAACAGCGTGTGTTGGAAGATAATTTGGCGCGGATAGGCAGGGTTGAATGCGAACGTATCTTGCCCCCGATTTATGCGGCGCAATGGCAGTATCGCCATCGGGCGAGGCTCTCTGTGAATTATGTCGCCAAGAAGGGCGGTGTGCTGGTCGGCTTTCGTGAGCGTAAATCGAGTTACGTGGCAGACATGAAATCTTGTGAAGTGCTGGCGGGCGGCATTGGGCAAATGATTGCGCCACTGCGCGATTTGATGACCAGCTTATCGATTCGTGATCGTATGCCCCAGATCGAAGTCGCGGTAGGTGAGCGCACCACGGCGTTGGTACTGCGCTTATTGGCGCCACCCTCTGCGGATGATGAAATCAAGCTCAAAGCGTTTGCCGACAAACATCGGATTCAATGGTGGGTACAAGAAAAAGGGCCAGAAACCGCGGCGCCATTTTATCCGCTAGATGCGCCAGATTTAACCTACACTTTGCCGGAATATGATTTAGAACTATTGTTCCGTCCCACTGAATTTACACAGGTGAACCACGCGGTCAATCGCTTAATGGTCGCGCGGGCGATGCGAATGCTTGATCCCCAGCCTGGCGAGAAAATTGCTGATCTATTTTGCGGTTTGGGTAACTTTAGTCTGCCGATTGCCAGACTGGGTGCCCACGTGATTGGAGTGGAAGGCAGCGCGGCTTTGACTGACCGTGCGACTGAAAATGCCAAGCGAAATAGCCACAATGGGAACAGTCTTCGCGGCAGTAGCCTGAAAGGACATTCGCTTGCCGAGCGCTCAACATTTTTCCCCGCTGATTTATATACGGACCAAGTTGCTGCGATGCAACGTATTCCGGCGGTAAGTAAGATGCTGATTGACCCGCCGCGGGATGGTGCGCTAGAAGTTTGCAAATTATTGGGACGAGACATTCGTCCTGAGCTGAAACGCATTGTTTACGTTTCGTGCAGCCCGAGTACGCTCGCGCGCGATGCGGGTGAGCTGGTGCATAACCAGGGCTTTAAATTAAAAGCGGCGGGTATTGTGAATATGTTCCCGCATACCGCGCATGTCGAATCAATTGCGTTATTTGAGCGCGATTAATTGCCGATCTATTTTCTGATGACAGAATAAAAAACGGCCTCAACAATGAGGCCGTTTTTTATTTGAAACGAAGCTGCTTAATGCCAAATGAATGCCAAATGAATGTCAAATGAACGACTAATGCGTGACTAATGAATCGTTAATCCTTGTTGCCGGTAATTGCCATCAAAATTTGCAACAAGCTCGTAAAAATATTGTAGATGCTGATATAAATGCTCAGCGTTGCGCTGATGTAGTTGGTCTCACCACCATGCACCACGCTGTTGATGGTGTAAGCAATCATCATGGATGAGAATAAAATAAACGCGGCACAAATCGCCAGCTGCAATGCCGGCATCTGAAAGAAAATATTGGCAAGCATCGCGACCATAAGCACAATCGCGCCGACAAACAAGAAGCGCCCCATGCCGGAAAGATCACGTTTAGTGGTGGCTGAAAACGCCGCCATTGCCATAAATACAATCCCCGTTCCGCCTGCTGCAACGGTAATGAGCTGCGCACCATTTTTAAGCGTGAGAGCCGCCTGTAGCAACGGTCCTAGGA
Organism: Burkholderiales bacterium; assembly: GCA_025360815.1. Classification (GTDB taxonomy): domain Bacteria; phylum Pseudomonadota; class Gammaproteobacteria; order Burkholderiales; family Usitatibacteraceae; genus UKL13-2. The sequence continues at coordinate 50,735 of JANYBL010000005.1, forward strand.
TCACGCCCATGAATAACGTAAACGCCAACAATAAATAGACACCCAAGCTGGAGTTTTTGTTTTTCTCAACCGCAAACATCAAGCCATAAACAACCGCAAGCAGTACCAGAACGCTCACAATCGGGCTGGCCCTCATGAACGAGAAATTCAAATTCGTGCCGATAATGGCGCCAATGACGGTTGGGATCATGGTCACGCCAAGAAGCGCGTAAGTATTGCGCAACACGCGGTTCTGTGCCACTGCGGTGGTACTGCCTATCGAAGCAGGGGTTATTTGGAGATCAGGCTGCATGTTGTAATTCCTTCCGTTAAGTTGACATGACAAATTATCATCAAGTATTTATCACTTTTTATTGTACAGCTTTGAACATTCGTATGTGCAAAAGTTCAATCAATATTCTCGATGTGATAGAGAAAAATTGATGGTTAACTATTTTCCTGTTCGTTTGTCGCTTTTACGATTGCGTAGTCGTCTTTATTTGCCGTATCAGCGCAATGCCCTTCATCACATTTTTGGCGCGAGACCAATAAATATTCTAGCTGGCCATCAAACGTGTTCAGATTTTAAGTTTTGATGGAGTTGAGTCCTGTGCAACGCCCGCGCCCGTGCGAACAGCAAATAGCAAATGGTGAACGGCAAGTGGCGATGTGCTTGGGATGAGAAGTGCGCGCGGAAATTAGAAACAAACGAATTTTACCGAGAAATCATCAATTGTAAAAACGAATTATAATGACAATATCGATTGTAGTTAACCTATAGCTAGGTTGTCCGATTTTATGTCCGCGGTTTGTATTCGCAGCTTGTGTTTCCCTTGATGTTTCTTTTTTTGCGTTTTGTATTTCATCTTATAGTTCGTTTTATCGTTTGTTGCGTCAAATCCGTCGCCACTTTTTTATTGGATAAGGCATGCACGTTACTTTCCGTCAACTCAAAGTATTCGAAGCGGTTGCTCGCCACCTCAATTTAACCCGCGCAGCGGAGGAGCTGCATCTCACACAGCCCACCGTATCGATGCAGGTCAAAGAGCTTTGCAACTCAATCGGCATGCCGCTGTTTGAGCAGGTGGGGCGCAAAACATTTCTCACCGATGCGGGACGTGAATTGCAAACCACGACCCATGAGTTATTCGATTCATGGGATCGTTTTGAGATGTCGATCAACAATCTGCAGGGCCTCAGGCGCGGCAAGCTGCGTATCGCGATTGTTTCCACGGCTAAATATTTTATCCCGCGCTTACTGGGGGAGTTTAGCCGCCGCTATCCGGAAGTAGAAGTAGCCATCGAGGTGCTGAATCGTGACCGCGTCATCGAGCGGTTGAATGCCAATCAGGATGATCTTTACATTATGGGTATGCCGCCAGTCGGGACTCATTCAGGCAAGCAATATACGGTCGAGCCATTTTTAGAAAACCCGCTGGTCGTGATAGCGCCGACCAGCCATCCGCTTGCACGGCAACAACATATCCCTCTCAAACGCCTTGCCAAAGAGCGTTTTATTCAACGTGAAAAAGGCTCTGGCACCAGGCTCTCCGCTGAACGCTTTTTTGAAGAGCACCAAATCGCGCTCGATATGAAAATGGAGTTAGGGACCAACGAGGCAGTTGTGCAGGGCGTAGCGGGTGGTTTGGGCTTGGCGGTGCTCTCAGAACATGCCGTGGGGAATCGCGCACGCGGCGAGGGGATTGTCGTGTTGGATGTGCAGAATTTTCCTGTTAAGCGTTGGTGGTATATCGTCGAGCCAGAGGGAAAGAAGCTCTCGGTGGTGGCGCAGGCGTTCAGGGAACATTTGCTGGCATATAAGACATCAAAAAACAGCGAAAAATAATCAATAACATCGAAAAAGCAGGGAAATTTTTTAATTTTTCGATGCTGCTCGTCATCGCATGTCCAAAATGATAAAATATGTATTCTGGAAGGTTGGCCGAGTGGTTTAAGGCACCGGTCTTGAAAACCGGCGAGGGCGCGAGTCTTCCGTGAGTTCGAATCTCACATCTTCCGCCAGATTCGTATCCAAAGTAGTTCGAAGAAATCCCAAAACCCCCAGTCCTCACTGGGGGTTTTTGTTTTTGGCTTTTTTGTACCTGTTCTGCCGTCCTATTTGAGGTTATGGCAGCGCTGATTAAATTTTGTCGCGGGGACTCCTAGTCCTAACGTAACGATTTTTGTGTATCGATTTTCTGGGTCAAACAGCCGACTCAAATAAATCTTCATGAACGGGCACTGCGCACTTTGTCTTCCCAAACGCATGGCCTTGTCTCAGGCGCTTAGCTAATATTTTATAAATATCCGCATCGAATTCTGCATCGATTTTCGTTGTCGCCATGTTCGCAACTAAATCGGCTAGTTCTGCATCGTTTTTTGCTGTGCCGCGATACAACCAATTCTCAAAAATATGTATGTGTTCCCATCCATGCTCAGGGTGCGTTTCATGTAATGTTATCGCGCCGTCAACCGGCCAAGCTGCAAATCGGTGTTCAGCCAATGCCGTTAACAGCCGCAAGTTATGTTGCATCAGACTCTCTTGCCCGACGCAATAGCCTTTGCATTTTTTTAGTTGGTAGTTAAAGCAAGGACCGACGTGCTTTTTTGTCGCATGGGAGCACAAGCCGTACTCGGTTGCTATCGCGTCAATTGCGGCTTTGGCGCTGGCTTTGGTGGTGAATGGCCCATATAAATATGATGCCGATTGTTGCGCGAAGTCGACTTCCGTCGCCTTCAGAATCTCAACTGGTTTGGTTAGATCAATCAGCCGAATAAATGCCAACCCTTGGTTGCGCCGTAGCTTGTGGTTTCGTAAAGGCATTAGGGTCTTGACCAGTTGGGCTTCACGCAACAACGCGCCCAGTTCACCTGCGGTTTCCTCATAATCAATTCGCATTAATTCGACCGATAAGCGTTGATCGTTGGCGCTGCGATGATCACTGGAAAAATGAGAGCGAACACGTGTGCGAATATTATTGCCTTTGCCAATGTAGATCGGCAAATCATTGACCCCGTAAAATGTATAAACCCCTGGCCCTTCTGGCAAGCCATCGAGCGCACCGGGCAGCAGCTGGGGCGGCAAGCTCGGTATTTTGAGCAGGGTTTTGATGGCGCTCGCGATTTCTACGGCCGGGTAATCGCGTTTCACCACCTCCATGAATTGCTGGACGGCGCGAGCGTCGCCCAATGCCCGGTGACGGTCTGCATAGTTGAGTAAATATCGATCCCGTAGTGCATCAAGTGAATGCGAGCGCTCATCAGGGTAGAGTCTTCTGGAAAGCCTGACTGTGCAAAGCACCTCGGCGGTAAATGCCATGCCGACACGCCGAAATTCGTTTTTGATAAAACCATAATCAAAGCGGGCGTTATGCGCCACAAACACATGTTTGTTTAAACGGCGATGCACTTCTGTCGCTACTTCCCGAAACTTCGGTGCATCGCGCACCATGTCAGGATTGATGCCCGTGAGCCACTGAATCTCAACTGGAATCGCACATTCGGGATTAATGAGCGTGGCCCATTCGTCAACGACCTTACCGTCTACAACAGTCAGAATCGCAATCTCGGTAACGCGGTCCGCCGTGGCCGTCATGCCAGTGGTTTCGGTGTCGATGATGGCGAAGGGGATGGGGAACATGGACTTGATTGATGAAGAACCAAAGTACAAAAGTACAAAAGGACAAAAGTGAAAAAGTGAAAAAAAGGGAAAAAAAGGGAAAACGGAAAAATGGCAAAAAACAAAGGGAAAAAATGACGGGTTAGCTTGCATCAAAAACTGTATTTATGTACAGTATATTAAATTCTAGTAAAACTCAATGCATCTTAAATTGATCCAATCCCACCCGAAATAACTGCCAGCCATGCATTCGCAAGCCAATATTGATGAAATCCTCAAGCATCCCGCCATATGGCGCATCGGCCAAATGCCGGTTAGTGTGAAGGACGGTATCCCAACAGGGCATTCGATATTGGATGCACTACTACCCTCGCACGGCTGGACGCAAGGTGAGCTGACCGAAATTCTCACCAATGAGCAAGGCATTGGCGAGTTGTTGTTGATGGCGCCCGCCATTCGGCAGGTCACACAAGCCGGACGTAGTGTGATCTTGATTGCGCCACCGTATTTACCGTACCCGATGGCAATCGAATCATTGGGCGTTCGCCTAAATCGAGTGGTGCTCATTCAGGCCGATGGTGAAGAGCGGCTATGGGCGACGGAGCAGGCAGCAAGGTCTGGCGCCTGCGGTATGGTTATTACCTGGAGCGGCGCTAACAGAAAAGAATGGTGCTATCCGGCCTTGCGGCGCTTACAAGTCGCCGCTAGTAACGGCAATACTGCGTTAATGGCCTACCGGCCCGCCAACGCGATGTTGGATGCATCGCCTGCGCCTACCCGATTGGTGGTTCTGGCACAACAGGGTATGTTGCAAATAAAAATCGCAAAACGGCGTGGTGCGTTACTGGCTGAAACGATTAGTTTGAATCTGCATACGCCGCACTGGCAGCGACGCACAGTTCAACATAACCGTGAAATTGAGGTTGCCCAACAAGCTGCACAAAAAGCCGCACAACAGCCCGCGCAAGCAGCCTTACAAGAGCGACGCGGCCAATTCCGACAAGATGCCGTGATTAATAGAACACCAGTTTCTATCTTGGCTACAGTGCAACCAGCTTTGCAACCGGCTGCACGTCCACCTGTACTTCCACCTGAACATCCGTCTAGTGCGCGATAGGTTTTGCGATGTTGTGGATTGCCTTATACCTACCCGAGTTGCCTCTGCAATTAGCGTTGCGCTCGCAGCCGGTTAGCAAAAGTGAAAGCGAAACTGAGCCAGAATTCCAGCAGCTATCTCAACAGCCATTAGTCGTTTCAACCGGCCCCGACAACCGGCCTATTGTTCAGGCGGCAAACGACACCGCCCAAGCAGTTGGAATTCAAGCCGGTATCTCGATTGCGTCAGCACGTGCATTGACGTTCAAAGGCCAAACGCTGCGTGTTGTTGCAAGACATATAGGTCATGAGCAGGAGGCCGTGAATAACCTTGCAGGATGGGCAGGCCAGTTCACGCCGTCCGTCTCGGTGAAAGACGCGGAAGGTTTATTGTTAGAAGTGGCATCCACGTTGCGACTGCACCAGGGGCTTGCGATGCTCTTAGGCCAGATTCGGCGCGGTGTTAAAGCCTTGGGTTATCGCGCCGCAATGGGGGTCGCGCCGACCCCGCTAGCCGCATGGCTATTTGCAAAAGCGCGGCATCAAGGTTTTGAAATACGGGTTTGCCAGAATCGGTTTGAATTGGAATCGCGGGTCGCTAACTTGCCGATCGGCCTGCTCGATTGGCCTACAGCGGTTATCAGCACGCTAACGGGCTTGGGCATTAAACGGATTGCTGATTGCTTGGCGCTGCCGCCTGATGGGTTCACAAAACGCTTCGGTGCCCCACAATGGTTTGACCTGCAACGATTATTGGCGAGATTACCCGATCCGCGCCGTTATTATCTGCCACCTGATACTTACCAGGCGCGTGCCGAGTTTGGCTTCGAGCTCAACGATGCGATGACGCTGTTGTTTCCCTTAAAGCGATTGTTGGTTGAGATGGAAGGATTCTTGCGCGGTCGGGGTGCGGGCGTACTGGATTACGCCATTACCTTGCATCATGCCCACCGCAGTCAAACATCAATCCGGATTCGTATTGCCAAGGTAGAGCGGCAAAACGACCGGCTAGCGGTACTTGCGCGGGAACATTTGATAAACCTCCCTTTATCCGACACCGTAACCGCACTCTCGATTCAAGTAGATCGGTTACAGCCGTATCAAGAAGTGAGCGAAAGCTGGTTACCCGATCCACAACAACAGCCTGATAGTTGGTTTCGCCTGCTCGATAAACTCACCGCCCGCTTGGGCGCAGATAACGTGGTGCAGCTACGAGCGGTTGAGGATCATCGGCCAGAGGAAAGTTGGACGGCGAGTGCGGCTAATATTTCAGTGGTTACTAAAGCACTTATTAAAAACCCCACTAAAACATCCGCAAAAACCGCACGTCTCAGCCAAGCGCTTTCGACACCCTTAGCACCACGCCCACTGTTTTTGCTTAATACACCACGAAAATTATTGCTTGAGCAAGGCCAGCCGCGTTGCCATGGCGCGATTCACCTTATCAGCGGTCCCGAATGCATTGAATCTGGCTGGTGGGACGGGCGCCCCGCCGCTCGCGATTACTTTGTGGGACGCAACCCGCATGGCGAGACGATGTGGTTATTTATAAATCACCACAACGCTGATCCCGGTAACCATACCAACGCCCATACCAGCAACGCACATGCTGATTGGTATTTGCATGGCTACTTTGCCTAGGGTCTAAGGTACGCCACCTAAAGAACTCCACCCAAAGAACACACCTGCCGCAACCCGGCGCTTAATTAAAAATATCGATCATGCTGCCCAGTTATGCCGAGCTACATTGCCTTACCAATTACACTTTTTTACGTGGTGCATCACACGCCGAAGAATTGGTGCGGCAAGCGTGGAAGTTGGGCTATTCGGCATTGGCGATTACGGACGAATGCTCGATGGCCGGTGTGGTGCGGGCGCATGTGGAAGCAAAAGCGTTAGGTCTCAATTTACTCATTGGTAGTGAGTTTAATTTGATCGATGGCTTAAAACTCGTCATCATCGCCATGAATGTGAATGGCTACGGTAATTTGTGTGAGCTGATTACTTTGGCGCGGGGACGCTCTGAGAAGGGGCAATATCAGCTTGTATGCGACGACTTGCCAAAAGCCATTGATGATTGCCTGTTGCTTTGGTGTCCCAATATCCATCATCCCCAGCATATTGAGCAAGCTCAGGTTCAGGCATTATGGCTCGCCACCCATTTTTTAAGCCGTTGCTGGATTGCTGTTGAGCTTTTACGCGGCGCTGACGATGAACACAAATTGCACACATTGCGAGAACTCGGCAAAGAAACCGGGCTGCGATTATTGGCCGCCGGTGATGTTCATATGCATGCCCGCAAGCGCCGTCATTTGCAGGATGTCGCAACGGCTATTCGCCTCAATAAGCCGGTTGCAGAATGTGGGACTGCGTTGTATCCCAATGGTGAACGCTATCTGCGCTCTATTGGTCGTTTGGGCAAGGTGTACCCACCGGACTTGCTGATTGAAACCGTGGCATTTGCAAGACGCTGCAAATTTAGTTTGTCCGAAATAAAGTACGAGTATCCCGAAGAGATCGTGCCAGCGGGCGAGTCGCCGACCTCATATTTGCGAGATCTCACCTATCAGGGCGTAAAAACGCGGTATCCCGATGGTCTCCCCGACAAGGTACATAAAACTATCGAATATGAGTTGGAATTGATTGCCGAGATGCAATACGAGCCGTACTTTCTGACCGTATACGACATCGTTCGCTTCGCCCGCAGCAGAAACATTTTATGTCAAGGTCGCGGTTCAGCGGCCAATTCAGCGGTCTGTTATTGCCTAGGTATCACTGAGGTTGACCCCAGCCGGATGCAGGTATTGTTTGAACGGTTCATTTCGCGCGAACGCAACGAACCACCGGATATTGATGTGGATTTTGAGCATGAACGACGCGAAGAGGTGATGCAGTATTTGTTCACCAAATACGGGCGGGATCGCGCAGCCATCACCGCCACGGTCGCCACTTATCATTACAAAGGGGCTATGCGTGATGTGGGCAAGGCGCTAGGTTTTTCATTAGATCAAGTCGATAAACTTTCAGCTGCAATGACATTACGCTTTGAGCCGGGCGTGCCTACAGAGCGATTGATTGAGGCAGGCTTTGATCCTGATAACGCCAAGGTGCAGCAGTTGTTGCAACTGGTGTCAGAGATTCGTTCATTCCCCCGTCATCAGTCGCAACACTCTGGCGGCTTTGTTTTGGATAACCGCAAGCTCACGCGCTTGGTGCCCGTTGAGCCTGCGCGGATGGACGGCCGCACCATCATTCAGTGGGATAAGTACGACCTAGATGCACTGGGGTTGATGAAGGTGGATGTGTTGGCGCTGGGCATCATGACTTGCATACGAAAATCGATGGATTTGATGAACGATTTTGCGGGTCAATTTGCTGCCGCAAACTCAACCTATAAGGCAATGACGATCCAAGACATTCCAAGCGAAGACTCCAAGGTTTACGACATGCTTTGCGCGGCCGATACAATTGGCTTGTTTCAGGTAGAAAGCCGTGCGCAAATGGCGCGGCTGCCCACCTTAAAGCCACGCACTTTTTACGACATCGTGGTGCAGGTCGCGATTGTTCGTCCTGGCCCAATCAAGGGTGGCATGGTGCATCCTTATCTGAATCGGCGCTCTGGGAAGGAGCCGGTTACGTATCCGTCCGATGACATCAAATTTATTTTGGAGCGTACGCTAGGGGTAACGATTTTTCAGGAGCAAGTGATGGCAATTGCCATTTCCGCGGCGGGCTTCACGCCGGGCGAGGCGGATATGTTGCGCCGGGCGATGGCAGCCTGGAAACGTAAAGGGGGACTCGAACCCTTTCGCGACAAGCTGATTGCAGGGATGTTGTTGCGGGGGTATCAGCAAAGTTATGCGGAGCAGATTTTTGAGATGGTGAAAGGGTTTGGGGAATATGGTTTTCCGGAAAGCCATGCGGCCAGTTTTGCCCTGCTGGTGTATGTGTCAGCCTGGTTGAAATGTTATCACCCGGCGGCATTTGCGGCAGGCTTGTTGAACAGTATGCCGATGGGCTTCTATCGCCCAGCGCAGATTATTTATGATGCGCAGCGGCATGGAGTAGAGGTTTATCCGGTCGATGTAATGGCCAGCGATTGGCATTCCAGTTTGCTTCCCGACAAGAATGGCAGGCCTGCCATTCGGCTGGGATTGAAAGAAATAAAAGGTTTGTCTGCAACCGGCGGGCAACGATTAACCGATGCACGAAAGCAGCAAGCATTTGTGGATGTGGATGACATCAAAGAACGTGCCTTGCTGGATGCGAGGGATATGCACGCTTTGGCGGAGTCGGATGCCTTTAAAACATTAGCCGGGCATCGCCGTACCGCGTTGTGGCAAACATTGGGAACAGAAATGCCGACGCGATTGTTGAAAGGCGCAAAACAAACTGAACGGCAAATATCGCTATTACCAAAAACGGAAGGCGAAGAAGTCTTGGCCGATTACGGTCGGATTGGACTGACACTACGGGCGCATCCCTTGAAACTATTGCGACCCAGACTCAAAGGTTTGAAGCTGCAAGCCTCTGATGAATTACAAAACGCCCGGCAAGGCCAGATCGTACGGACGACTGGGATTGTGATTAACCGGCAACGTCCTGATACGGCAGCAGGTGTGACGTTTGTGACGTTAGAAGATGAGTTCGGTTTGATCAACATCACCGTTTGGCGGACGATTGCTGAGCGACAGGTGGTGGAGCTTACACAATCACATTTGATGACAGTCTATGGGGTGATTGATCGTAATGAATCGACGGTTTATGTGGTCGCGGGGCGGCTGGTAAACCACAATGATTTGCTGGGTGGGTTGGTGACGAGTAGTCGGGACTTTAGGTAGTGCGGATTCAAGTTGGAAGCGCAACAGAGTGTTTTATCGAGGAAGTTTGGGACAGTTCAAAAAGACATCGAGTAGCCTTAAAAAATAAACGACGCGGCTTTGCAGCGTGATTTCAGGTGACAATGCAGTTCTGCCGCTAATATCTTTTGCTACAACTTATTGCTAAATTTATCGTTAAACATGAGGGGCCATGAACATTAGTTTTTCACACTTTTCACGCTCGGCACCAAACGTAACCGGCATCAGCTCGATGTGGTTTATGTTGTTTATTTTGTACATCATGCTGACGTCAACCGCATCAGACGCGCAGAAAATTTTCGATACCGAGCTTCACAAAGTTCGTGCGGTAAGCCTCGTCGCAGGCCTTGCTAACCCGTGGGGATTGGCGTTTTTACCAGATGGCCGAATGCTGGTGACAGAGCGGGTAGGGCGGATGCGGATCATTGAGAACGGTAAGTTATTACCCGCCGCGATTTCAGGGCTGCCATTGGCCGTAGAGCACGGCCAAGGCGGCATGCTGGACGTGGTGCTGCATCCAAAATACGGACAATCGACGGAATTCAATTGGATTTACTGGTCATACAATGCCGGAACCCCTGGCAGCTACGGCACCGAAGTTGCACGTGGTAAGCTCAACGGCCCTCGCGATGCACCTGCGATGACGGATGTGCAGGTGCTTTTTAAGATGATGCCGAAGTCGGAAAAGAGCTTTCACTTTGGCTCGCGCATTGTGTTTGATCGTCAGGGTTTCATGATTGTTACCCTCGGTGATCGGGGCGATGACCCGGCCAAGGGCTATCAAGAGCGTGCACAAAAGCTAAACGACCATGCAGGCAAATCAATTCGTTTAACCGATGATGGCAAAGTGCCGCCTGATAATCCGTATGTGAAAACACCCAACGCCAGGCCCGAAATCTGGACGCTTGGTAACCGCAATATGCAAGGTGCCGCGATGCACCCGCTGACGGGCAAAATTTGGTCACATGAACACGGCCCGCAGGGTGGAGATGAAATCAATATCCTAACTGGTGGCACGAACTATGGCTGGCCGGTAATCACGTATGGCGTGAATTATGGCTCGGGCACCAAGATCGGTGAGGGCGCCACAAAAGAAGGCATGGCACCGCCGCTCTATATTTGGGTCCCCTCGATTGCACCGTCAGGCATGGCGTTCTACACAGGTGCTAATTTTCCGAGATGGAAGGGGAATTTATTTGTTGGTGCGTTGGTCAAGCAATCGTTAGTACGGCTCACGCTTGATGGCGAAAAGGTCGTTAAAGAGGAGCGGATGTTTGAAAACAAACTCGGCCGCATTCGCGATGTGCGAGACGGGCCAGACGGTAATTTATATTTACTCACGGACTCAGCGGACGGCGAAATTATTCGCCTTGAGGTTGTTAAATAATTGTTTAGTAATCGTTAAATAGCCGTTAAATAGTGAATAAATAAAGGAACGTAGCAATGCAATCTGTACGCGTTTGGGATATCCCTGTTCGGTTGTTTCATTGGCTGCTGGTGCTCTCGATTACCGGACTTTTTATCACCGCCAACTTAGGCGGTAACTGGATGGAATGGCATAAAAAAATGGGCTTTTTTACGCTCGGCTTGGTCACGTTTCGGATCGTTTGGGGGTTTATTGGCAGCTATCATGCGCGGTTCAGCAGTTTTGTACGTGGGCCTGCAGCCGTGATCGCATATGCAAGGGGCTTGGGTAAATCGCGCGCTAATTCCGGTGCCGAGTCGGGTGTAGAGTTGGACGCACAACCCAGCTCACAACCCAATGCAAAGTCAAATAATAAACATTTCTTGGGACATAACCCGATGGGCGCGCTAAGCGTGTTAGCACTGTTGGCTAGTATTGCTTTTCAAGCGGTCACGGGACTCTACGCTAACGATGACATTCTGTTGGAAGGACCCTATGCGAGCGCCGTGTCGAAGCAATTGAGTGATCAAATAACGAATCTGCACAAAATCAATTCTGACGTGCTGATCGCGCTGATTGTGTTGCATTTGGCCGCCATTATTTTTTATACCATTTATAAAAAAGAAGCGTTGGTTAAGGCCATGATTACCGGTGAGAAAATGCTAAATTCCGGTCCTGAAGCGGAGAGTCAGGCGTTATTAGCGGGCACTTACCTAGGTGGTCCAGCCGAAAAAGCCCGCCCAGCTTGGCGGTCGTGGCTATTAGCTGTTGTTGTAGCTGCGCTCACGTATGTGGTGGTGATGAGGGCGTTTTGGTAGGAGAGATGTTGGTTCAGGAGCGCGATTGGCCAAAAGCGACCAATAAAAAAACCGCTCTCGGAGCGGCTTTTCTCATCACAACGTTAACAATTACTATTTTTGCTTATAGTCGTCGTGGCAGGCTTTGCAAGCTGCACCGGTCGCGCCAAATTGTTTTTTGATTTCATCGAAGGTACCGGTCTTGGAAATTGCAGCGAGCTTCGTGCTTTCTTCAGCGAGTTTGCTCATTTTGCCCTTGAAATCATCCATTTTTTCCCAAATTGCTGGCTTGGCTTGTGTCTTTTCTTTATCGCCTTTTTCAGTGCCGGGCGCGAAACCTTCTAGCGCCATCGGTGCCATTGTTGCGACGTTTGCGGCGCGCTTGGCAAAGGCTTCTTTATCGTAAGGCGCTTCACCTTTGACCATCGCTGCCATGGGTTTGAAATTCCAGCCAATGACTTCAAAAACACTGTGGCGGTATTCAATGGCCGCGTCAGCCTTGACCTGCGCCGATGCGCCGAAAGTGAATGTTGCCGCAACTGCCGCAGAAATAAGAAATACGTTTTTACGCATGGGGGTTCTCCAGAAAATAGGTCGGAAAAGCAGGAAAGACGACTTGATAACATGGCACAGCGCAAAAATCCGAGCACAATATCTGAATTTTAACGCATAGAAGATGTTTTTTTGAGCCAACAATAATAATCGTCAAAAAAATTGTTTTATGGGTATAAAAGTGATATCATTTTAATATCAATTCTGATTGATCGTTTTTACAGTAAATTGCATATCAATTTGCATGGCTCCTGGAGGATTCAATGAAAACATCAGCAAGTTTTATGGAAAAAGAATTTTCGAGTTTTGACGGATATGCCATGGTGGCATTGGCCGTGGTGTTGAAGGTTATTTTGGCGTATTCCGTTTGGCAGCTCGCATTGCAGGTCAACCCGGACGTCAGCTTCTGGCGGGTCGTTTACATGCTGTTTCTGGCTGCCGCAGCGGTCTTTATATGGGTTGGGCTCTATACGCTGCAACCCAACGAAGGCGCGCTAGTCACGCTCTTTGGCGGCTATCGCGGCACTGATCGTTCAACTGGTTTGCGCTGGTGTTTTCCGCTCTATAGACGGCAAAAAATTTCGTTGCGTTCCCGCAATCTGAATAGCGACAAGCTGAAAGTCAACGACAAAAACGGTAACCCAATTGAGATCGGTGCCGCGCTCGTCTGGCGGGTGCGTGATACCGCGCAGGCAGTCTATGAAATCGACGATTATGAACTGTACGTTCGTGTTCAATCCGAAGCTGCAATCCGCCATTTAGCCTCGGCGTACAGCTACGACAACGGCGGCGATGAAAGCGAAACAAAAAATATCATCACGCTCCGCGGCGGCGCTGATGTTGTTGCCAAGGCGCTCGCAAATGAGCTGCAAGAGCGCTTTGATAAAGCTGGTATTTCAGTCGAGGAAGCCAAGCTTACGCATCTCGCCTATGCGCCCGAAATAGCGTCTGCCATGCTGCGCCGCCAGCAAGCCGAGGCAGTGATTGACGCGCGTTCGAAAATTGTTCACGGCGCAGTTACGATGGTGGAAATGGCGCTAAAAGGATTGAGCGATAAAAATATCGTGCACCTCGATGATGAGCGCAAAGCCGCAATGGTCAGCAATCTCTTGGTTGTGCTCTGTGCGGAAAGCAATGTGCAGCCGATTGTGAATACCGGTACCTTGTATAACTAAACGCACGACAAACCGCAGAACTAAATGCACAACTAGCGGCATTATTTTGGCTCCCCCCAAAAAATCCTTCCTACTCCGAATCGATCCCGAACTCTGGGCCGCGCTCGAAAAGCTCGCGGCTTCAGAGTTGCGAAGCGTGAATAGTCAGATTGAATATTTGCTCCGTGATGCCGCGATAAAGCGGGGGGCGCTGGGTGGCGAGCGCATTGAAAAGAACGAGTAGCCAAGAGAATTATCGATCCTTAAAGAGATTACCCGAGATTCGACGATAATGTGCGGTATGGACCCCGTTAATCCTCTAGCAGCGCTAACTTGCCTCTTCGCGGCGCTGGCGACATCATTTTTTTTGCTGAAACGATTTGGCTTTCCGCGCCAGTCTGCACGCTTTGCGAGCATCGACGGCTTGCGCGGCTATCTAGCTTTTTTTGTTTTTTTGCATCATGCCTGTATCTGGTATTTCTATTTGCAGACTGGTGAATGGGGTCGCCCGCCGTCAAATCTTTATTCCCATCTGGGGCGCAGCAGCGTCGTGTTGTTTTTTATGATTACCGGCTTTTTATTTTTTACTAAGTTGCTAAATGCGCGTGAGAGCGGCATTGACTGGGGGCAATTTTTTATTTCGCGTTTTTTGCGTCTGGCTCCGTTGTATATGTTCGCCATGGCGCTGCTATTTTCAACAGTGTTTGTAATGACTAAGGGCGGTGTTAACGAGCCGCTAACGGTGATCGCAAAAGAAATATTCAAATGGTTAAGTTTCACCTTTCTCGGCTCGCCCGACATCGACGGCGTGGAGCATACCTCTCTCATCATGGCAGGCGTAATCTGGACGCTACCGTATGAATTGCTTTTCTATCTGACGTTACCGGCGATCGCTGTTTTATTGCGGGTGAAAGCGCCGCCGTTTTATGTTTTGGTTGGCATCCTGGGCGCTGCTGGGATGATTATTTGGCATCCTGAAGGTCACCAGTTTCTTCAACCATTTTTGGGCGGGATTGCCGCCGCAATCTTGACCAGAATGTCGTGGTTCCGCGCATTTGCCGCTGGCAAGATTGCGCCATTTATGGTCATCGCTTGTGTGCTGACGGTTGGCGCAACGCAACGAAATGCATTTGATGCTGTTGCAATATTGATTTTATTTTTTGCCTTTTCGTTCATTGCGGCTGGCTGCACGCTGTTCGAAATATTGACTAACTCAGTGTCACAAATGTTGGGCGAAATATCCTATAGCCTTTACTTGCTGCACGGCATATTGCTCTTCAGCGTTTTTCACTTTTTCTTCGAGCCGACGCAAGTGAAATCGCTTTCGCCGCTAAGTTACTGGCTGTTAATTGTCTGCATCACACCGATGCTGGTTTGTACGAGTTTCATTACCTTCAAAATTATTGAAAGCCCATCCATGCGAAGTGTCACAGGCCTCACTACCTGGCTTAGAGCGAAAATAGTGAGAGTCAAAGTTCATTTACGAGCTGCTGGCTGATATTCGCCCATGTTGCGCTCACAATGTTCACTGGAGTGTCCACCGTGAAAACATTTCTATGGCGTATGTTTGCCAGCATCGCGCTTGTCGCAGCAACAATAATGACCGGTTTAGGCATAGCGGCCACGGCAAAAATTTCCGATGACATTGTCAAAATCGGTGTGTTGACTGATATGTCGGGCTCCTATGCTGATATCACCGGAAAAGGCTCGGTCGAGGCGGTCAAAATGGCGGTCGAAGATTTTGGCGGCAAGGTGCTTGGCAAACCGATTGAAGTCATTTTTGCCGATCATCAAAACAAGGCTGACATTGCCTCATTGGTTTCGCGCGAGTGGTTTGACACCAAAAAAGTTGACATGATTACCGACGTCGTGACTTCATCGGTGGCACTGGCTGTTGTGAAAATCGCTGCTGAGAAAAAGAAAATCGCGATCGTCAACGGCGCTGCTACCTCACGCTTAACCAACGAAGACTGCACACCGTATTCCGTCCATTACGCTTACGATACATTTGCAGTCGCGAGTGGTACTGGCACGACGATGGCGAAAGAAGGGGGCGACAGTTGGTTTTTTATTACTGCTGATTATGCATTCGGGCAATCACTTGAAAAAGACGTAACAGACGTTGTCAAGGCAGCCAACGGTCGGGTGCTTGGTAGCGTGAAGCATCCGTTAAATGCAGCTGATTTTTCATCCTACATGCTGCAAGCGCAGGCATCTGGCGCAAAAATTATCGGCCTCGCCAACGCCGGCGGCGACGCGGTGAACGCCGTCAAAGCCGCCCATGAGTTTGGCTTGGTGAAATCGGGCAAACAAAAAATAGCGTCTTTGCAAATTGATATAAACGACGTCCACGCACTCGGCCTGCCAATCGCGCAAGGGCTGTATTCCACCACCGGCTTCTATTGGGACATGAACGACGAAACCCGCAGATGGTCTGAGCGATTTTTCAAACGAATCGGCAGAATGCCGTCGATGATCCAAGCCGCTAACTATTCAGCGACACTGCATTACTTGTTAGCTATTGCCGCTGCGGGAACCGATGACGCCGATACCGTCATGAAAAAAATGCGCGAACTTCCCGTGAATGATTTTTTCGCCAAAGATGGCAAAATTCGGGCTGACGGGCGCATGGTGCATGACATGTATTTGGTCCAAGTCAAAACGCCGGCAGAATCCAAGCGCCCTTGGGATTACCTAAACATAAAGGTCGTCATCCCCGGTGATCAGGCGTTTCGGTCGCTGGCCCAGAGTGTGTGTTCATTAGTGAAAAATAGCGGCAAAGGTTAGTTCGTAGTGTAAACAGGCGCTGGCTGAAACGCCGCGCCAGTGCTAGGGTTGGACTGCATCCGCCCAACAATTTGGCGTCTCATAAAGCCGTACTTGCGATAGCGTGAGCTCGTGCCCAAAGCGGTCACGATAGGCATGCTCCAAAATTTCAAACGCCGCTTTGACGAGATTTTCTGCGGTTGGCACTTCATCCAAGATCACGGTTTTGTGTCCTGAAATGGCGGTCAGGAAATCGACCATGACCTTATCGCCACGCCAGACTAAAAACGCGTGGTCCCAAAGGCTGACGAGCTTTTCATTGGCAATTGATTTGATATCGCCGAAATCCATCACCATGCCGTCATCAGTCGCACCCTCATCGTGAATGATGTTTGCTGTTAGCGTGATTTCAATTGCGTAGCGGTGCCCGTGGATATTGCGGCACTGGCTTTTGTGGTTTGGCAAACGATGGCCAGCATCAAATTCGAGGCGGCGGGTTACTGCGATGGTGTTTTGTGTTCGTGTATTCATCAGGGATACAGTTTATCACTTCGTGTCGAAATAAGCCTTTCAGCCGTCGCCTAAACGGTGTCTCTCTCGACGGTAGGCCGCAATATATTCCGCCAGAGAGCAGGTTTGACCTGCGGCATTCGTAATTTTTCACCGGAGGCGCTAAACTCGATGTTTTGCGCTGTAGCGTTGCAACATTACCTTCATCAACCCGTTACTAAAATCTTAACAAAACGCATATGTCTCTCATCGTCCAAAAATATGGCGGCACCTCGATGGGTTCGCCGGAGCGCATTCGAGAAGTCGCGAAGCGAATCGCGTACTATCATTCCCAAGGCCATCAGCTGATCGTAGTGCCGTCCGCTATGTCGGGCGAGACCAATCGCTTGCTCGGCTTAGCCAAGCAGCTAAACGATAATCCTGATTCTCGTGAATTGGATGTGATTGCCTCAACCGGGGAACAGGTTTCAGTGGGCTTGTTGGCGATTGCGATTCAAAACTTTGGTTTAAAAGCCAAAAGTTACACAGGCTGGCAAGTAAAAATTTTGACCGACAGCGCTCACACTAAAGCGCGTATTTTGTCGATTGACGACACCGCGATTCGTCAAGACTTAGCCGATGGGTATGTGGTTGTGGTGGCGGGCTTTCAGGGAATTGACGAACACGGCAATATCACCACGCTGGGCCGTGGTGGTTCGGATACTACCGGCGTGGCGATGGCCTCGGCACTCAAAGCCGATGAGTGCCAAATTTTTACCGATGTTGACGGCGTTTACACGACTGATCCGCGTGTGGTGCCTGAGGCACGTAAGCTAGACACGATCACCTTTGAAGAAATGTTTGAGCTGGCCAGCATGGGCTCAAAAGTATTGCAAATCCGCTCGGTTGAATTCGCCGGGAAATACAAAGTAAAACTCCGCGTGTTGTCGTCGTTTACTGAATTCGATTCCAACGATCGCGGCACCTTGATTACCTATGAGGAAGACGAAAACATGGAACAAGCCATCATCTCCGGTATCGCGTTTAACCGCGATGAAGCCAAACTCACCGTCACTGGCGTGCCCGACCGTCCCGGCATTGCGTTCTCAATTTTGGGGCCGATTGCGAAAGCGAATATCGATATCGACGTGATTATTCAAAATACGTCGTACGATGGCATTACCGATTTTTCCTTTACCGTCCACCGCAATGATTACAACAAAGCACTGGCCATTCTGGAAAACGACGTCAAGCCCGCCATCAATGCCAAAGCTGTGTCGGGCGACAACAAAATCGCCAAGGTTTCGCTAGTGGGTATTGGCATGCGCTCACACGTGGGCGTTGCCGCGAAAATGTTTGAAACCCTTGCGCATGAGAACGTGAATATTCAAATGATATCGACTTCTGAAATCAAAACATCGGTCGTCGTCGATGAAAAGTACATGGAGCTTGCCGTGCGCTCGCTGCACAATGCATTTGAGCTGGATAAAGTAACGACTTAGTTCAAGATGCCCGTTCGACAAAAAAATTATTGTTATTGAAAGCGGCGCCATCGGCGCGGCTTCCTTTTTTAGGAGAAGCACCCATGTTTCGCCAGTTGATACTAGGAATCGTCGCAATGACCACCATGAGTGCCGCTGCAATAGCCCAAACCGCATCGGATGACCCCTATCTTTGGCTTGAGGATGTGACGGGCGACAATGCAATTGCGTGGGTCAAAACACAAAACGCAAAGACGCAGCAACTACTCGAAGCGCAACCGCAATTCGCGCCAATCCGCGATAAAGTGTTGGAAGTTGTGAACTCGAAAGATCGTATCCCGGCTGCAGTTAAGCGCGGCGATTTTTTTTATAATTTTTGGCAAGATCAAAGCAATGTGCGCGGCGTTTGGCGTCGCACGACGTTGGGAGAGTACAAAAAACCGCAACCGAAGTGGGAAACGGTTTTAGATTTGGACGAGCTTGCCAAAACCGAAAAAGAAAACTGGGTTTGGAAAGGATCGACTTGCTTGTATCCAAAATATGATCGTTGCCTGATTAACCTTTCGCGTGGCGGCGCTGATGCACAGGTGACGCGCGAGTTCGATGTGCCGACAAAATCATTTGTTAAAGATGGCTTCCAAATGAAGGAAGCGAAAGGGGACGCATCCTGGATTGATCGCGATACGCTATTCGTACACACCGATTTTGGCGCAGGCTCGATGACCAAATCCGGCTACGCCAGGATCGTTAAAGAGTGGAAGCGCGGCACACCCATTGAGAGCGCCAAAATAGTCTACGAAGGCAAAGCGTCGGACATCAGTGTCAGCGCATCAGTGACGGAGCGAAGGGGCTACACTACCAAACAATTTGTGCGTCGTGGCGTGACGTTTTATACCTCGGAAACGTATTTGCGCGAGGTTATTAATGGTGTTGATAAATTAACCAAACTCGACGTGCAAGACGATGCCGCGCCTGCCTATGCTTGGGACATGCTGTTTGTACGCTTGAAATCAGCGTGGACCGTCGGTGGCAAGACTTACCCGCAGGGCGCGCTGATCGCGATGAACTTCGATAAATTTATGAACGGCGGGCGCGATTTTGAAACGCTTTTCACGCCGACTGATCGCAAATCGCTTGCAGGCTGGACATTGACGAAAAATGTGTTGCTGTTGAACGAGTTGGATAACGTCAAAAATCAGCTGGTAGAACTCAAGCGTGAAGGTGGCAAATGGAGTCGTCGCGTCGTCACTTTGCCCGGCTTGGGTACGGTAAGCGTGAACGCAATTGATAGCGACGAATCCGATGATTACTGGCTCACGCTGACTGACTACCTGACGCCATCCACATTATTTTTAGCCAAAGCGGGAACAGACGATCGTGAAAAATTAAAATCGCTGCCTGCTTTTTTCGATTCGACCCCGTACAAAGTAGAGCAGTTCCAAGCGATCTCTAAAGACGGCGAAAAAATTCCATACTTTGTGATTATGCGTAAAGACGCCAAGCTCAATAGTAAAAATCCGACACTGCTTTATGGCTATGGCGGCTTTGAGGTATCGCAACTGCCCGGCTACTCAGGCGCGATTGGCAACGGCTGGCTCAAACAAGGCGGCGTATATGTCGTCGCCAATATTCGCGGCGGCGGCGAATTCGGCCCGCGCTGGCATCAAGCTGGCTTGAAAGAAAATCGCCAGAAGGTGTTTGACGATTTCATCGCCGTTGGTGAGGATTTAGTGGCAAAGAAAATTACATCCCCGCGCCATTTGGCAATCTCTGGCGGCTCCAACGGTGGCCTACTGGTGGGCGCTGTGATGGTGCAGCGCCCGGATTTGTTTCGTGCTGTTGTTTGCGCAGTTCCTTTGCTCGATATGAAGCGCTACAACAAACTGTTGGCAGGGGCATCATGGGTGGCGGAGTATGGCAACCCCGATGACGCCAAAGAGTGGGAATTCATTTCTAAATACTCGCCGTACCAGAACGTCAAGGCGGGCGTAAAAATGCCGAAGGTGTTGTTTGTCACATCAACGCGTGATGATCGCGTTCATCCCGGCCACGCTCGAAAAATGATGGCGCGGATGATGGAGCAAGGGCACGAGGTTTATTACTACGAAAACATCGAAGGTGGCCATGCTGGCTCCGCGAACAATATGCAACTTGCCTATCGGACTGCGTTGCAATATGCGTTCCTACTCAAGGAACTACAGTAAAGGTGACCTAAATTGATGGCGCGTTGCGGGCCGCAGTTTTTGTACGGGCTGTCCACCGAAATTTTTAAGCCGTTTTGACCGCGCTATACCAGACAGCGTACAATACGCCCTAGCGAAAAATCCGGAGAGGTGGCCGAGTGGTCGAAGGCACTCCCCTGCTAAGGGAGCATACGGTCAAAAACTGTATCGAGGGTTCGAATCCCTCCTTCTCCGCCAGTATTCTGTTTTACGTAGTCCGATAATGTCCATGCAACACTCCTAAAAGCCCCCTATCGGCGGGGCTTTTTTGTTTTATTGCTCGTTATGTCGTCCAATTTTGCGCGAAATTCATCAGAGTGTGCAAAAACGCAGACACTTAGCCTCAAGATAAGTGATGTGGAGAGATTATGAAAAATGCGCAACCGGCCCTCGTACCGCAGCGCTCTATTCGGGGAGCGATTTTCTTTGGGCTACTATTGATTGTGGTTGTTGCATTTTTTATGAACCAGGGGGCTACCGCTATTTTGGACGGGTTATGGCTGCTTGTCGCCGGGCTGCCAATCGCTTTCTTTGCAAAAAATATGTCGGCGCTCGTAAGCTTCGGCTCAGGAACATAGCCGTCTATTTTGCAGCAGTAATTTGGGTGTTTGTTCTTAATGCTGCTAACAACCAAATGGCAAAAAGCCATGCCGAGGTTTTGGTTTCGGCGATAAAGAGTTTTCATGAAAAAAATCTGCGTTATCCAAAATCCCTGGCTTAAATCGTGCCAGATTATGTAAAACAAGTTTCTGTTGCCAAGTACACGCTGATGTTCAACCAATTTGGCTATTACAAAACTGAGCAAGGTGCGAGCCTTTATTTTGTTAGCTTGCCGCCGTTTGATAGCCCCATTTTTTCCTTTTCAAGCAACAACTGGAGCTACATTGATTGAATTTCTTTGTAGATGAAAATCGGCAAGACTAAACGACATATTTAACCAACCAATGGTCGCGTTGTGTCGCTGGGGGTAGTCTTGGGGGTATACGGCCAATGTAAAAAGCTAAACGCCAGTACCGGCGAGGCTTTCGAGTCATGAGGTGAATGAGTTCTCCCGCCAAATATAAATCCTATGCATTTGAATGCATGGGATTTTTTATTTTCAGTCGTTGATCAACTCATGATGCGACCCAACGATTGAATTGTTCATCGTGCTGCGGCCCGCAACTTCATATTCAATGGCGATTTAGTCCGATGCCGTCGTCGCAATGCTTTCAAGCCGGAGCGGACTTTTGGACCGCTTTAATTTAACCGGTGCTTCAAGATTGCGCAGGCAATTGCCTGCGATTTGAAGTGTTTTAATTTGGAAATTAGCGTGACTCAGACGAATCAACACTTGCAATTGCAAATAAGAACGATTATCATTTGAGCCTCGCTAATTTCACGGAATATAAATATGACTCAAATCGCTCGATTTTTTGCACTTCTGCTGATAGCGCTGTCACTCTCAACCCACTCTTTGTATGCAGGAGAACCTGAGCTTGCTGTAAAACTCGTCATCGAAAATCACAAGTTTCAGCCGGAAACCATTTCCGTGCCCGCCAACAAAAAGGTCAAGTTGATTATCGAAAATCGGGATACGACGCCCGAGGAGTTTGAAAGCCATTCGCTGAACCGGGAAAAGGTAATTCCCGGGAAATCATCCGTCACTATTTACGTCGGACCGCTTAAACCGGGCGCTTACCCGTTCGTTGGCGAGTTTAATCAAACGACCGCTAAAGGCGTTGTGGTTGCCAAATAAAAAGGACTCGATATGTTTAGCACAGCGTTAATTGTTTTTCGCGAAGTTCTGGAAGCATCACTCATCATCGGGTTAGTTGCGGCGGCAACGCGTGGCATGCCGGGACGCGGCCGTTGGCTGGGTGGTGGTGTTCTGCTGGGACTGCTGGGCTCGGCAGCGGTTGCGCTCAGTATGGAACAAATTGCCAGGCTTGCTGATGGAATTGGTCAGGAGCTATTAAATGCTTGCATTCTTGGTGTGGCTGTATTAATGCTCGTCTGGCACAACATCTGGATGTCAACGCACGGCCAGACACTTGCTGCCGATGCGCGAATAATTGCAGGAGATATTCGTGATGGTCGCAGGGCGCTCTCGATGTTACTGATCGTGGTTGCGGTCGCGGTTCTTCGCGAGGGCGCTGAATCGGTACTGTTTTTATATGGCGTCGCGCTATCTGGATCATCTAGCGTCGGCGAAATGGTAATGGGCGCGCTGTTGGGTATTGGTGGCGGCGCAGCTGTTGGCGTTACACTTTATTTGGGCTTGTTGAGAATCCCGTTACGCTTATTTTTCACGGTCACCTCATTGCTAGTGTTGCTGCTCGCAGCAGGAATGGCCGCACAGGCCGCCCGTTTTTTAGTGCAAGCAGATCTGATCCCGCCACTTGCTTCGCCCCTCTGGGATGTGTCAAGCGTGCTGCCAAATCAGTCGGCGCTAGGTACTGTTTTGCATGGTCTGATTGGCTATGACGCAAGCCCGTCCGGCATTCAAGTTGTATTCTATATCGCCGTCATTGTTGCGATCACGGCAGGCGTGAAATGGGCAAAGCATTCTACTTCGACCACCAAAACGACGGCCACCTTAGCAGCACAACACACATCATGATCTCGTTAAAACATTTAATACTTGTTTCAATTTCATTGACACCACTTGCGGTGTTGGCGGACCCAGCTGGCTACATCAAGCTTCCCGCGATCGAATACGGAGAGCGCGAAATTGAGGTGAAATACGGATCCAGCAAATTGGGCGAAGGCGAAGGACGCGAATCGGCAGGTACATTTGGTTTTGGATATGGTGTCACGCCGACTTGGTTTACCGAAGCTTATCTAAAGTATAAAAAGGCGCTCGATGATCGCAGCCGATTTGATGCTGTCGAATGGGAAAATAAATTCTTGCTAACGGAAACTGGCAAATATCCCGTTGACGTTGGATTCTTTGTTGAAATCGAAGTGCCACGAGCACGCAGTGAGGGGTATGAACTTCGCTTGGGTCCGTTGTTTCAAGTCGAGACGGGCAACATGCAATTGAACGGAAATTTCTTTCTCAAGCGCCAGTATCATTCTGAAAGTGCGCCCGCCGAAGCACCCGTTACTGAATTTCACTATCAGGCTCAGCTAAAGTACCGGTATCAACGTGAACTTGAGTTCGGCATTCAAGCTTTGGGCGAACTTGGTAGATGGAATCATTGGGACAAACATGAAATGCAGAACCATCGCGTTGGCCCAGCTATTTTTGGCAAGTTGCCGCTTGGTGGACGCGAGGCCATTCGCTATGATGCGGCGTGGCTGTTCGGTGCCACCAAGGCCTCGCCCGATTCGACGGTCCGTCTTCAGCTCGAATATGAATTTTGAACGGCGTTCAGCGCGACGACTCGAGGCACCGCCTTAAACGCAGTCTGTTCACTCCACTTCAATCTCATTAAATTCGTTAGGGCCTAACGGAAAGCTTGCTGCATCACCTTTTAGATGCGGCTTTTTTGATAAGTTTTACAAACTGTGGATCGGCTTTACCAATCGTATTGGTCTTGCCAACAATGCGCCCTTCAGCGTCGAGCAGAATGAGCACGCTCGTATGGTTGAAGTCCCCGCTTGGTAATGCGCGGTATTGAATACCAAGTGCGGCGGCAAGTTTGCGTACGTTACGACTATCAGTGCGGGCGAGCGTCCATCGCGGAGTGCTTAAATTTCGCTCCTCGACGACCGATTTTAACGCGGCTATATCATCTCTTGCCGGATCGAAACTCACCATCAATACGGGGACGTGGCTGCGCTCTGCTGCCGTTAAACTCTCTTCCGTTTTTTTCAATGCATCGACAATTCGAGGACACACAAATTGGCAGCCGGTGTAGAACATGCTGATGAGCAGCGGCTGGCCTCGACGATCAATCAGGCTCGATGTTTTGCCGTCTTGGTTTGTGAGCGGCACTGCAAGTTGGTAGATTGAATTGCCAGGCAACGGCCTGTCAGCCGCTATTGCAGGTCCTTGTGCAAATGGCGCCAACAGAAAACACGTTAGTCCAAAACTGATGCTGAAGCTTGTCCTCATGGCAAATCCTTTGCTGTTGTTGCTGGCGGCGCTGTTGTCGTTGTCGCCGAAGGTCCGCTGCTGCGTGCGCAACGAAAGCCCAGATTGTTTGTGGTGTCAGATGCGCTCAGTGATGAAAGCAAAGCAATGCGCATGAGTACCGCATAGTTGTCGCGGTCTTTGAGGCTAATTGCCCCTGCACCACAAAATTGCAATTTATCCGGGTCGCCTTGGTTGCGGCTATCAGCGCTGACAAGTAATGCATTAAAGTCATCAACCCATTCCCAAATAAGCCCATGCACATCGCGCACGCCGTACACATTCGGCGTGCCACCAACGTTGGCTGGCGGCCGGGCAGAGGACTGCGAGTACCAAGAAAGAATGCGCGAACGCCATGCAGAATCGCCTCGCGCATCAGTTTTGGTTTCGTCCGCCGCCGCAATATATTCCCACTCAAGCCACGTTGGCAGGCGTGAGCCTTCCGCTTCACAAAATGCTTGTGCGGCAAACCAGCTCACACTTGTGACCGGCTGCTGCTGGCGCGATGCCTCGCCGGTTAGTATTGCGCTGCGCCACCTGTTTAGATAGCTAGCGTCAGCAAACGTAGCGGGTACGCGGCCACGCTGCCATTCGCGATGCGATTTTACAAACGCTAAATACTCACCGTTCGTAACCGGCGTGCTGCGGATCGCAAATGCATTTACATCGACCACGCTTGGAGTCGCATCATTCGCAAGTACGCTTGCCAGTGTTCCTGCGGCTACATGAACGTAGCCTGTTGCATGAGAGACACTAGCTGAAAATACACCCGCTGCATTGGTCAATAGAGCAAACATCGCCCATGCATATGCGTTTTGGTTTAATCGCATCGTCGGTGCTAAATTCAATGCGAAGCGGCGGCAGCAGGCGCAGGTTTTGCGCGAAGTGTTTTCACTTCATCCGCCGAAATTTTTCCACCAACATTGCCAAAGTTATTCAATACGTAGGTCAGGATATTGGCGATTTCATCGTCGTTAAGTTGATTCATCGGCGGCATCACCGAGTTATACTCTTTGCCGTTTACGATCACCTTGCCCGATAAACCATGTAGCACAGTGCCGATGATGCGCTTTGGATCTGCCGCGATGTAATCTGATTTAGCCAATGGCGGAAACACCCCGGCCAATCCTTCGCCGTTCGCTTGGTGACAAACAGAGCAGGTGCCGTTAAAGAGCGCCTTGCCGGCGGCACTCTGCTCTTGCACGGTTAGCGTGCCGCTTGCGGCCGCTGCCGCCGCCGTTGCGACGGCGGAAAGGTTAGGTGCTGAGCGATCACCCACATAAACAGAATCCAATTCCTTGCCGGAATAGATCGCTTTATTATCTGGCCCATCTACTTTCATGATTGCCAACGCACCTTTGTTGAACGCGCGGAAAATTGAGTGATCAACCAATACATAGCTCCCTGGAACCTCAGTGTGAAATTCAACAATTGCCGCGCCACCCGAGGGGATCAGCGTGGTTTGCACATTGTGCTGAACGTTGGTGCCGCCCTCATAGCGCACGTTGTCAAAAATTTCGCCAATTACGTGGAAGCTGGACACCAAGTTAGGACCTCCGTTGCCAACAAACATGCGCACAGTTTCATTGGTCTTCACTTGCAACGCCTTATCGCCAGTGAGTGAGCCCTCAGCGCCATTGAACAAAACGTAAGTAGGGCGCTCGTCGATTGCTTTTTCCATATCGAAGGGCTGCAAACCTTTTTCGCGATATTTTCCCGTCGTATAAAAATCACCTTGCATGACATAAAACTCATGATCCACTATTGGCAGTCCTTCAGGAGGCTCAACCAAAATCAAGCCGTACATGCCATTCGCCACATGCATGCCCACAGGCGCCGTTGCACAGTGGTAAACATACATACCTTCGTTTAATGCCTTAAACGTAAATTGTGATTTATGACCTGGCGCGGTAAAGCTGGACGCCGCACCGCCGCCGGGGCCAGTTACACCATGCAAATCAATGTTGTGCGGCATTTTGCTGCTGGGATGATTTTTCAAATGAAACTCCACCGTATCACCTTGGCGGACGCGAATAAAGCTACCTGGAACAGTGCCACCGAAAGTCCAAAACGTGTAACTCACGCCCTCCGATATCGCCATGTCCTTTTCAACAACTTCTAATTCAACTATAACCTTGGCCGGGTATTTGCGGCCCGTTGGTGGCGGCACGTTCGGCGGACTGGTCAATACCGCATTAACTGGTTTTCCCTGCGGCGCACCAAAATCACCGGCCTTTTTTGAAGGTGCGGATTTAAGACTCGTCGCTGCAGCAATGGCACCACCTGAGGTGGTGATGTAGGCCACTGCGGCAATCATCGAAATCGCAGTGATCGCAAATTTTAACGGTTTAAATATTGTTGGTTTCATCAAATGCTCCCAATGTACGTTTTGCAGAAAAGTCTGCGCGCAAAGAATTTATCAGCATAAATTGATGGTGCAAACGGTGTTTGCGCAAGATCAAGCAATCCGTAACTTTCTGTTTGCAGCGGTTTGCAGCGGTTCGCAAGCGAGAGAAAGACTATTAAATCGCCATAGTTTGATATTCCGCAACTTCGATCAGTTTTTTATGCGGAAAGATGTAAATATCGACTTGCCGTTAGCAGGCTTCAAAGAAACCCGATAAAAGTGGTTACATTTCCTTTAATGCAAAAAGCGTTAGTGCCCTGTTTGGCTCTGGTCGTCGCCATGCTTTCTGGCTGCGCATCGCTGTTGCCCACGTCAAAAGTAGAAGTGCAAACCCCGTGGCGTAATTATCCAGATGCGCTTGCGCTTTACGAGAAAATTGTTGTTAACAAATCAACAATCGCCGATTTAAAAGTGTTGGGCCTTGATGCCAACATTACGCCGAATGTGCTGTCGTTAAGCCATGCCGATTTAATGCGGCGTTTTGCAAGCGTGCCCGGGACGGATACCGATATGCTGGATCAGCGCCTCCGCGTCTGCCTGCGTAATCGTGAGAAATGCGCTGCGATAGAGCTTGAGCAAATCCAAACGCATCGAGAGCGAATCGGCAATTTTTGGATGGATTTTCTAAATTTTCGCCGCACAACGCTGACCACCGGCTGGAAGTTTGATGCCATCATTGTTGTCGACGACGGTCTCGTGATTTACAAGGTCTGGAGTGGCAAACCAAATATTCGCGAGCTTGAAAATAGCCGTAACCCACTTGGCCCTTTCCAAAGCGTGGGCGAAGCGACGTTGCGGCAACGTTTTTAAGGATACGGATTTATCTAAGCCCGGCTGAATCCTGGTGATGTTTTGAATTGGAAACGATGATGCCAACCAAATTGCTAAGAAAAAAATCCGTTCCATTGGCGCTACTGTCTTTCTATGGGGCAACTGGAACGGTCACAGGATCAAAATACCTATTGAATGCAAAGAGCAAGCGCATTCTGATCGACTGCGGCCTGTTTCAGGGTTTCAAACAATTACGACTGCGCAATTGGGCGCCGTTTACATTTGATGCGCGTTTGCTCGATGCGGTGGTACTAACTCACGCGCATATTGATCACACAGGCTCACTGCCGCTGCTGGTAAAACAGGGCTATATCGGGCCGATTTATTGCACAGCTGCCACGCGTGAATTATGCGAAATTATGTTGCCGGATGCAGCGCATTTGCAGGAAGAGGAGGCTGAATATGCCAATCGCCATAGTTTTTCAAAACATTCGCCCGCGCTGCCGTTATATACACTAGCCGATGCAAAAAAAGCTCTGGGCCTGTTCAAAACGGTTGCGTTTGATGAGCCGTTTGAGTTTACCGAAGCGCTTTCGGTAAAGTGGCATCGTGCAGGCCACATCTTGGGTTCCGCGTTTTTAAGTTTCGATATCGATGGATGCAAGCTCGTTTTCTCCGGCGATCTTGGTCGCCCGCACGACTCGGTGATGAAGCCGCCCTCACCAGTTGATGCGGCTGATTGGCTCGTGGTGGAATCAACCTACGGCGATCGAAAGCACGGCGAAACAAATCCCGAAGATGCGCTATTCGATATTTTGGGGCCTACGATCGAACGCGGCGGCGTATTGGTGATCCCTGCATTCGCCGTTGGCCGCGCACAAAGCATCCTTTATCATTTGTATCGTTTGCAGGCTACGGGTCGCATGCCAAATGTCCCGATATATCTAAATAGCCCAATGGCGCGCGACGCCACGCAGCTATTCAAGCGGCATGGCGATGAGCACCATCTTTCAGCGGCCGATTATCAGGCAATGTGCAAAATGGTGCGCATCATCAACACGCCCGAGGAATCACGCCAGTTAAACACCCAGCACGGACCCATGGTAATTGTTTCGGCAAGCGGCATGGCGACCGGCGGGCGTGTGTTGCACCACATTCGCCAGTTCGGCCCTGATAGCCGCAACACGATTCTATTCGCTGGCTTTCAAGCGGCGGGAACGCGTGGCGCGAAGTTGGTGGAGGGTGCAACTGAAACTAAAATGTTCGGCGACTATGTGCCGATACGCGCAGCCGTGGCGAACCTTGACGGGCTTTCCTCGCATGCCGATTATTCAGAAATTATTGATTGGCTGCGCAACGTTAAAACAGCGCCCACACAAATTTACGTGACGCATGGCGAGCCTTCTGCGGCCGATTCCATGCGAATTCATCTCGAAGAAGAGTTGGGCTGGCGTGCGCGCGTGCCGGAGTATCAGGAAACGGTTGAGCTTTGGTAATTTTAGGTGATTATATTTTTTACTGCGATTTGATCGAAATCAAAGTCAATCGGAGTGAGGCCGCCAAGATGTAAGTATTGATGCAGCTAACCCAATTCGAGTGGAACATGACAATACCGACCATCAATGCCCACACAGGAAGAACACTCACTGCGCAAGCTGTCAGCCCCGACTTGATTCGCAAGTACGACCGACCGGGCCCCCGGCGCACGTCGTACCCGACTGCAGACTGGTTTGGGGAGGGCTACGGGCCGGAGCAACATTTGCGGACACTGGAGGACCGGCACATCAAAGGGTCTGAGGTGCCACTTTCGTTGTATGTGCATCTCCCGTTTTGCAATACGATTTGCTTTTACTGCGGGTGCAACAAGGTGGTTACGAAAGACCATAGTCGAAGCGCCAAATATTTGCGTTATCTCGAGCGAGAAGTTGAACTTGTTTCCAGCCATTTGACTGGTTCGCGTCGTGTTGATCAACTCCGCTTAGGCGGCGGCACGCCGACGTTCTTATCGCCTGATGAGCTGTGTGAGCTGATGGCATTACTGGGTAAGCGTTTCGATACAGGCGAGGGAAACACCGATCTGGAATTTTCGATCGAAATCGACCCACGCATGGTCGACACCCCGAAAATAGAAACACTCGCCAATCTTGGTTTTAACCGGATGAGTGTTAGTGTGCAAGATTTCGATGATGCGGTGCAGCGGGCCGTGAATCGAAATCAGTCCGAGGCCGAAACGCCTGCTGCCATTCAGACAGCGCGTGCTCAAGGCTTTACCTCGATCAACATTGATCTTATTTACGGGCTGCCAAAACAAAAGTTAATCGGCTTTGGCCAAACTCTTGATCGGGTGATTGCGATGAAACCGGATCGGATCGCCTTGTACAGCTATGCACATTTGCCGACGCTATTCAAGCCGCAACGGCGCATTGCGGATACTGATTTGCCATCAGCTGAAGCGCGCTTGCAAATACTCGCGCTGGCCATTCAAAAATTGGGAGATGCGGGCTATGTGTACATCGGCATGGATCATTTTGCGTTGCCACATGACGAGTTGGCTATCGCTGCAAGCCAAGAGCAACTGCATCGAAATTTTCAGAGTTACTCCAAGCGGCCAGAATGTGATTTATTGGCGCTTGGTGTTTCAGCAATCAGTAATATTGGCAACACGTATAGTCAAAACGTGAAAGGGCTTGACCAATATTACGATTGGCTAGATCGGCTTGAATTGCCAATATCGTGCGGCGTTGAGCTCGACGAAGCCGATCTGCTGCGCCGCGATCTGATTCAAACGTTAATGTGCGATTTTGAGTTGTCACTACCGAATTTTGAAGCGTCACATTCTATTAATTTTCGTCAGTATTTTGTTGATGAATGGAGCATGCTGCAACGGTTTGAGCAAGAGAAATTAATCGAGCTTGAGGACGAATATATTCGTTTTACACCCGGCGGCAGGTTATTGGTGCGGGTAGTGGCAATAGTTTTTGACCGTTACTTAAAACTTGGTATGGTGCGCCAGCGCTACTCTAAATTAATTTGAGTTAGCCAGATTCAGAGCCAATCCTGACGTGGAATCATCGATTATCCTTGCCGCGATGTTAACGGCGTTCGTGACCGGCCTGGCAAGCAGTTTGCATTGTTTGGGCATGTGCGGGGGAGCGCTCTCAGCGATGATGCTGACGGCAAAGCGCAGGATTCCTCAACATAAGATTGCAACATTTTCATTGCCTGCGCTGACGGTCACAATTAATGCGCCATCGCGGGCGTTGTCTGAATCTATTGCGGGGTCAGCTGCCGGACAAAACCTAGCGCTCGTTTTTGCGTTCAATGTTGGCCGTGTATTGAGTTATTGCGTAGCGGGCGCTTTTGTTGGTGCAATCGGTAGCGCCGGCAATAATGCGGGAGAATGGCTCATGCGCGACGCGATGCCGGTGCGGCTAACGATTTTTATCGTTGCCAATAGTCTCATGCTTCTCGCCGGCCTATACATTGCCGGTTGGACGCGTGGGCTTAGGCCTCTGGAACGTGCCGGCATAAAGATTTGGCAAAAAATTTCACCTTTCACTAACAAGCTGTTGCCGGTTAAAAGCGTTAGCCAAGCGGCCTTGCTCGGCGCACTTTGGGGTTGGATTCCCTGTGGCCTTGTTTATGCGATGTTGGTGGTGGCACTTGCCAGCGGAAGTGCAATTAATGGTGCAGCAAGTATGTTTGCATTCGGTCTCGGCACATTACCAGCGATGACGGCGGCGGGGTTTTTGAGCGCGCAAATGAAAACTCAACTAAGCAATAAACGTCTAAGATTATTAGCAGGCGCGGCTGTGATTGCGATTGCACTAATTGGCTTGAATCGCACGCCAGTTTTGGCCGGACTTGGTCAATATGCAACGCTTACCGAGTTGTGCAATTCCATGTTGAGCAATAATGCGGGGAATAGGCCATGAGCAGGGTCGATTTGCCGTCGCTTTTGCTTCAATCCTCGCCGCTTTTTTCGTGCCATCCGCAACCGTCAATGGCATGCTTTCACTGCGGTTTGCCTGTTGGGCTAGATACTAATCTACGCGTTAAATTCAACGGAGAAAGTAAAGCGGTGTGCTGCGCAGGCTGTGAGGCTGTGGCGACGACCATTATGGCAGCGGGGTTGTCGAATTTCTATCTTGAGCGTAGCGAGGTGTCGGAGGTTCCGGCGAAGAGCGCAGTGAATACTGCCAACTATGACCTGCCAGAAATTCAATCGCAATATGTTTCAACTGATAACGATTCTAACCAGACTGCGTCAATTTACATTGATGGCGTAACCTGCAACGCCTGTTTGTGGTTAGCGGAGACATCGTTGCGGCGTGTTCGCGGTGTGACAAGCGCGCAGATCAACTATATCTCTCACCGGGCGGAAGTAGTATGGAAGGGGACCGATACCAACCTTGCAACGATCGTGGACGCAATTTCGAGAGTGGGACTGCGTGCGACACCGGTGGCTGCAGGCAAGCGTCAAGCGGCGCGCGCAAAGGCAAAGCGAGAGTCACTCAAACAATTGGGTGTAGCTTTGTTGGCGATGATGCAATTGATGATGTTCACAGTGCCGCTTTACTTTACTGATTTCGACGATATTTCTGCCGATGCGCGACAGTTAATGCAATGGGCTAGTCTGGTCTTAACGTTACCGGTAGTGACGTATGCGGCGCGTCCGTTCTGGCTGGGCGCGTGGCGGGATTGGCGAACCCGGCACGTCAGTATGGATTCACCTGTTGCCCTTGCGATTGCCTCAACGTTCATCACGAGCCTTTGGGCGGTTGGGACGGAGCGCGGGTCGCTTTATTTTGACTCAATCAGCATGTTTGTTTTTTTATTGCTCATGGCGCGGTATTTGGAGGCGAGCATCCGCGATCGCGCCTTGACTAGAATCGAGCGGTTGTCTAATGCAGTGCCCGCGTCAGCGTGGCGATTGTCACGCTACCCCGCAAGCCGCGCGTCGTCCGAAGTTGCCAGTGCAGCGCTAATACAAGGCGATATTATTTTGATCCCGACCGGGCAAACGATCTCGGCGGATTCAATTTTGCTTGAGGGCGTAGCTGAGGTTGATGAATCAATTGTTACCGGTGAATCGCGTCCTGCAATGCGCACTACTGGTTCGATACTCGTTGGCGGCACGATCAATTTGGGGTCTCCGCTGATCGCGCGCGTCGAGCGTGTTGGCGTCACCAGCGTGCTTGCGGCCGTGACGCAAATGGCGGAACGATCACTTGGCGAACGCCCCAGGCTTTCGCGGCTGACTGATCGTGTGGCACGTTTTCTGATGCCATCGCTGATTGCTGTCGCAGTAGGCGCTGGGATTGTTTGGTTGCTCAT
Organism: Burkholderiales bacterium; assembly: GCA_025360815.1. Lineage (GTDB taxonomy): Bacteria > Pseudomonadota > Gammaproteobacteria > Burkholderiales > Usitatibacteraceae > UKL13-2. The sequence continues at coordinate 83,728 of JANYBL010000005.1, forward strand.
CAATGCCGGCCAAAGCTTCAGCGTTGTGGTGGCGGTCATTGCGGTGACGTGTCCTTGCGCAGTGGCATTAGCAGCGCCGCTCGCGTATGCCATTGCAACGTTAACCACCGCGGAGGATGGGCTGCTTATTTCACGTGGCCATGTGTTGGAGACATTGCCGCAAATTACCGACATCGTGTTTGATAAAACCGGGACGTTAACAATGGGCAAATTGATCGTAAGTCAAATTGACACCTGTGTTGCAATTTCGCGCGGCGACGCAATCGCAATCGCAGCCGCACTTGAAATTGGTGCTGCACACCCGATTTCAAAATCGATTAGTTCATTAGCTCGTGGAGAGGCTTCAGTTGTTGTTGCAACAAACTTGCGGCTGGTTCCCGGCGGTGGTGTTGAAGGAGCAATAAATGGTTCGCTGTACCGGTTTGGCCATAAAAAATTCGCATGTTCAGTTTCCGCTGGTACCTCAGCCGTTCCTTCACTTATTAGCGATGATTCGTTCGTGCTCAGCTGCAATGGGCAGTGGCTTGCAACGTTCCAAACGGAAGATGCTTTAAAGCCAGATGCGCTAGAGACGGTAAGAACGATGCAGCGCCTTGGTTTTATAGTGCATTTACTATCTGGTGATCGTATTGACCGAGTTCGAGCGGTGTCGAATGAACTTGGCATTGATTATGCCTACACGATGGCTGAGCAAACGCCCTCGCGAAAGCTGGCGTACATCATGCAACTTCGATCTGAAGGGCGAAAAGTCATGATGATCGGTGATGGCGTCAACGATGCGCCCGTTCTAGGTGCTGCCGACGTTTCGGTTGCGATGGCGAGCGGTGCTGATTTGCCAAGGCTCACAGCGGACGCAGTGCTGCTGTCGCCAAACTTGAAATTGATTGTTTCAGTCTTGGCACTTGCCCGTAGAACAAAGAAGATTATTGGACAAAACTTTGCTTGGGCCATTTTATACAACGCGATTGCGATCCCGATGGCCGTGGCCAACTTGATCAACCCGGCTTTGGCCGCTATTGGCATGGGCATCAGTGGTTTAATTGTCGTGCTCAATTCGATGCGCTTGTTGAGGAGCGGACCATAGTGATTGAATCCCTCTGGCTTTTGATCCCTCTCAGCGTCGTTCTCGCGTTTGTAATCGGTGCCTGTTTTTGGTGGGCGGCAGGTGCGGGGCAGTTTGATGATCTGAGTGGGCCCGGCGAGCGGATTTTACAAGACGACGACAGTGTTCCAGATGAGCTCATAACGATAAAGGAGGAAACCATCCCAGACTTGATAAATATCAAACTGCCAAAGTAGCCAAATGAGACTATCGAGACAAGCGAGTGAGTGGTGAGTGAATGGTGAGTGAATGGCGTCCGAATAGCATCCGAAAAACTAAGCTCAAAGAAATTTACTAAAAAGGATCCGACCATGCAGTTGGAAATCGCGCAGAACCACAATCAGCCAAACAGCCAGACATACAACTACAAAGTGGTTCGTCAATTTGCGATCATGACCATTGTGTGGGGCATTGTTGGCATGCTGGTCGGGGTAATTATTGCTGCCGAATTGATTTGGCCTGATATGACGTTCGGCATCCAGTGGCTATCGTTTGGCAGGTTACGCCCGCTGCACACTAACGCGGTCATTTTTGCATTTGGTGGTTGTGCGTTGATGGGCACCTCTTACTACGTGGTGCAGCGTACTTGCCAGGCGCGCTTGATTTCCGATCGACTTGCCGCGTTTCATTTTTGGGGCTGGCAACTGGTAATTGTGCTGGCGGCAATCACATTGCCGCTGGGGTACACCCAGGGCAAAGAATATGCAGAATTAGAGTGGCCGATTGATGTGCTGATCACCATTGTTTGGGTAGCCTACGCGATTGTATTCTTCGGCACGATCATGCGTCGCAAGACCGCGCATATCTACGTCGCCAACTGGTTTTATGGTGCGTTCATTGTTACCGTAGCGCTGCTACATATTGTGAACAACGCCGCGGTGCCAGTCAGTTTTTGGAAATCTTACTCAGCGTATGCGGGTGTGCAAGATGCAATGATTCAATGGTGGTATGGCCACAACGCGGTGGGCTTCTTTTTAACCGCAGGATTCCTCGGCATGATGTATTACTTCGTGCCCAAGCAGGCGGAGCGGCCCGTATACTCATATCGCTTATCAGTCGTGCACTTTTGGGCCCTGATTTTTACTTACATGTGGGCGGGCCCGCACCATCTGCATTACACGGCTCTGCCAGATTGGGCGCAATCGCTGGGGATGTTGTTCTCACTGATTTTATTGGCACCGAGTTGGGGCGGCATGATTAACGGGATGATGACGTTATCCGGCGCATGGCATAAATTGCGTGACGACCCGATACTTAAATTCCTGATCGTCTCGCTCTCGTTCTACGGCATGTCCACGTTTGAAGGGCCGATGCTGGCCATTAAAACAATTAACGGACTCGCGCACTACACCGATTGGATTATTGGCCACGTGCATTCCGGTGCGCTCGGCTGGGTGGCGTTTATTACCTTTGGCTCGATGTATTACTTGATCCCCCGCCTGTTCGGCTTGAAGCAAATGTATAGCGTGCGTTTAATTTCGCTGCATTTTTGGGTCGCGACCATCGGCGTGGTGTTGTACATCGCCGCACTGTGGATATCGGGTGTGATGCAGGGCCTAATGTGGCGCGCTGTCAACCCTGACGGCACGCTTACTTACAGTTTTGTCGAAGGCGTAAAAGCGAGCTATCCGTATTGGACGATTCGCCTAATCGGCGGGTCATTGTTCTTTATTGGCATGCTCATCATGACCTACAACGTGATTCGCACAGTAATGATGGGGCACGCGTACGACGCGCCGATCCCCGCGACGTTACCTTCGCATTCCGATTTGAAAATTGGCGGGCTTGGTTCATTACAACCTGCACAGGGAGATTAGGTAAATGAAATTCACCCATGAAACGATTGAAAAAAATATTGGCTGGATGATTGTGCTGATTGTTCTCGTGGTCAGTATTGGCGGCTTGGTTGAAATCGTGCCGTTGTTTTTTCAGCGATCCACAACAGAGCCTGTGAGCGGATTGAAACCCTACACTCCGCTGCAATTGGCGGGACGAGATATTTATGTTCGCGAAGGGTGTTACAACTGCCATTCGCAAATGATTCGCCCGCTTCGTGCTGAAACTGAACGTTACGGTCACTACTCAGTTGCCGGCGAGTTTGTATACGACCATCCGTTTCAATGGGGCAGTAAGCGCACCGGGCCGGATCTGCATCGCGTGGGTGGCAAGTATAGCGATGAATGGCATCGCCTGCATCTGCGCCAACCGCGTGACTTAGTCCCTGAATCAAATATGCCGGCCTACACTTGGCTACAGAAACAAAAGCTAGATCCTGAGGAGTCTGAGCCACGAATGCACGCGCTACGGAGTGTTGGCGTGCCGTATACGGATGAAGAAATCAAAGGGGCTGCGGCGGATGTCGCCGGTAAAACGGATGAGGATGCCTTGATTGCATATTTGCAAATCTTGGGTACATCATTGAAAACAACACGATAGGAGCAGCCAGTGGACTTAAGTGATCTTCGCACTATCGTTACAATAGTTTCGTTTATTGCGTTTGTTGGCGTGGTATTTTGGGCCTATAGCCAAGAGCAAAAAGCGCGCTTCGATGATGCCGCCAACCTACCGTTTGTTGACGATGATGAAGGTGTTTACACAACTGAACTGAAAGCGAAACAAGGCGGCCGTCATGAGTGACTTCAGCAGCAATTTTTGGTCGTGGTTTATCGCCGTTGTGTCGATCATTTCGATCGTTGGTTGCGGCGTGCTGCTTTGGACGCAAACGATGAAGCGCCCATCCAAAGGTGAGCAGGTTAAGCTGCATGGAAATGTGTGGGATGAAGACTTGGTCGAGTTCAACAATCCCATGCCAGGTTGGTGGATGTGGCTCTTTTACATCACGATTTTTTTCTCTTTGTGCTATTTAGCGTTTTATCCGGGCCTCGGTGATTTCGCTGGAAAGTTTGGATGGACATCAACTGTCCAGTATGACGAAGAGGTTAAAAAAGCTGACGCGGAATTCGGACCGATGTTTGCAAAATATGCTCAAGTGGATATTCCTACTTTAGCCAAGGATGCGACGGCCAATGAGATCGGCCAACGATTGTTTCTCAACAATTGTGCGCAATGTCACGGCTCAGATGCTGGCGGCAGCAAGGGTTTCCCTAATTTACGTGATGCAGACTGGTTGTACGGCGGCGACCCAGCCAGCATTGAGACGACCCTAACACTTGGCCGTAACGGTGTGATGCCGCCCTTGGGTGATGCTATTGGAGGCGAGGCGGGGATTAAAGAGGTCATGAATTATGTCCGCTCGCTTTCTGGCTTAAAACACGACGCAGCGTTGGCCGCGAACGGAAAGTTAAAGTTTACTGTTTGCGCAGCTTGCCATGGGCCGGAGGGCAAGGGGATGCAGGCGCTTGGTTCGCCAAACCTGACCGATAAAATTTGGCTCTACGGCAGCAGCGAAGAAACGATTTCGGAAACGATTCGGCTCGGGCGCAACAACAAGATGCCGGCGCAACTGGAGCGGTTAGGTGAAGCTAAAGTGCATTTGCTCGCTGCGTATGTATATGGCTTAGGTGGCGGCTCGTCTCAAATTAATTCCGCTGTATCTGTTGCACCTGTTGTGCCTGTTGCATCTGCTGCATCCGCTGTCACTGATGTTCCAAAGCCCTAGAGCTCATCCGACCATGTCGATGAAGCTACCGTGACTAAAGTAATCCCAATCGTCGCGCTCGACGATGCTGAAGAGGCACTTTACGAGATTCGAAAGAAAATCTATCCGCGTGCGGTGTCGGGTTGGTTTGCGCGTTGGCGCTGGGTAGTTGTTTTTGTCACGCAGCTGGTTTACTACGGTACACCATGGCTTGTTTGGAACGAGCGTCAGGCGGTATTGTTTGATTTAACGGCGCGTAAATTTTATATTTTTGGGCTGGTTTTTTGGCCGCAAGACTTCATTTATCTCACTGTGTTGTTATTGATTTCTGCATTTTCGTTGTTTTTGTTTACCGCTGTCGCCGGACGGCTTTGGTGCGGCTACGCCTGTCCGCAAACGGTTTACACCGAGATATTTTTATGGCTTGAACGCAAGATCGAAGGCGACTTCATTGCGCAACAAAAGCTCGACAAAGGACCAGTGTCAGCGCGGCGTTTGAGGCTAAAAGCGCTCAAACACGCCGTCTGGATCGGACTTTCACTTTGGACTGGCTTTACGCTTGTCGGGTATTTTGCACCGATTCGCGAGCTGGTGTTTTCCGTTGCCCACTGGTCAATTGGCCCTTGGGAGACATTCTGGATATTTTTTTACGGCTTCGCCACTTATGGAAACGCTGGGTGGTTGCGCGAGCAAGTTTGCAAATACATGTGTCCTTATGCGCGCTTTCAAGGTGCAATGTTTGATTGCGATACGCTTGTCGTTACCTATGACGAAAAACGCGGTGAAGCACGTGGGTCGCGTGGCAAAAAAACAGACTACAAATCGCAGGGATTGGGCGATTGCATTGATTGTCATATTTGCGTTCAGGTATGTCCGACTGGCATTGATATTCGCAATGGTCAGCAGTATGAATGCATTGGCTGCACGGCATGCATCGACGCGTGTGACCAAGTGATGGATAAGATGAGCTATCCGCGCGGCCTAATTCGTTACGCAACGGAAAATTCAGTCGATCAACAATTTGGCTGGCACGAAATGTTAAGACGTGTGTTTCGGCCGCGCGTTATCCTCTACACAGTGTTACTTTGGGCAATCATCATCGCCACCGGTATAACACTGTGGTATCGCGTGCCGGTTAAAGTTGATGTGATTCGCGACCGCGGCGCGATGTCAAGGGAAGTGGAGGGCGGTCTGATTGAGAACGTCTATCGTCTGCATTTACTCAACACACAAGAAAAGCCACAGCGCTTTGTCATTCACGTCTCCGGCATTGAAGGGCTGCAGATTGTTGGCTTGAATCAACCGCAAGAAATTGCTTCTGCGGCTTCTAAAACCGTTGCATTGGATGTTCGGGTTGATCCGGAACACGTGCCAAAAGGCAATTCGCGGATTGAGTTTCAAGTGGTTGCAGTTGATGCAGAAGGTCGCGAAGCACCGGGTACCTTTTCAATTCATGAAAAGGCAACATTTTTTAATCGATGATTTCGCCACACGCCAAGCAGGGTTCGAACATGACTTCTAATGAGATGCGCAAGCCGAGAACGCCCACACCATGGTATCGCGAACCATGGCCATGGTTGCTCATGTCAGGCCCTGCGATTGTGGTGGTGGCGGGCATCTTCACCGCAGTGCTGGCAGTACGAACCCAAGACGGTTTGGTGGCAGATGATTACTACAAGCAGGGAATGAGCGTGAACAAGGATATTTCGCGCGATCTCAACGCGAAAACAGCCGATATCCAAGCTGAAGTTTTAATTGATCCAGCGGCGCAGCGGGTCGTGCTGGATGTTCGGCATATTTCGCCGAAAACTGAAACGATGAACATAATTTTTGCGCGGGCAACCGTCAGCGGAAAGGATCGTCGTGTGACATTGCGGCGTTCAGGTCAAAACACATTTATAGGTGCTCTAACGCCGCTAGAGATTGGCAAATGGTATGCAACGCTCGACGATGATTCGCACGCATGGCGGTTGGTTAACAGTGTCAATATTCAAGGTTTGGTGGCCGTTAACTTCAAATTTGGGACCGCCGCACTACTTCCAGCGGAGGGCTAAATTATGGTTTGTCTTTCTCCAAACTGTCGGAGGGCATCATGCTAAAAAAAATGATGTGGATTTTATGGCCTTCATTCATCGCAGCGGGTATTGGCGTTGGCATTGTGTTCACCTTAGTTGATCCGACGGAGCTTGTGGTGCACGGCGATCATGTCCACGTTTCACGCACCACCGTCTATTCGCTCGGGTTTTTTGTGCTGTGGGCGATTACATCACTAGCGAGCGCGATGAGCTGCTTTTTGGCGGCTGCTACCGACGCCCGGAAGCCACCGCAACGAAGTTAGCAACTCAAGCGAATTCTGTTGCGCATTGTTTGATGAATGTCAATACGCTGAAGCAGACAACCGTTAGACTTTTTGATGGCAAATTTATTTGTTTAGCGAATTTGGATAACGCAACTGAGGAAGCAATATGTTTAAACATATTTTGGTCGCAACCGATGGTTCAAAACTTGCAGACAAGGCTGTTAAAACAGCGATCGCGATGGCGAAGAGTAGTGGCGCGAAAGTTACGGCGTTTTACGCGGCAGCAGAGTACCAAACACCGTACTACCCAGAAGGTGCTTTCTATGATTGGCCACCCATTTCAGAGTACAAAAAAAGTGTCGGGCAGTCTTCTGAAAAATTGCTGGCAAAGGTGATGAAACTAGCCACGGAAGCGAAGGTAACCGCAGATGTTGGGTATGCGTTCAGCGACTATCCACACGAGGCAATCATCAATCAAGCACGCAAAATTAAAGCTGATCTTATCGTCATGGCCTCACACGGACGGCGCGGGGTATCTGCACTGTTTCTGGGAAGTGAAACCCAGAAAGTCTTAGCGGAGTCAAAAATCCCGGTGCTGGTCGTTCGCTAAATTGCGGAGGTTTCAATCGTGATTGGCACGGTGATTTGAACTGTCGTGCCAACACCACGCTCGCTTGCTATATTGAAGATGCCGCCCATAGCCCAAGCACGTTCACGCATGCCAATCAGGCCAAATGAATCAGATTTTCTGGCATCGGAGACATTAAGTCCTTTACCGTTGTCCGCAATCTGTAATAACAAAACGTCGCTGGAAACGCTGATCGCAATTTCTACTTGCGTCGCGTCCGCGTGCTTCACCACGTTGTTGAGCGATTCCTGCACCATGCGAAATAGTGGCGAGGCAACTCGATCGGGTAGTGGCAATTCGCCTAGCGGCGCTTCAATTGAACAGGAAATGTTGTGGCGTTGCGAGAATTCTTCAGCCAACATTTGCAACGCCGGGACAAGCCCCAAGTCATCCAGCGGGCGCGGGCGTAAATCAGATGATAGCCTCCTCACAGACAAAATTGCTGCCAGTAACAGACTGTCAATACCTTCCGCGTTTTTTATCAATTTTGCCTTGCCGGCAGGAAGTGCATTTTTAAGCAATGTAAGATCAATTCGGATGGCACCAAGTATTTGTCCGAGATCATCGTGAAGTTCGCGTGCGATGCGCTTTCGTTCTTCTTCGCGAATCGTTTGCAGTCCTTCGTATAAGTTACGCAGGTGTTCACGTGACGTTTCCAAATCACGCTGCGCTTGTTTGCGCTCCGTGATGTCGCGCAAGATAACGGTATAAACAGGTTTGCCATCCTCAATCAAATGCGAGATTGACGCCTCAATCGGAAATTCTTCTCCGCTTGCACGCCGACCAATAACATTAGCATCGCCACCCATGCGGCGCATACTGCTTCCGGTTTTGCCAAAATGGTCAACGTGTTCGCGATGTGCACCGTGAAAGCGAAGTGGGATCAATATGTCAATTGTGTTCCCCATCAGGCTTTCGCGGGAATAACCAAATAGATGTTCCGCTGCACGATTGACCAGCGTAATTGTTTGCTCGCTGTCGAGCATTAAAATTGCATCAGTCGTGGTTTCTATCATTGCCGCTAAACGGCGCTCACTTTTTTGCAGATCGTTTGTTTGAATTGGCATCAAGGCAGTTTAGTGAGCTTGTAGCTTCTGTGCAAGCCAAACCTTCCAACGACGACTTCAGCAGCTAAAGCAGGCCTTAGTGCTCATTCGCGTGGATGACCACCACAGGGGTTTTTGCCGACTGTAATAGTTTCATCGTGGTGGAACCAAGCACAGCGCCCCGAAACGCGCCAAGGCCGCGCGCGCCGACGTAAATAAAATCGGCTTCGTGCGTTATGGCGTAGTCATTGATTGTGTAGGCGACTTCGCCCACAAAATGCCCGCTCTGGTGAGCGATGCCCCATTTGTTGAGCAGAATTTTGCTGCTCATCATGGCTTGCTCGGCATCTTCTCTGATGATGCGCTCGATGGTTTCGCTGTCCACGACAACATGCATGCCATACAAGCGTGGAATTGGCGCGGACACATGTAGCAGATGTATTTCTACCGGCTCAATAAACATTGCCCGATGTTTTATCAAGGCGCGCGTTGCAGCCAACGATGGCTCTGATCCATCGACTGCAAGAATGATTTTGATCATTTCAATTTCCTCCTTAAAGAACAATTGGCGCACCCGCCGGTAAGTCACATCGATTTTCTGCGCGATTAAGTTGTCTGGTGTTGATAAACCACAAAGTTTCGGCAGATGATTGCCACATACGGAAGTCATTCATAAACCACAAAGCCCAAATGGATGAAGAAAGCGCAATCGAATGCGATTCGCAGTCCGTGCCGCCAGCGAAGAAGATGTAAGCTTCTGCGATCTGACAAATATTGGATTTGGTTGATCATTTAAGCGTAATCGCAACTAAATGCGGGCGCTAGCCGCGGCTAGACGAAGATGTCGTTTAGCCCCGCAAAATTGAAAGCGTCTGGCGCGCCGAATCAACAAGCTGGTTTGTTGTGAACTGAATTCAGCTTCGCGGCACGATTGGCCATATCCGTGTGGCGTTTGTTAGCCTATTTCAGGATCGAAGCCTTCACCCCGGGCGCCGATGGCCAAAAGCTCACGATCGTTGTCAATTGCCATGGGCAGGGTCAAAAAATGGTGAGCGTGTGGCTTTCCATTGCCGTTGATGTTGCTATTGCCGATTGAATCCTGCGTTTGGTACTGATATGAAAAGCTTGATAGGGGCTTACACTCGTGATGGCCGTTGAGAACAATTGGCTCGTGTGACTTCCGCGTTTCAAAGCTAAGTTCAGTTGCCAGTGTTGCAAGCCGATGATTTGACCCTTACGATTTTTAACGGCCTGCGGATTATAAAGACCTAGTTCGAGTAGCTATTGCTTTACGCCGCTATGCGGCATTTCACATATTGGCCAGATCTGCCCAAATTGAATGATTGCGGTTCGTTTTAAGGACAAGCCTCGCAGATGGCTCGGGCAGAGCCAAAGCTTGCTGTGCTGGCGGGCTTTGAGTCGGCTGTTTGCCAAGAGTACATTTTGGTTGCGGCGTTGCGAACAGCTTTTGTAGTGATCGCAAGAAAACGATATCTTTAATTTCAACCGCACGCTGTTTGATCTCAATTAGTTCCGCATCATGCAGGGCAGATAACGAACGGCTAACGGTTTCGAGCGTTAAGCCCAAGTAGCTACCGATTTCCTTGCGCGTCATACGCAGATTGAACGAGACCGGCGAGTAGCCGTTCGCCGCGAATCGGTCAGATAGCGAAACTAAAAATCGCGCTACACGTGCCTCAGCGCCCAGCGTGCCCAATAATCCAACCACGGCATGTTCGCGTACCAGTTCACGGCCCATTGCACGATACAGCCAATTTTCCAAAAAGACGTGCTCGTGTCCCAATGATTTCAGTTCATGAAACGGCACCACAACCAGATCGCAATCGGTTAGTGCTGCAGCCTGCGAAGCGTAGTGCTCGTTGTGCAGGCCATCAATACCAAGTAGATCGCCTTTCATGGGGAAGCCCAGAATTTGTTCATTGCCCACTTCATCGACCAATAGTGTTTTGAGAAAGCCGGAATAGACAATAAATACGGAACTGAATTTTTCACCGTTCCCAAATAACCATTGTCCGGCCTTGATACGACGGCGCTGAAACCGGACGTTGGATTTGGCATCAATATTTGGGATGCTGAGTAATTGGCAAATCTCCGGTAGCGAGCACCAGCCGCTATCACGGCTTTCGGCTTGTGCAGGACCCAGGTAGGTCGTCGTAGGGCATTGTGCTGGTCGTTGTTTTACTATTTCTAATTTAGTTTGCGTTGTAACCATGATGCTGCTCCTTTGGCGTTTAACTTCAGCGTTTCAATTAGGCTGTGAGGTGCACGGATGATCTATGTAGCTGTTGGAAATGAACTAACCACGCTGAAAAAATTGTCGTCAGCTGGTTGAATTCCATCGATTTGTCAAGGAACTGGTCTGCACCAGCAAGCAATGCAACATGCCGGTATTGGCTGCTTGCAGAATTACTGAGCACCAACGCTTTAATTTCTGGTCTTTCGATTTTGATCCGCTTGACAATATCCAAGCCGTTGCCGTCTCGCAGTCGGATGTCAACGATCAATGCGTCTGGTTTCAGCTCGCGAATACGCCGGTATGCGTCGGTCAGATCGCCGCAGGAACCAGACACTAAGATGCCGCTTACACTTGTTGCGGCCTCGGCGATCCGTGATCTCATCAGCTCAGAGTCGTCAACTATAAAGACCCTCATATTTTTCGTCCTTCAATCAACTCAGCGTGTAGTTGTTGCAGTGCGGAAGTTCAGTGAGGGAAGTATTACGAAAGTTTGCGAGTTGCAATATCAGCAAATGCTGAAAGTTTTTGTAGGAATGTTGAAAACAGAGTAGGAGACTTCCTATCTTGGGGGGCGCGGGGGAACGAAGCAAGCGGGCGTCAGAGCTGCTAAGACTAAATAGCAGGACGCGTAGAAATCTAAATCGTGTTGATGAGTAGATTGTGGATCATCGCATATTTAACAATATCGGCGATTGAATGCGCATCAAGCTTTTGTAGAATGCGAGTTTTATGCGTGCTGACCGTCTTAACGCTTAGGTGCAGTTTTTCGCCAATATGCGTGACCGACATTCCGGCTGCAAGCAGTTGAAAAACCTCAAACTCACGATCGGAAAGCTTGCTGTGTGGCAGCTCGTTGTTATTAGGCATCATGTTGAGTGCGAGTTGCTCGGCCACCTGCGGGCTGATAAACAATCTGCCGATAGCGACCCGGCGGATTGCCTCAACCAGGAGGGTCGCAGCACTGTCTTTGGTGATATAACCCGACGCCCCCGCCCGGATTGTCCGGACGGCGTAAAGCTCTTCTTCGTGCATGGTAAGTACCAACACGGGCAGCTTGGGCGCGTGGGCTTTGATTTGCTTAATTAACTCAACGCCGCTTTTCCCGGGCATGGAAAGATCGAGTAGCAAAATATCAAATCCACCCTTGCGTACCCAATCGATGGTTTGAAAAGCATCTGTCGCTTCGCCCACCACCTCAAAATCTTCATGGCCTTCGAGAATGCGCTTGAGTCCATCACGCATGATGGCGTGGTCGTCTGCTATGAGTAGGCGGATCATGCGAGGCAATCAAAAAAAATAGATCGGAGGCGACACGAAGTTACATACTAATTATAGGATGAATCGAGCCAGCTTAATTTGGACAATGTGTTGATATTTCGCAATGCGCTCCGAATTAGGCAGACTAATATGATCAAAAAATGAGGCTCTGGTTACGTTGGCTGATCTTTAAAAAATGGACTTGAGGTGAATGGTGAAAAATGTCCTTAGTAGTATCGGACTATTTTTATGGTGACCATCTTGGCCGCCTGCGCCGATATCCCTAGTAGCCTGACGCGAAGCGGCGAAGCTTGGGGTGCAACCCAGATAGCCCGGCAAAAACAAAATACTGTAATCGCCTTCATTTCGCCGGCAAGATCCGCGTCGATAGCGGAGTTAACGTCCGCGTTATTGAATAAACTTCCGCTCGGCCTCATGTTGCGAGAAATGACTGTCGAGGAGCGCCTGAGCTAGATACTGAATCACGGCGTGATGGTGGTGATCGCGGTGGGGGCGTCTGCGATTGCCGGCATTCGAGAGGGCAACATCATTCTTAGCGTCAATCAAACACAGATTCGGACGGTTGAACAATTTTGGGTTTTAATGGATGCTGAAAGTTGGCGGGCTGCGTTGGTTATTCGCCGAGGGGAGACGCAGATTATCATCAATGTCGGCGAGCTTGATCTTAACGGCAATGGCGCGGCCGGTGGTTCATCATTGCCTTAGCTAGCGTTACTATTCAGAGTCAAATTGCCAGTCGGATGCCTATGCCACCCTTTTTTGAAATAAATGATGCGTGAAGCTACGGTTGGCGCAAACCACAATGCGCTTGCTGTCCGTCGTGTGGGAATTGATACCTATCGCGAAAACGTCGCTTATTTGCATCGTGATTGTGCGATTTATCGGGCTGAGGGTTTCCAAGCGTTATCCAAGATCGAAGTGGTCAGCCTAGACCAACATCTTATTGCGACGGTGAACGTTGTTGATGATGATGCAATTGTGGCACCCGGCGAATTGGGGTTATCTGAACAAGCGTTCGCGCAACTTGGTGCTAGCGCAGGTGTAATGGTGAAAGTTGCCCATGCGGGGCGGGCATTGTCGATGAACGCGGTGCGACGCAAGATTGCCGGCGCGCGCCTTACTGCCCAAGACTACAAAAATATTGTCGGCGATATCGCTGGCAATCGCTACACCAAAACTGAAATTGCGGCTTTCGTAGTGGCAACTGCACAAAACGAGCTGGACCGAGAAGAAGTATTTTATTTGACCGAAGCGATGGTTGGTTCCGGTGATCGAATTAGTTGGCGGGAACCGTTGGTGGCGGATAAACACTGCATCGGTGGTATTCCCGGGAACCGTACATCGATGCTGGTCGTGCCAATTGTGGCCGCACACGGCATGCTGATGCCAAAGACTTCCAGTAGGGCAATCACTTCACCGGCGGGCACGGCAGATACGATGGAGGTTTTTTGTGATGTCGATATTTCGATTGATCGGCTGCAAGAAATTGTCCAGGCGCAGCGCGGCTGTTTGGCGTGGGGCGGCAAAGCTCAATTATCGCCAGCAGACGACATTTTGATTTCGGTTGAACGACCACTAGGTATTGATTCGCGCGGACAAATGGTGGCGTCAATTTTGTCCAAAAAATTGGCTGCTGGCGCAACGCATTTACTCGTCGATATTCCGATCGGACCAAGTGCCAAAGTGCGTCATATGGCTGATGCCCAGTCGCTTCGCAAAATATTTGAGTACGTGGGTGATCGAGTGGGCTTGCAGATTGAAATCATTATTACCGATGGCCGCCAGCCGATCGGACGCGGCATTGGGCCTGTGCTTGAAGCACGCGATGTCATGATGGTGCTGCAAAATGATCCGCTTGCACCAATAGATTTGCGACAAAAAGCGTTGCGGTTGGCCGGGCGAATATTGGAATTTGATCCCGATATTCGTGGTGGCCAAGGCTATGCAATTGCGCGTGACATCCTAGATTCTGGGCGGGCGCTCAATAAAATGAATTTGATTATTGATGCACAAGGGCGGCATAAAAATCCGCCAATGCTGGGAGAGCGGGCCTTCGATGTGCCGAGTCCGGCGACCGGCATAGTGATCGCAATTGATAATTTGCAACTCGCACGGATTGCGCATTATGCAGGGGCGCCGATGGAAAAGGGTGCAGGCGTCGATCTCTTCAAAAAGCTGGGGGATGCGGTGAACGAGGGGGAATCGTTGTTTCGTGTGTATTCACGTTATCCGGCTGAGCAAAATTTTGCGCATGAGCTTTGCAACGACCAATCCGGATTTACGATTGGCAGCGCAGAGCTAATTCCCAAGGCATTTGTGGATTCATGATCGTGCTGGATTTCGGTAAGTCTGCTGAGGAGGCAATTGCGAATGCGATGCTTTACGGGGATAGAAGCGCGCTTGTTACACTTTCTAATACCGCCTGCAGATCTGCATAGTGCGCTTTTAAATGCCCCTTTAAATGCCCCTTTTAACGCAGGCTGACGGCGACATGGTCAGCGGTTGTTTCCTAACAGATGGGGAAGCAAATTTCCACAGCTCGTTTTATGCACCCTGCGCAGATTGTAAGAGGCTAGATTTAACCGGCAATCCGGCGCATTACCGAACGGCTTGAAGGGAATTCCTATTAGCGAACCGCGTGCTGTGGATTGGATTGGGTAACGGAAATTGGCGAATTCAAAGGTCGGTTTAGGCTAACTTTTACCTTTGCCCCTCCAATCGTCAGGCTGATACTTGATACGTGAGATTGCAATATTCGCAAAGCTTGGGTCATACTTTGTGTCGTTATTCTTTCAATTTTTCCGTAGAGGACTTCCCGCCATGGCTTCAGCTGTTCTTAGCAACACGTCGCAGAGATGGTTACGTAGAGTGTCACATACTCTTCGCAACTTATTCATTTCTTCCTTTTTTCCCATTTTGGCAATTAATTTTCTGGTCGCGGAAGCAAGCGCGGCCCAGCTTATCGATGCCGCGTATCCCGGCACATTGGCGTTGACGGTTGACGTCACTGATTCTGCACGTAAGATTTTTCGGGTCAGTGAAACTATTCCGGTTAAATCAGGCGCAATGCGTTTGGCGTTTCCCAAATGGATTCCCGGCGAGCATGGCCCCACCGGCCCAATTGATGGCGTCACAGGACTCAAGATCAGTGCGAACGGCCAGCGGGTGGCCTGGCGGCGTGATCTTCAAGATATGTATATTTTGCATATCGACGTGCCAGCTGGCGTAACGAAGCTTGATGTGGAATTCCAGCTTCTTTCGCCCGCGGGTGGCAATTTTGGCGCAGGTGTTTCAGCCACGCCCCGCATGACGGTGCTGGAGTGGAACCAGGTCTTGTTTTATCCAGCCGACTATGCCTCAAATTGCATCAATGTTGCGGCCGCCATCAAAGTGCCTGCGGGTTGGTCTATTGCGACTGCATTGGAAAAAACGACCAGCAGCAATACTGGCGCGACATTCAAGGCCGTGAATTTGACCGAGCTGGTTGATTCCCCGCTCATGGCGGGCCTGTACTTTCAGCGGTTTGATTTGGCGCCGGGCGCATCGCCGCCCGTGCATCTGAATATTGTTGCGGATCGTCCTGAGAATTTGAAATTGAGCGAGCAACAGATCAAGGATCACCAAATGTTGGTCAAGCAGGCGGTGGCGTTATTTGGTGCGCAGCATTACGACCGATATGAATTTCTGTTGGCGCTTTCCGAGCGCACGGTGCATTTTGGCCTAGAGCATCATCAGTCCAGCGACAATCGTGCGCCGGCGGAATTTTTCACTGCGCCTGAATATTATTTGGCGGGCCCGACGCTCTTGCCGCATGAATATGTACATTCGTGGAACGGTAAATTTCGCCGCCCCTCTGGCTTGACCACACCCAATTTCAGCGTGCCGATGGAGGGCGAGCTATTGTGGGTTTACGAAGGGCTGACGAACTACTTGGGTGAAGTACTGGCGGCGCGCTCAGGCATGTGGAATGCCGAGCAATATCGTGACGCTTTGGCCATTACGGCTGCCGAGATGGATCACCGTCCCGGCCGCGCATGGCGTCCGCTGCGCGATACGGCCGATCAGGCTCAAGTGCTTTATAACGCGCCACGTGCTTGGGAAAATTATCGTCGTCTGGTTGATTTTTATCCCGAGGGAACCTTGCTATGGCTAGATGTGGATACACGTTTGCGCGAACTTTCTGGCGGCAAAAAATCAATCGATGATTTCACTAAAATTTTTCACGGTAACGATGCTGCCTTTGCTAAAACCAGCCACGATGTAAAGCCTTATGATTTCGAGGACGTCGTGAAAACACTAAACGCTGTTCAGTCTGCTGATTGGGCGGCTTTCCTGCGCAAACGTCTTGACGCGACTGACGAACGTGCGCCGTTGGACGGAATTACGCGCGGCGGCTGGAAGCTTGCCTATACCGACAAGCCGACCGAGGTATTCAAAGCAAAACGAAAAGATAGCAAGCAGCTAAATCTGATGTATTCGATCGGGCTTAAAGTAGCGGCTGACAAAGGTCCTGGTTCAGAACCCGGCGAAATTGCCGATGTGTTGTGGGCCAGCCCTGCCTTCGATGCCGGTTTAGCGCCGGGCTTAAAAATCATTGCGATCGACGGCGAAGCGTTTGACGCCGATCTGCTCACTAACGCGATCTCGCGCGCACAAAATGACAAAAAACCGATTGAACTTTTGGTATCGAATCAGGACTATTTCTCAACCGTGCGCATTAAATATGACGCTGGCAACAAGTATCCGAGGCTGGTACGTGTTGATGGCAAGCCTGATTTTTTGACCGAAATTTCCAAGGCCAAATAAGGTCAAATCTTGGAACGGACACAGCGCCCCGATTTGTGCCGATTGTAAGTTTTTAAAAACAAAAAACGCCCGCTTGGGCGTTTTTTGTTGGTTAAATATTTTGTCCATTTTTACGCAAGCTGCGCGTCAGCAATGCGAAAATTAACAGTTGGACAGCGGTGAAAAAGCTACCTAGCTGATCAATCCAATTCTGATCGCTTTGATCACCGCTGCATGCTTGTTGTCACTTACCAATTTGCGACTGGCATTGCCGAGATGCCAGTTTACGGTGCGCTCGCAAACACCAATAATGATGCCAATGTCCCACGCCGTTTTGCCTTCCATTGTCCAGCGTAAGCACTCCAGTTCGCGGGCAGTGAGCTTTGCGAATTCTGCTTCAGGGTCCGGGTTCCAGATACGGTTCATTGCGGATTGTGCAAACGTGCCAAAAAGCTGCGCATCGGCCACTAGGCGCGAAAGCTCACGAGGGTCTGACGTCAATGGCCGGTCGCGGGCAAGACCGATTTTATAGCCGTTGCCGAGATGATCCCGCATTGAAATTGCGATGCCGCTATCGAAGTTGTAACGCTTCAAGTGCTCCCAAAGATCCGCTGCGCCTGCTTTTTGGTAAAGCTCGCGATTCCACACCAAAGGCAGATTACTGTTGTTAGAGTGCTGAATAACAGGATCGTTGGCAATCAATTTCTCGTCGCGATAACTAGTCTTCCATGCGTCTGAGAAATTATTGACGTCCATCGCCCGAAACTTAGCGGTCCCTGCAATGCGAATGGTCATGAATGCCACTGCATGATTAAAGCCAAGATTGTCTGCAAACGAGACCAGCTCTTGCTTCAAAACTGCTCTGTTCGACACACTTAAAAGCGATGAATATAAATCGGTGATCATTTTTGGCTTCCTGAGCTAAAAAATATCCCGTGCGACGTCGACGTGCGGATTGTTTGCAATTTGTGCGACAACTTAGCGACTCTTTATTGATTGCAGGCAAGAATATCCTACTTATAGTCATGCTGACAAACCAAGCAATAATTTGGATGCGGTAGTTGCTCCGGCGGTGTGACGCGAGTGAATAGCAGAATATGGGCGTATTCAAATTGCTTTCGGATGAATAGGCATTGAGAATCCTCAAAGCCAGAGAATCGTGATTTTTAGTAAAAATTGCTCGACCCTGTCAAACATGACAGCTTCACGAATGTGCTTAACCGCTACCATCGATGGCATTAACCACCAACTCCCATTTGGCAGGCGCCACGCATCGGCGTGACCACGTCCGTCGGGCACAACCATCATGATGAATCTCAATCGCGCTACTGCTGCTAACGCCGGCCGGAAACCAAGTTACTGTCCGTTTATCAGGCTGTCCATTGTTGAATTGACAAATGCGGATTTTGAGCATCGGCGAACTGAGTGGCAGTCGCTGCCCGCTTTGTTGCCCACTGGTTCGGCGTTGGGCACCCGAACATTTTCTGATGAAACCTACTTTCCCACTGCGACGGGAATTGCGGCGTGGGAAATTTCAACGCCAAGCCAATCTGGCTGGCTTGATTGGGATTGGGCCGTGGTAGCGGGTGGCATCATCACGCTCATCAATCCGTCCGATATCCGCAGCAACCTAGTGCTCCTAGATCGGCAGAATCGTCTTTTGCCGATGCACGACACAACAGCCATGTTGGCGGCAACGGTTTATCAGTTGCCATGGCGCGAGCACGTTGAGACGTTGCTCAGTAGATATCTAGAATTGGCATCAGGTTGACGCGCTGCTACCGTATTTTTGTTGCCTGTTTAGTTCTCATGCTGATGAACCGTGCAAATTTTCCTTACTTCTAAAAATATTTTAGAAAAATAGCGCTTATAAAACAGTTGGTTATGACATACCTGTCAGAGTTGACAGGTTCGAAAAAGTTGGGAATGAGTTGAAATAGCAATACGGTGTTTGTGAAGCGCTCCAACCACCCAGCACTCTCAGCCAGATTCAAACGCACTCTCACACATTTAAAGGACAACGCTCATGTTTACCCAAACTAAATTTGAAGATCAGCAAAATGCACAAGAGCTCAGCAACGAAATGAATGAAATCAATTTGCTTAACGATATCGAACTCGGTGGCGTTGGCGGCGGCTTTGCTTTTGTTGGTGGTAACTAACCAAGCAGTTCAGCGGAGGCATCAAGCCGCCTACACGATTGTCGTAAGAAATATTGAAGAACAGAATTCTTTGTAGTCGTTCGCTGTTGCTATCTTTTGACGTTGCAGCGCGGCTAGCGGACTACCGTTAATTTAGTAAGTGTGTGACCCGTTAGCGCGAATCATCCCCTGTGCTATCGGTTTTTGAATGCAGATATGGCACTCCAGCCATATCTGCGTTTTTTTTACTTCTCAATTTCTGTCATTCCAAGATTGAAAATTAGCGCATGAAAATCATATTTGCATCAAAAAATAAAATGGTATGAAAACTGCGTACCGTTTACTTGTCGCTATTTTTTGTTTGTGCGTGATGATCGCGGCTTGGATACCATTTTGGATCAGATAAAAAAGCAAATATCGAGAGTAAGAATTTAAAGCTAAATTCTTCGGCTTGGAAGGCTGTCCTCGTGATTGATTTTATGCGATGCGTGTATCGCAGAAGCGCGAAGAACTTCAATGTCACCCAACTGCATCTATGGCGGCTCAAAGCGGCTCGAAAGAACCTTGCAACAATCGAACACCTACTCACGGTTGGCCCGGACGGTCAATCCGGGGCAACCATTAAACTCAAGCCTGTGGCTCGACCGCTGATCGACACGGTTGCCTCAAGCAGGCACTCACGGGGGTTTGCGCCGGTCAAAGTTTAGGCCCTCCGATGGATTGAATCTGTTCAATCCACCCACCGCAAACCCGTTGGGGGCAATAAATTTATTGTCGAAAGTCAACATATCCGTTTGAACCTGTTAGCTGTTTTGTGCGACTCAAGCACAGATACCGATAACAACGATAAATTGCCTGACGCCTGCTTCGTTTGGTGCTGGCGGCAGTCAATATGGAAGAACTGATCAAAAAAATAGCGGCTAAAGACGAGCAAGCGCTTGCAACATTGCACAGCCTTATGCACCGTCGGATAACAGCGTTTGCGTTGCAACGGCTAGGCAATTCGCAATTGGCCGAGGAGGTTATGTTGGAAACATTATTTGAAGTCTGGAATCATGCACCAAAGTTTGCGGGGGGTTCACAGGTATCCACGTGGATTTTAGGTATTGCGCGCCACAAAGCGCTTGATAAGTTACGCAAGCTTCAGCAAGGCAAGCCTTGGCTTGAGGAATGGACTGACGAGCACTTGGAAATCGATTCTGGCGAAGTTGAAAGTATTGAACGGATCACAAATGCTGAACTTACAACCGCCCTGCACAATTGCATGAAGGAGTTGCCAACTCTGCAACGCGAATGCCTACATCTCGTTTTTTATCAGGAGTTTAGATTGGAAGATATTGCCCGCATTCAGGATTGCCCGCCCAATACGGTCAAGACCCGCCTGTTTCATGCGCGGCGCAAGCTGCGTGATTGCTTGGCCGCGTGTGGACATGGAGAGCGATCATGAAATATACAAAATTAACGCCCGAATCGCAGCAGAGCTTCTTGGAGCTGCTGCCTTGGTATGTCAATGGCACGTTGAAGAGCGATGACCGCCGCTCAATGGAATATTGTTTAGCGACTTATCCTGATTGTCGTGCCGAGCTTGAGTGGATGGATGGTGTTGCACAGCAGGTTCGTGGTGAGTCTTTTCCACTTAATGAACAAGAAGGGTTAGATCGTTTGATGTCAATGGTACGAGCACAAGAATCAGGCAAACTTTTAGTGTTGTCGCGCCCGTCAGCGCCTCTTGGAGGGGCTGCAAGACAAGTATTGGGCACTGTTTCGCGCACCAAACTACAGCAGTGGATTAAACCGCTGATGGCGGTTGCGGCAACGCTTGCCGTGGTCCAAGTAGGATTGAGCTTTATCGGCACACAATCCAGCGATCAAAGCGAGACGTTGCGGCCGCTCGGAACAGCCCAACCGATGCCACGCCACGCGATGATCCAGGCAACGTTTCGAGCCGATGCCAGTGAAACTAAGATCAGGGCGTTGCTTGCGCAGGTAGGCGCGGAAATTGTCAGCGGCCCCGGTGCGCTAGGTGTTTACACGCTTAGAGTGCCGATTAATAAGGCTGAGAACGCGTTAGCCGATCTAAGGCGCGCCACCACAATTATTGACAGCGCAACGCAGCTTCCCCAATAAGGGTTGCGATGAGAAAATTTGCTCAAACGTTAGTCGTGCATGGACTGTTAGTCACTTTCAGCGCTACGGCATTTGCGGCACCTGCGTTGATGGCTGCAACATTGCCTGCATCAGCGCGTGGCGATGGCAAGGATATTGCGAAAGACAACTTAGTGTGTGATAAAGCTTCGCTGTCGAACTCGATGCAGGTGCTGACAAATGCGCGTAAGGTAGTTTGCAACGACCGCTTGGTCGCGGTCAGCGCCACCCCGCCTAATGCTGACCACAATAGCGGCAAGATTAGCCCGCCTTTGCTAGCCAAAACCCCGCAAGCGCTGCCTCAAGCGACCCTATCGATCGGGCAGTCCATCGCACCTTCGTCTCTCATCCCCGCCAAGCCCGTATCCCAGCTCCCATCCGCGCCGCCCGCAATTAGCGCAAACAGCGATGTGTTATTGCCGTCGTTGGTGGCTGTCAATTCCAGCTCCCTCCCTTCCGTCGCGCCGCCAAAATCGCCGGAAATGATGAATCAGTTAGCACCAAAAGGTGTCGCCGGAAAAATCGTGATAACGGAAGCAACAAACAAATTCGAGTCGGAGTCGACCAAGCAGGGAAGCACAATAAAAACTAACCCAACGCTCATGCAGCACGCTACGCAAATCACTAAGCCCGCCAGCGCAAACGAGACGGCAAAGCCAGCTAGTCCAGCAAATCCTGCTAAAACACCTTTACAGATGTATGAATCCGGTCAGCTGGTGGTCTACTGGAAAGATGCTGGTGACGCAGCAATAGGTTTGATTGTGATGGCGCGCGAGTTCAAGTTGAACCCTGTTAGCGAGAATCGTTTACCTAATTTGGGCGGCGTAATAGCCACATTCAAACTATCATCTCAACGTGAAGCCGAGCGCGTAAAGGGTCTGTTGGCTGCACGTTATCCAACTTGGCATATCGATTTTCAAACTCGCTACCTGCCGCACCAGAGTGTGCAACATGTTTCTTCGGGCGCCTCTAATCCAGCTCCCAATTCCCGACCAAGATTATTTGCCTCAGCTAAGATTGACTACCCAATGCCCGCCCCAGATGCGGGCATTGGCATTCGTGTGGGGCTTGTTGATACCCCGGTTGAGTCAAGTTATGTTTTAAAAAATGCGACCATGGTGCGTCGCAGTTTCCTCAATCCCGGCGAGATCTCTGCGCCCGCTTCCCACGGCAACGCGCTGGCGGCATTGATTGCCGGGCGCGAAGATGCGAGCGATTTTATAGGCATTAGCCCAGGTGCCAGCTTGCATATTGCATCAATCATGCGTACCCAAGCCGGCCTCGGCGGTGGGATGGGGAGCAACGGCGCTAGCAATACCGCAACATTGGTGCGGGCACTTGATTGGCTGCTGGGCGAACGTGTTCAGATCATTAATCTGAGTCTCGGTGGTGCTGGCGATCGCATCATGGAAGAGGCGATTGGCAAGGTATTGCGTTCGCGGGTCATCATCATTGCAGCTGCGGGCAATCAGGGCGAAGATGCCCCGCCCAGCTACCCGGCCGCGTACCCCGGCGTGATAGCGGTGACCGCGAGTGATGCGCTCGATCGCGTTTTTACGCAAGCGAATCGCGGTACTTATATTTCCCTCACAGCGCCAGGTGTTGATGTTTGGGTGCCGGATCCTTCTGGCGGGCGCTATGTCAGCGGAACGTCATTCGCGGCGGCAATAGTGAGTGGCGCAGTGGCCGTAATGCTTTCGCGTCACGTCGCTATTGATGTTGGCAATGTGCGCGGACTGCTATGTCGCTCTGCCCGCGATTTGGGCGGTGACGGAGTTGACCCCGTATTTGGCTGCGGGCTGCTTCAGCTCGGCGCGACACTCGCGGGATTGCCGATCGCTGCGCGAAGTGCGATGGTTTCTGCCGACGGCGCAACACCCAGCACTAAGGATAGCAGCTCCTTACAGCGACGATAAACGAGCAATGCCTCATTGCGCTGGCCCCGCAACAGATGAATTCGCATTTTCCCGCGGTAAAAAGGCTCGATCAAGTTATCTTGTTGCAACGCGTATTCGTATAGGGCTAACGCAGCATCCCATTCGCCTCGTTCCTCAAAATTGCCTGCAAGCGTTTTAACCGCGTTGATTAGCAGGCTCGAAAATCGCTCGCGAGCCGATGTCAACCAGGCTACATTTGCGTCTGCCCCATATTCTGAGCCGCCTACATCGCCCAAAAAAGCATCACGATAAAGTGACATGAGCCGAGCGTCGTCGCCAAGATTCCCGCCATCTGCAATGACGCGTTTGGCAAGTGCTACGAAGGTGGCCGTGTCTAGCCAAACCAATTCTTGATTGAGCACGATTCGCCCATCGACTACTCGTAGCGCATCATCTACCGAGATCAGTTTACGCAGGCGGTGCAAGGTGGTGTCGATACTGGCCTTTGAATCTTCCAGTTTTTCAGCGGGCCACAGTTCATCAATCATGGTGGCAATGGCGATTCCTTCGTAAGCCGCGCCACCGCGTGAGGCTAGTATTCTTAGCATATCGATTGGCTTTTTTTGTGCTTTGCCAGAGGTTGCCAAGGCTATTCCGCCTACTTCAACGGAAAAACCACCGAGCGCACAAATTTTTACCGGCCAAGGCCAATGTTCGTCCGCATTTACTGGCGGGGAGAAGCCGCGGCGCTGCACCATTTCGCCAACGAACGCGGCAGCGATTCCACGGCGCAGTGCGTCTGCGCAAAGCCAGGCCATTTCAGGCGACGCATAGAGCATTGCGTTGAAATGCTTTAGCCGCACCAATTCAGAAAATAGGTCGGCAATAAGTTCATGGGTATCCGCGTTATTTTGCCAAGCGGCGCGGTGCGCTTTAAAGAACATGCCCACTGTCACCCATATCGCAGCGCGACCAGCAGGGGCGTGGCGGATTGCATAGTCCACACGTGCGATCGCGCTGTCAATCTGGCCAAGGCGAAACAGACTAGTGGCCTCATTTATCGCGAACGCATCCCTAAAATATTCATAAGCGCCAGCATTCTTTGCCGCATTAATCGCTAGGCGTATTTCGTTTAGCGCTGTGCCCGGATCATTGCGCAATAAAGATAATAGCGTTCTGCTTTGGTAATAGTTTGCGATTACTTGGGGAGATGTCATTGACATCCATTTTTCAGCATCCGTTAAAAATTGCTGAGCCGCAATCAGATCGCCGGCATTACGCGCTGCTTTCATTTCTGAAATGGCGATGGGTACAAAATACAGCGATAGTCCATGCTCGATTGCAAGTTCTTTGCAAGTTGCCGCTGCTGCATGTGACAAAGTTAGGTATGTTGGTTGAGCCAGCATGTAACCTGCGTTGGCATAGAAATCGCCTGACGATAGCAGCCACTCTGCACGGCGCGAGGTCGTCACAGTCCGGTTGGTCATGATGGTATTTATCTCGCTAACAAACGCCATTGTCTCCTCAAATTTCCAAGTCCCCTCGGCGATGCGTAGTATCGGTGAGGCCGCCTGTAAGCGAATATTAAGATCAGTTGCAAAACCTTGAATGCGCATGACGCGCTTCACGATAGCGTCTTGTTGATCGAATGCTCGCCCAAACATCACATGACCGTTTAAAAGGCCCGTTAAGACAACAAGCTCAGTGTTGATATCGTCAAACGCCAAGTCCGGTGAGTAGGATTCATGGGCTCTGTCGAGCCACACTTCGGCCCCCTTTTTCGAAATCCATCCTTGGATAAGCTCGTTCAGCACGGAGGTGGCCGCCATCACGCAGCCGACCCGGTCTTCCGACAACAAGAAAGCGTGGTGGGCTAATGAAAAAGTTTCGAACGAAAGGTTGTTATACGCATACGATTGGGCGGTGCCCAGCCAGTAAATCAGCCACGGATTGGCTTCACGTCGCCCCTCAGGAAATGCAGTCAGCCAGCTAATAACTTGTTCGTGGCGCCCCTCTGCCAGTGTTTGTTTTACAACTTGTAAGACCAAACGTTCAGCGTGCTCCGAAAATCCGGCATCGAGATATGCTGTGATGGCAAGTTCGGACCGTGAAAACTGTTCAAGCAACCAGCCTGCATGCAAGCGGCGTTTTTTAATCGTAGCTGCTGATTCTCGCTCAACGGCAAGGCGACGCAAAAACGCAGAGAATAGTTGATGAATTTGGTATATGTGTTCGCTATTGATTGGTGCGCCCGGAGCAGCGTGGAGCTCGATGAAAAATCCATCCTGCTCAAGTCTTTGGAGCAACTCCCCGGCGTTTTTTACGCCACTCGCAGACGCGGCGGTTTCGGCATTGAATTCTGGAAACCACGCGCAATGATCCAGCACTTGCCTGATATCCGTTGGCAGTCGTTCATAAACCTGTCGGGCAAAAAACGTAAACAGTGCCTCGGCTTCATCAGGGTTGAAATTTACCGCGCTATCAACTCCCATTTTCGGTGCTGAGAGCAACACAATCGCGGCTGGCCAGCCCTTGGTTAAGGCAAAAATCTCTGCCGAGGATTTAGCCTCTGCCGGATTTAGCTGGGTTACTAGGTTATTGGTTTCATCCGCTGAAAATGCAATATTCGCCGATTCCAAGCGACAAACACGCTGCTCTCCAATTAAACCAAGGAATGCAACGGGGGGTGCATGATGGCTCAGCACAAAAAAACGAATATCATTGGAAGCCTCATCAGCGAGCGCTGCGATGATTTCCGCAATGGGGCTATCGGCAACATTTTGAATATTGTCGAAAACCCAGTTTGTCGGGCATCCTTGCCTTCCGATCACTTGACGAGCGAACTGTCGAGAGAAGCGCGGCCAATCATGGCGGTCCGATGCATCAGGAAGACTGGCATCGGGGCCACCGACCGCTGCGACTGCCATCCGCAAGAAATGAAAAAACGTTGTTGGCAGCTGGTCATCCGCATCAAGCTGCATCCAAACCGGCTTAATATTTTTTGCCGAAAAATAACTTGCAACTAGCGTAGTCTTGCCGATTCCTGGCGGCCCGCTAACCCAGATAACGGGTTTACCGCATTCTAGTTTTTCAAATAATCGGTTACGAATGATGGAGCCGCGTAGAGTTGGCGGGTTCAGCTTGGCGAGTCCGCGTTGCAGAGTCTGGGAATGAATCCCATGGCTGATCAGCTTTGCGAGAGGTTCGTTTTTTTTAGTTTTACCAGCCATAGCGGATTCTACCAGCCCATTTTATTGTCCAGTCGGTAAATGCGACAGGTGGCAGTAAGGTGGCAGTAGGGCGGCAATATGCCGACTACAGTAATTAAGTGGTCCAGTGGTCCAGTGGTGCAAATGTGGAAAATGGGCAAGTCTTTATTCCCAAGCAATATCGTCGTTGGCGCAGTGAGTTCTAACAACGCCTCTGGCTGTGCTGCCTCATCTCGACGAGGTAGCGCGCCAACATGGGCCTGCGCTCGCGCGAATTGGTTTATGTAGAGTTGTACGGGAATCGGAAATATTTTTGGATTGGCCGACATGGTTTTCACTCGTAAGTGAAACTGAGTCGAATTCGACTGCAATGGGGTTCAAAAAGAATGTGAATAGAATATTGACGGCTGCGTTATTTTTGTTAAAGTTCATCAGCAGCGTCATATCCTTTGGGCTGGTGCTTTAGATTGCGCTGAAAATTTGGGGTCATTAATCTATTGAAATTGCTGGCAGCTGCTGGTTACCGTTTCTGAGGAAAAACCCTATGTACCGGAGGATATTAGGTGGCAGCAAAACGCATTACCTTACCTGCCAAGCTAACGCCCCCGCGCATCCGGAATCGCCTTGATCGGCCCAGGCTTTTCGCGACATTAG
Source organism: Burkholderiales bacterium (assembly GCA_025360815.1). Taxonomy (GTDB): domain Bacteria; phylum Pseudomonadota; class Gammaproteobacteria; order Burkholderiales; family Usitatibacteraceae; genus UKL13-2. Next base: position 110,746 of record JANYBL010000005.1, read on the forward strand.
CCGAGGCTGCGCCAGCCGTTTGGATATACGGCCCGCCGGGTTCTGGTAAATCAACGTTAGTGGCGAGTTACCTTGCCCATCAGGGAATTGTGCCGGTCTGGGTTCAGCTTGATTCGGACGATGCAGAACCGACTACGTTTTTCCATTTTTTAAGTGCCGCCAAAGCTGCGGCAGCGCGGCGTTGTACAACATTGCCCGCAATTGAAATTGACACGCGTTCGGACTGGCTGCGATATGCACGCAATTTCGCACGAGCATTGTTCGAATCGTTGCAAGCGGGCACTGCGTTGGTGTTTGATGATGTACAACAAGTCGGTAGTGTGATGGATGAAATACTCGCGACAATCATTGCTGAATGCCCCGATTCGCAGCGGGTTATTTTGCTTTCACATCATCAGCCACCTGCACCTTACGTCGATGCGTTGGCAAAGCGAAAAATGCAGATTCTGCCGCCCGCATTGCTGCGCTTTGATCCTGCTGAAAGTCGCCAGCTTCTGTTGCTTTTGGGGATCGCACCCGGCGGTCTTGAGATGGACGTGGTGGTCGATACAGCGCAAGGCTGGGTGGCGGGTTTGGTGCTGTTGGCCAGTCAACGCGGAACCGGCCCTTCGTTACCTTCAACCGAAGCCGGGCGCGAACAGCTCGTTGAATATGTCTCCCGACGTGTGCTTGCGTGGATTCCGGCCAATGCGCGTCATATCGCAGTGAGTTGTGCATTTTTCCCCGATTTTGACGGTTCGCTTGCCTGCGCTGCAAGTGGCGATCCCAATGCGAGGCAGATTATTGCGACACTGCATCGAGATGGATTTTTTATCGAAGAGCGCGGCAATGCTCGCGAAAATCGTTATGCATGGCATGGCTTGGTTGCAGAGGCGCTACGTAACCAGACCGGGCTACCCGGTTCTCAAAGCAGGCAAAAAGCTGAAACGAAAGCTGCGAAACTATTAGTGCAAGTCGATCGACCCGAAGCTGGTATTTCGCTATTGCTAATTGCCGAGGCTTTCGCCGAGGCCGCGAGTACGATTTTGCTTTCCGCGTCGGCGATGGTGACGCGCGGACGCAACGAGCAATTGGCAGGCTGGATTCAACTACTTCCGCCAGAGTTGATGCAGATTGATGCATGGCTTGCCTATTGGAAGGGAATCGCAACAGCGTCGTTTGACGAGCAGGCCGCTCTCATCGCCTTAGGTGATGCGTACAACCAGTTTTTCCAAGTCAATGATCAACTTGGCATGGTGCTGGCCGCTGCGGGAGCATTGGACGCGATCGATGTTGGAGGGCAAAGTTTTCGGGGTATCGAGGAATGGGCAACCCGCCTGACCAGTGCACTTTCGCCGCAACCCGTATTTCCAACCGCAATGGTTGAGTTGCGAGCGTTGGCCGGGGCTATTTTCGGAATTTCTCGTGTCGGACAAGGTCCAGCCTGGTTTGGCAAATGGGCCGAGCGTTTGCAAGATTTGATCGTGGCGGCAAATAATCCCCCGTTGGCGCTTCATGCTGCAACCAATAGGCTGTTCCTTTTTCATGATCAACGTGAATATATGGAAGCTATCTTGTTCGCAAACTTTATTGAAATTCATGTTGATTTCAGTCAAATTCACGTTGGCAGAGTGGCGTATTGGCTGTTCAGTTACGCTAGGTTGCTTCAAGCGGCCGGTGAAACTCTCGGACAGCCCGAGCTGCTGGTCAAGGCGCAACGATGCCGACGCGATGCTACTTTAATGGCGGAGCGTTACTCGCTGACCGCAATGCAAATTATCACTGGTCATACCGAGGTTGCCGCTGCACTCAACGCGGGAAATTTAGCGGTTGCTAGGCAATGGCTAGAAAAAATTGAACCATTGCTGAATTCACGTTTGTTTTGGTGGCTTGCATGGCAACATCACGGGCATGCAAAATTGGCGCTTGCCGAGCAACGTCCGGGAGAGGGACTCGAGCACATGCGAAACGTCTTCAAATATGCAGAACAGGCTGGTGCGCCAGAGTATATTTTTCGTCCATATCATCTGACTATCGCGATTTGTCTAGTTAGTTTGCAGCGTTACGACGAGGCTAAAGTACATTTGAGCGTGGGTGACGAACAATCCGCTGGGGGTTCGGATAGCCGATTCCATACCGTTCGGCTGTTTGCCGATGCAATGACAATGATTGACGAAAGCACGACGGACGCGCTGGCGGCACTGCGCCAGTTTGTACTGCGAATGTCAGATGCCGGATATCTTTGGATTTTTGTGCGCCCATGTCTGGCGCTGATATGTGCCAAGGCCATTCATCACGGCGTTGAAATGGGGCTAATCTGCAACCTCATTGCCGAACGAAAATTACTGCCTCCGCCAAACGCCCCGTATTCATGGCCGTGGCCAGTTAAAATCGAAGCGTTGGGTGGATTTCGGGTCTCTATTTACGGGCATCAGCTTGTTTCTGACGGCAAAGCTCAAAAAAAGCCGTTCGATTTACTGAAGCTATTAATTGTGCGCACGGCGTTAAATCCGTCGAGCTCCCATGGTGGTGTTAGTGTTGCCGAAGCGATCGACGAACTTTGGCCAGAGCTTGAGGCCAAAGACCCGAAAGCATCGTTTGATATTGCGCTCCACCGGCTGCGTAAATTGCTAACGGTAGATCAAGCCATTACGGTTACAGACGGATGTGCCCGCCTGAACCCGGCGCTGGTTTGGTGCGATGCGATTCACTTTAGTCGCGCTTGCGAGGCCAATGTGAATACGGCAAAGGCCGAGCTGACGGTTGGTGATGAACTTAGCTTTAATGAATATCGAGGCGCGCTGTTTGGCGACAAACAAGTTGCCGACTGGGCTTTTTCCGCGCGTGAGCGTTTGGCAAATCAATTCATAAAATTGGTCAGCGTGCGCGGCACGGCATTGGAGGAAAAAAACCATTTTGCCGAGGCAATCAGCGTATACGAGCGCGGCATTGTGCAAGATAATCTGGTCGATCCGTTTTATCGCGGTCTGATGAGGTGCCATCTGGCGTTAGGCGAACCCGCAGAGGCGATACGTGCCTACCGACGCTGTCGCGAGATTCTCTCGGTCGTGCTGGGGGTGGAGCCGTCGGAGGAAACACGCGAGTTACGTGCAACGATAGTGTAAACGTTGCGTAGTATTATTCGAGTGGTTTAGCCGCTGCTATTTTTGCTGAAGATAACCGGATGGGTATTCCGACGGCCCCTTGGAAAATCTGTATCCGCATCTCGCCGAGGGCGCCAACCAAATTGTTTCGGGCGGCAAGCCAGAGCATGCTGAAACCCACCTGCTGGAAGTGCTGCGTGCTTATTGCTGTGCGCTTATTTTTGCATAAAAATTTCAGAGCGATTTATATTGATTTAATTCGCCATTTACGAGACCACGTTTTTGATACTTATTTTGTGTCTGAGAAAATTCCTGTCATTCGATGTGTGTTGCGCAACCAAGAAAACCGTCGGCCCTTGTGCACATTCGATGGCGCACTGGTCGCCACCCACTCCGCTTTACTGTTTACGATCCTGCAGGACAAATCAACGGCTGGATGCGATCGACGGAGATTAAGGGTAGTGCGTCCTTGCAACTGGGAACCATTGACCATAGCTTTTTGATGCTGAGCGCATTTTTTAATAGCGATCTCCAAATAATACGGTTGCCCCTGATGCCCGCGTCTGTTTTTTCCAATTTTTAACAAACGACCGGCAGGTAGGCGCAGCCCCTATCGGATTGCAAACCACTAGACTCATCGCGCGGCTTTCTTGCAGTATTTGATATGCGACGGCTGTATGCCACGCTGATGATATCGAAACGGTCACCCGCGTCAGCATGGGGTTTCGCATCGTGCCACTGGGTGTCTATCGTATTTTGTCACGCAATGAAACCGGCATACCGTCCGATGGCAGCGTGCCATTACAGCGCGGCTTTTTACGATAGTGACACGGCTAACGCAACATAAAAAACGCGATAAAACAGAGCGGTAACGCCGAATAATTTGCCGGGATGACCAAGCGGGGCAGAACCCACCTCTCAAGCGGTTCATGTGTTGTGATAAATATATAAACCGGTAACGCATAAAACGGCAATCCAACGGTAAGTCAGCTGCCAGTCAAAGCCATTTTTTCAGTTCAACGCTTTAAAATTACGATGCAGGCGCCTGAAACCGGCTAATCGTTTTTACATGCTTGCAAGGCTCTAGATTCGTGAGCCAATTTGCCAAGGACGTTGCTGGCAACGGTTTTGCGAAATAGAATCCTTGAAAATTTTGACAGCCTAGCGCCTCTAATATCTGTACTTGCGCTAATTTCTCTACACCTTCGGCGATAGGTTTTAGTCCCATATTATTGGCCAAATCTAAGATGGCGCTCACAATGGCTTTGCCCGACGATTCTCGGTCTAGCGACTCAATAAACGACTGATCAATTTTTAGCGTTGAAACGGGCAAGCGGTGAAGTTGACCAAGGCTCGAGTGCCCTGTACCAAAATCATCTATCGCAATACGAATGCCGAATGATTCCAATTTCTTTAACGTGGAAATTACTTCTTCAATATTGGCCATGACCGTGGTTTCGGTAATTTCTAGAATGATTAGCGATGCCGGCAAATCGGCAGCAATCAACGTATCAACGAGTTTGCCGACAAAGTGGTCGCCGGCCTGTAGTTGCAGCGGCGATATATTGACAGAAATGGGCACCAATACCAAACCTTGCGCTTGCCAGTTGCGCATATCAGCAATGACTTGCTTTACGACCCAATCGCCTATCTCCTGAATGAGTCCGATTTGTTCAGCAATCGGTATAAAGCGCGATGGTGCGATGGTGCCAAGCTCTGGGTGTTGCCAACGTATGAGAGCCTCAGCACCGCGTAGCGACGGCATGGATGAAGCTTCTGTGCACACAATCGGTTGGTACACCAGCGAAAATTGATGCTCGCTAATTGCCTTGCGCAGCCCGTTTTCTATTAATAGCTGTTCGTTGACCCGCTCTCCCAGATGGGCGGTGAAAAATTCAAAACGATTGCGTCCACGCTCCTTCGCAAAATACATGGCTGTATCTGAATTTTGCAACAATACGTGCTCCGCCAGTCCGTCGTCGGGATAAACGGCAATGCCGATACTGGCGGTGACAGACAACATTCGCGATGAAGTCGTAATCGGTGCAGCGATACTCACAAGTAGTTTTTGTGCAATCAATGACGCCACGTCATTGTTGGCGATATCTTCGATCAGCACGGCGAATTTGTCGCCACCAACCCGCGCGACCGTATCGCGAATACGAGAGCAGGCGTGGATTCGTGCGCCGACGACACGAATCAACTCATCGCCGATTGGATGCCCGAGTGAATCATTAATGAGTTTAAAACGGTCAATATCGAGGAACAGCAGCGCCAAGCGCGAATGCCGACTACGTGCGTTCTCAATCGCATTGGCTAAACGTGCGACCAATTGCGAGCGGTTCGGTAGTGAGGTTAAAGGGTCGCGGGTGATTAGGTGCTGAATTCGACTATCGGTCAATTTGCTTTTGCTGATATCTAGCGCGGTTCCCCGGTAGCCAATGATATCGCCGCTTTCGTCATGTATTGGCTTTCCATTTAGGCGCTGCCAGATTACGGCGGTATCCGCCCGAACCGCGGTGTATTCGAGGCTAAACAGCAGGTTCCCAGAATGTTCGTGGGTGCGCATGAGCGCGCGAATTCGTTGTGCATCATAGGCGGGTACAAAATCGGCGAAGTTGCGTCCGATGAGTGCCGCCATTGGATAGCCTAGTATCTCCTCGGCGCGCGGTGACATATACAGAATAACGCCGCTTTTATCGGTTTCCCAAGCGTACTCGCCGGTCGATTCTAGAAGATCACGCAATCGGATATCGTTTTTAACTAATTTATCTTGGGCGAGTTTGGTGTCGGTAATGTCACGGCTTATACCGCGATAGCCTGCAAATTTTCCCGCCCTGTCGAACCAGGGCTCACCGCTGTCTAAATACCAGCGCGGGTTACCGTCCGAGCTGAGACGACCAATCAGCAAATTCTGAAACGATCGGTGCGCGCGGAGCTCATTGCGATGGTGCTGCCAAGCCGCAGTGTCAATATTAAGTGCGGTTAATTCCCAACGTGTTTTACCTAACAGGGCTTTGGGATGTAAGCTATTCGAGTCGTCTAAATTGCCTGATAAAAAAGTAAAGCGAAACGAAGTGTCCTGTTCCCAATATTGGTCTCCCAGCATGCGTAGAAGACCATCGAGCCGCAACGGGAGAAAATCCGTATTGGCATTCGTCAGTTTTTGTTCTGTCGTTCCCATGCGCTACTAACCTTTAATTAATATTCCTAAACTGGCGAAGCCCTACAACATCGTCCAGATGTTTTGCATGCTTCCCCAGCGCCAACATGCAAAATATTCAACGTCACCTTTGCGAAACGATTGAATCAAAACCCCAGTCAGCGCGGGCTAAACCAGCCGAAAGTGCTTGGAGTCCGCCGTCAAATGGCGTTATACAGGTTGAAATTTGGTTTGTTAGGCTACGCAAGTACACTTCTCTAGCGATGGTGTCGGCGCAGAGAAAATCAATGGGGTACCAAGTCGTCCAAGCCGCAGGCGTTGCGTCCCAGCAAAATTTTGAGTTTGCGTCTGGCATGAAATAGACGCGTCTTGACGGTGTTTTCTGGTACGCCTTGGATTTGCGCAATCTCAGCCAACGATAAATCTTGATAAAAGACCAGATGAATACATTCCTGCTGTTCCAGCGGTAGCCGCTTGATACAAGCATCGAGTTGTTGCCGGGTTTCTTCTGCGGCTAGCTGGTCGTGCGCCGACATGGCGCCATCTGCAACCTCCATGCCCGTGCTTTCGTCGTAGGGCACAAAGCGGGCGCGGCGGCGCACTTCATCAAGCGCTTTGTGACGGGCAATGCCCAATATCCACGTACTGACTGATGATCCGCCGCTAAAACGCGCCGCGTTTTTCCAAACTTCAAACATCGTCTCGACAACGATCCCTTCTGCAAGATCGCGATCGTCAACGTGCCGCAGTGCAAATGCAAAAATTTTGCGGTTTATATGGCCATAGAGCTCGGCCAGCGCCTGTTGATCCTGATTGGCAACGCGCATCATCAGTATGGCCAGCGGATCTGCCTGCGCGCTTTGGCGGGCTTGCGGAATAGGCATTGACAGGATCGAAGCACTCATTTCGCTGCGCTCCGCTTGCCCGCTTTTTTAGGGCTTGCGCCATCCAGATCCGCGTCGATTAACTGCAATAACTCATGCTGGCTATGAAACGAGGTGCGCGTTCCAGTTGCAATTGACTCCAGCGTGCCGATGACTGCTGATTTTCCCGCGTCTGACCGGCGGTAAATCCGAATAACAAAACTTTCCATGTTCGCTCCCCAAAGTTGATGGGGGAACGATAACTTTTGGCTTAAAGCGCTTGCCTACGGATGACTTACGGATTCAACAACTACCCTAATCAGGGGATGGGGCAGCGTGAATTCACTAAAAAATGGCTCGACAACCTTAAAAAATAGCCTGCACCGCAATCTGCGACTTTAATGCCTCGGTTTCAGCAGTAGGGGCAGCACTCAGTACAACCAAGAGTAACTCTTTGCAGCGTCGGTAGGAACGTAGCGATTCGGTGGTTTCCCCACGCGCTGCATGGCAGCGCATAAGCCCCCGATAGAACGACTCAATCAGGCTGTCCTGCTGAAGCGCAAGTTCATATAACGCGATTGCGCCTTGATAATCGCCCACTCTTTCGAGTTGCGTTGCCAAACGGTCGACCGTTGCGGTGTAAAGCGCCGCTAACCGCGCGCGTGCCGCCGCTGCCCAGACGAAATTGGCAGAACCCAGCAAGGGGCCCTTATAAAGTGTCAACGCTTGCATCGCGTCCTCTGGCCGGGCGCTGCGGGCTAAGGCGTCGAATGCCATGACATCCCACCATACCAGCTCTTGGTTGAGTGAAATCCGTCCGCCGGCAAGAATAAGTGCGTCCTCTACGCCAATCAATTTACGCAAGCGGTGCAAAGCAATCTCAAACGAGCCCTGCGGATCTTTGGCGTCCAGATCAGGCCACAGCTCATCAATCACGCTCTGCACGCTAGGCCCCAATCCATCTTTTGAGGCGCTTTGCAGTGAGGCGATCATTTTCAATAGCTCCAGAGGCTTTTTTTGCGATTTACCATCGAATGTTAGCGTCACATCGGCAAGGCTCACCCGGAATTCACCAAATGCCTCGACACGCAGCGGCCACGGCCAGTTGGCGGACGCCCGCGTTGAGCCTTGAGCAGGCGGCAATAATTTTCGGTGCAAAATGAAACCCCGAATAAATTCTGATTCAATGTTTTGCGAAAGCGCAACCACACAGAGGCGCGCGAGCAGGGGACGCAGCAACCTTCCATATTCAAGCATCCGCTTTTCACGAAGGTCACAAAAAAATTGCGCGACAGCCGACAAGTCGCGCGGTTCGCTTTGATTTGTTGCCCGCAACGCCTGCATAAATAAAATGCTTGTTTCAAGTATTTGCCGGTTCCCCGCGTTTGCAGTGGGGCGTAAAAGCTCAATACGTGCGACGGCTTCATCATAACGGCCGAGGTAGGCAAGTGTGTTGGCAGCAACAACATGATATGCCGAGGTATGAATAATCGGGAAATGCGCCTCTCGGGTCATCGCCAGCATTTGGCTTACTGCGACCCAGGCTTCTTCAGCCTCGCCACAGAGCAACGCCAAGTTGGCACGCAGGTTAAGGTGAGATATATTTTGGCGAATATATCGGGGTTGTAACAAGGGCTTGATCGAATCGAGCATCGATCGCATGCTGTCAACATCGAGTGTCCAAATACAGCGTTCGGCCTTGGCGTGCGCGAGGTTAATTTTTAAATTAGTCAGGTCGTGGGCTTCGGCGATTTGCTCGGCAGTGAGCCGGTGTTTGTGGCTAGTTTCCATCAGCGCGGGCTTTCTCAGCACCATCGAGGCCGCCATATGCATCATGCACATTGTCCAGTGCCATGTTGCTTTTCGGGAAGGGCTAGCCTGCGCCATTCGAACTTCATGGGCAACGAAATTTTCGAAAAGTAACGCTCGTTCGTGCTCGCGCCCGTGGCCCAACCACTCCATCACGCTAATTGCAGCGGATAGTTGCGTATTCACGTCTTTTGCCATTGGTATAAGCGATAAAACGCGATCCGCCAAATCGCCAAACTTGTGTTCGGACGGTGTTGAGGCAACTTGCACAGAAAGCAAGCCAACGATTGCGCGCAATTCGCTTTCCGGCGACGGAAATGAAATATCCTTCACCCAGTTTGACAGTAGCGCGTCAGTCCAATAATCGAAACCATCGAATCCTTGCCAGCCTGTTTCAATGTTGCTCACGATAGTGGCAGCGCACAATAGGCAACCCAGCTGGTCATTACCTTCTTTAAAGCGTAAGTAAACGTCAGTCAGTAATCTGCGAGAAGCCACTTCGTCGGTGGGTGCGAAGCTCAGTCCGAGCCAATAATCGAGCCAAGGCAACTGTGCACGAACCGGACTATCTAAGGCCGAAATCCATTTGGAAAGCTGTTCAATCCGACCCTCGGCAATGATGGATTCAGCCAGCTTTAATATATTTATGGCTGCGGCGCGGTGGTCGCCACCGTCCATCAGTAATGGTATGGATGCCTCGATTCTACCGCTTGCAGCTAACAGGTTACCCGTGCGCACCATCGCAAGTTGCCGCGCTGCCTCGTTCCGACTTTCTCCCTCCTCGTTCAAGCTTACGCGTTCGCGCAATGTTTGGGCTAGTAGCGTATGAAATCGAAACACGGCCTGCTTATTGGCGATTCGCCGCTCGACGAAAAGTCCGTTCCGATGAAGATTTTGAAGTATGTCACTCGCCCGCGGATTACCGCTCGCAGCCATCGCCAAATCAGCGTCAAAATCCGTCAAGAACGCGCAGGCATCAAGTACTGCTCGCGTCTCGGGGAGCATTTTTTCAATAACGACTTTAGAAAAATAATCAAATAAACCCCCATGCGATCCTGATCGAAATCTACCGCTCGTCAGCTCAATCGCCGGTTGAGAGCCCAGCAGCACGACGCCGGCACCCCATCCATCGGCAATGGCGTTGAGCCTCTCGATTTCGCTAGGCGCGAGCGGCGCGGCGGTTGCGCCGTTGCCGGTGGCCTTCCCGGCGGTCTTATTGAGCAATTCGACCGTCTCAGGCAAATCAAAACGCAGCGCATCCGCGTTTAGTTCGGCCAACTGTTGCTTGATCATTAGCTCGACAAGCGCAGGTGGCGGCCGGTGATGTGAGGTCAATATGATGCGTTGCTGACCAGCTTCCGAAACAAATATTCCTAGTACCTCATCGAGTGCGCCGTTTGCCTCATGAATGTTTTCGAACACCAGAACATCATCGTCAGCCAATCCCACCAACATGGCGCGAAAAAACCGGCGTGCGAAACCCTGCCAATCCTCCCGGTTTTCAATATCGATCGCCGGCACCCGGTGGGCTCGCGTTACCCGTGAATTAAATAACATCGACAAAAAGAAAAAAAACGTCGAAATCTCGGCATCGTCGCGATCCACCTGATACCAAACCGGCGATAGCCTGCGAGCCTGCAGATAACTTGCCGCTAAGGTGGTTTTGCCGCTGCCAGGCGGGCCGTGTATCCAAATACATGCGGCTTCGTGTTCTTCGATTTGATTGAACAAGCGGGGGCGCTGCATCGCCTGCTGAGCATCTGGACTGACGAGCTTGGCGGGCAGTCTCGCGCGAGTTGTTCTGGTTTTGCTCTCGCCAGCTCTTTTGCCGGATATATTTTTTTCCATGTAACTTTTATTTTATCAGCGTCTGAAGCAGACGGTCGACTCAATTATTTATTGAGATCAATTGAACCTTCGCCATCCCCAGTGCGACTTACTGTGATTTTCGATAGGCCCAGCCGCGAGAAAACGCATTAGTAACGCAATTTTGGAGAAGCAGTATGGCGCAAGCGCTCAATTTTAAACTTCGTTCGTTCCGACTATTTTTTCTGTGTGGCATCCCGTTTTTAGCCAGCGCGGCAATGGGGCAGGAAGCGGCACCAGCAACCGTCCCAACCCCTGTCTCCCCTTCTTCTCCTGCCTCGCCCGCTTCCACAGTCGAGCCTGCCCCGGCAACGGCGCCTGCTATCATTGACAAAACGGCACCTACCGGCAACGAAGAAGCGCTCAAAGCTTGGCAAGCGGCGTCCGGAAACCAAGTAGTGCCGGATATTGCAAAAGCCGAAGACGGTGCCAGCAAACTTGAATGGCGCAGCACTTTATCGGCCGATGCCTACAACAACGATATAAAGCCACCGCCAGCGCCACCTGGCTCGCCGGCAACCGCAACACCGTTAAACACGGGCGATTTTACCAAAGCAGTCTTTGCCACCGACATCCGCTTAATTGAACCGGGCGGTCAGGTGAATTATCTGCAATTTGGGTTGACGGCTAGTAACGATCGTTCGGTATTGTCGCGCTATCACAATCAAATAAATTCACTACAAATAGGGCGCACTGGCCAAACTTATCAAGTGGCTGCCGGTGATGCGGCAGTTAGTTTTTCGCAACTCGGCACCACGCTTGGTATGCGCGGATTAAATATGCAAAAACAACTCGGCGATTGGACGCTATCGGGCTATGGCGGCGTGGTTTCAGAAAGCTGGGAATCACTCTACAACCGCACCCCTCTCAATAATGAACCAGCCCGCACCCGGTTCACCCGCAACGTCGTTGGCTCAAAGGCTGAATATGCAGTAATGACGGGCCTAAAAGCGTACGCGACGGCACAAGGCTATAACGACAACGTCAATAGCTTAAACAGCGCACTTGTTTCACAGCAACCAGCTGATGCGCGCGCAGTCTCGGCTGGACTGTCCTATCAGGCAGGGCCCTGGACCGCCACTTCAGAAGTGGCGGCCAGCCGCTTTGAAGAGCGTTACCAGCTTGCAAGGCGCGGAGATGCGTTGTTGTTTGACGGGGGCTATCGGCAAGCAACTTGGAACCTACGCGCCGGCTATCACGATATTGATCCCAAATTTATATCATTGTCACAGGCAGTGCCGCCTGGCGTTAAAGAATATTATGCCGGTGGCGATTGGACGACATCCAGTTGGCTCACGCTCGGGCTAGATTATCGAGATGCAGCCAGCCGCACCGCCGGCTTTGCAATACTGGCTATTCCGGCAGATCCGGCCTTGCCACCACCATCACCAGTTATTGCCACTTCAACTAAAACGCGTTCGTTAACCAACCGCGCCAACCTGAATTTCGGTGCAGGTCTCCCGGGATGGGCAATGACACTCGCTAATACCGCGAATCGCGGAGAAGATACGCAGCAAAAACAAAATCACAATCAAAACTCGAGCAGCGCACTCAATTACAGCTCCGGTACTTGGTCAGGTAATGTCAGTTACACCGCTGGCAAAGTCGCAAGTAATGCCAGCCCGCAAAGTGATTCAGCAACCCACGCTGTGCAGGCGCTGATTGGGCGCAACTACTCGGGCACAGTCATTCCATGGTCGATCGGTTGGACTTTAACGGCGGGCCAGCAAGCGCAACGGTTAGTCTTTACGGGAGCAGAAACAAAATCTCGCACGCATGGCTTTACGGTGAATGGGCAACGTAGCGAATGGGCGCAATTTGCGCTGACCTATTTGGGCTCGATCGTTAGCCAAACCACCGGTGGCCCGGACTTGGCTACTCGCTCGCTTCAGCTGGAAGTCACCAAACAGTTTGGCCAACAAAATTCATTCAAAGCCTTCCTGCGCCAGACGCAACGTAATGTGGGGGATGTCGCGTTGCGCACCGACGAGCGGGTGCTTGGCTTACAACTCAATATGGGGTGGTAAGCAATGAAACAACTTCTACTGTCTTTCCAAAAGCGGATAAATTTTAAGGTGACGCAATTTGTTATCCGATTGGTGTTGTTTTTTTGTGCGGTCGCCCTCAATGCCACAAACGCAGCCGCGCTCGATTTCCACTGGGAAACGCCACCTAGTTTTATGCTTGGCAGTGAACGGCTTGGTAATCAAGCACTGCCCGCGTTAGCAGAAATCCTTACCGCGTTTGAAAGTGGCCAAATTGGCAGCGTTGCCAAAATTGAGGCTGGCATTGAGCCGTCCATGGTTGGGCTAACGCAATTGCTTCGGGCAATTCAAGATGCGCAAGCGCAACAGCAATCGATCCGTATTCATCTCGGCGATATTAAGGTCAACGTAAATGGCAACGAAAATGTCAAGGCCACCATGGTTACGACCATCATTACCGGCCGTTGGGAGAAACGTTACCTCGCTATTGCGAATAGAAACATGCCGCCGCAAACGCAAGTGCAAACTCAGCCGCAATCCCAACCTCAACCGCAATCCCAACCTCAACCCCAAACAATGCCGCCACCGGCGCAGCTAACATTGCATCCGCTAGTTCCGTATTTGATAAAGGGAGAGGCTACTTTTGTTTTTCAGTGCAACAAAAAGCAATGCAAGCTATCAGGCATGACGGGTGCAAACTTATTTGCTAGTGGCCTGTGATGAACCATTTGTCCTCTCATCACGACTCAGACCTATCAATAGTTGTAACCCATGCTGCTGCAACCAAGGCTGACGTAGACCCAGCGGTATGCAACCATACAAATCTAAATGTACTCAAGGTAAATATGAACACAAATCGAAACCTTCAGATCGCTCATTCGCCAGCTTTTCTGCCTATTTGCAATATAAAGGGATCGCTTAAATTCGCTCTGGCTGTACTTTCCTTTAGCTGTGCCCAAGCATTTGCCGCTGGCGTTGTCAGCTTTGTGAGCGGTTCTGCAACCGTTATCAACGCCGCCGGCGAGAGCCAACAAATCAGCAAAAAAATGCGCATCAACACTGGCGACACCATCATTACCGGGAAGAATGGCGAAGTGCAGATGGTGACGGACGACCATGGATTGGTTGCGATGCGGGCCAACTCCCGTTTGCAAATTGATGACTATGCAGCCAACGGCGATGAACAAGATCGCGCGTCCTACACACTGCTAAAAGGCTTCATGCGATCTGTTACAGGCTGGATTGGTAAAGTTGCGCCGCGAAATTATTCAATACGTGCTGCGAACGCCACGATTGGTATCCGCGGTACTGATCACGAACTCGGGTTGGTTGAGGGCAACGAAAATGCGGCCTATTCCAAGGTAAATGAGGGTGAAACAACGCTGGGCAACGCGGCCGGTGAGGTCGTGGTGAAGGCGGGGCGGGCAGCTTTTGTTGATTTCAGCAAACCCGCGGCGCCTCGGTTGTTAGAGGGCATCCCCGCTTTTTTCAAGCCTAGTCCAAACGAAAAGAACATCGATGCGACCAAGAAAAAACTGGCAGCAGAATTGGACGAAAAGCTCAAGCAGCGCCGCAACGACATCAAACGCGATGGTGGTACAAACGAAAAGGGCAACACACGCATCAACGAAGCCTGTTCTGGCAGCGACCTTGCAACAAATGAGCTGCTTGAATTTGTTCGCGCCTATGAAGCGGGCAATATTGCCGCAATACAAGCAAAAATTGACCCGTCAATGCTGGGATATCAGCGGTTTATTGACGGCTTGATCCAAGATTTTAATCGTCAAAAGCAAATCCGCATGCTGGTGAAAGATATCCAGGTTCAGTGCGGCGCTGATCTTGCTACCGTGCAATTCAATTGGGAAAAGCGCTACTTGGACGTGATCACTTTTGCGCCAGCGTTGTTGGTGGGCCGCGGTACGCTGCTAATGCATCGCAGTTTAGGCAATTGGAAGGTTGCCGCTATTGCAGGTGACAATCCATTTTCTGGTTTTGCGGGCACAAAGGGGCAATTGACGTTTGGCCCTGCATTTTCTCTGGCAGCTGTGAGCGTGATTCCAACCAATGTTCCGATCACGGTGCAAGTGATTGATAGCGATATGGCTGGAATAGGCTCCCTTACCGTTCAGATAGTGACGAACCAAGGCGACGCTGAATCGATCACCTTGCCTGAGATTTCACCCGGCCGCTTCGCGCGCAATTTCTTAGCCGTCGCAGCCGGCGCGCCCGTGCAAGGAAACGGCATTTTGGAGCTTGCCAATGGCGTGCAATTGACTCTACGTTATGTGGATCAGAAACCAGGAAATAACTTACCGCCAACCATGCTCACGCAGACCCTGAAGACGACCGGCAGCATTCTCTTCGTGCCGGACACGACGCCCGATGCGTTTAGCTTTGCCTCCATGTCAAATGTGGCTGCATCGGCAAAAATAGTATCTAGTACCCAATCTATCAACGGTATCAATGCGCCCACCTCCATCACGATTAGCGGCGGCGAGTACGCCATCGGTGCTGCTAATTTCACAACCGTTGGTGGAACCATTACCAACGGCCAGCAAATTCGGCTACGGGTAACGGCTTCGCCCATCAGCGGCGGGGTAGCAACGGCAACGGTTAACGTGGGCGGTGTAGTGGCAACGTTTACCGTAACGACTGACCTAACCACCCCAAACGCTACCCCAGCGCCGTTCAGCTTTAGCCCGCGCACCAATGCACCGGTCTCGACACTGATTATTACGCAACCCGTCGCGACCATCACCGGTATTAACGTCCCCGCGCAGGTCAGTATTGTGGGCGGCGATTTTTCAATCGGTGGCGGTGCCTTTGTGACGACAGGTCTCATTGCCAATAATCAAACGCTTGCCGTCAGATTACTTTCGGCTGCTGCCTTCAGCAGTACGACTTTGGCAACCGTGACCGTTGGCGGTGTGGCAGCGACTTTTGCCGTCACGACCACAGCAGCCGCGATCAATTCTGTGCCTGATCCGTTTGTGTTTACGCCAATTAGTAACGTGGCCACTAACCAATCGTTTAAGTCCAATACAATCACCGTCAGCGGCATTAATGCGCCCAGCCCGATCTCAATTATCGGCGGAAGCTATTCCTTCGGTGGCAGCAGCGGGCAATTCACAACGGCTCCCGGCATTGTTTCCAACGGCCAAACAGTGACAGTCCAGCTGCAGTCTTCAAGCGCGAATTTAACCACGACGTCGGCAACCGTCAATATTGGTGGCGTATCAGGAACGTTCTCAGTGACGACTGCCCCGGTTGCCGGTAACTCGACGCCTAATCCGTTTAGTTTCGCGCCGCAAACCAATGTGCCACAGTCAACGTTGATTGTCGCTTCTCCAGTCGCGACGATCACGGGTATCAATATTGCCTCGCCAGTGAGCATTGTCGGTGGGGACTTCTCGATCGCTGGTAGCGGCCAGTTTGTGACGACGGGCTTCATTTCCAATAATCAGACCTTGGCAGTGCGGGTACTCTCGGCCGCGACTGCCGGTGCGACCACCTCCGCAACGGTTAATGTTGGCGGTGTGGCGGCGACTTTCTCGGTCACAACAACTGCCTTCATTCCGAATGCTGTGCCAAATCCATTCAGCTTTGCGCCGCAATCGAATGTGGCACAGGCGACGCTGATCAGCCCAGTTCTACCTGCCACGATTACCGGGATCAACGTTGCATCGCCAGTCACCATCGTTGGTGGTCTGTTCTCCATCGCAGGTGGTGGATTTACCAATACCGGCTCCATCACTAACGGTCAAAGTTTGAACGTCCAAGTTCTGTCATCGGCTGCCTTTGGCACGAGCAGCTCAGCCACCGTTACGGTTGGCGGCGTCGCGGCGACGTTTACCGTCACCACTCTGCTGGCAGACACTACGCCCAATCCGTTCAGCTTCACGCCACAAACCAACGTTGGGCCAAGTATTCTCGTGACCTCCAATACGGTGAGTATTACCGGCATCAATACCAACACGCCGGTATCCATTGTCGGTGGCACTTATTCTATTAACGGCGGGGCTTTCACCGGTGCGGCGGGGTCGATTTTAAATAATCAAACCATTGCCGTACAAGCCACATCGTCCGGGCTTACCAACGGCGGCGGCATCGCAACAGTGACGCTCAATATAGGCGGCGTGATGGGAACATTTACCGTAACAACCTATGACAACGTGCCTAATGTGTTTTCGTTTCCGACATTGGTCACAACCATCGCCGGCCCGCCTAACTGTGTGATATCCACGAGCCAGTATTCCACTGCGGCCGTCCTGATAACAGGATTAACCACGAGCACATCAATATCGCTTAGCCCTGCAACGGCAACGATGAGTATCAACGGCGGCCCCTTTATTAGCGGACCATCGTCTATCGCCAACAATCAGACAGTTGTCGCGAGAGTCAATACCGTTGGCACGACCACTGGTGCGACGCCCAATACCCGCGCGACGGTAAACATCGGCGGTGTGACGGCGAACGTGACGCAAACCTGTAATTGATATTGTTAAAAGAACTGCGAGTACTTGCGGGCATTTAGAAGCAAAAGTGCCTTGAAACGCTCGCCGATAAAAGAGTTTGAAAAATATAAGCAAAAACTGAACGTCACGAAAGGAATAATGATGCTGAAATTTAAAACGCTGATCGGAGCCGCATTGACACTGGGCGTTGTTGGGGTTTCAGCGGCAGCAGCAGATGTTGATCCGCTCCGTACCATGCTGGAGGATAGCCGTTCGCAGCAGAAAGGCTTAACTTTTTTAGTCAGTGGTCAACAAATCGCCGGTGTGGTGCTGACGATCTCCGATAAATATGTGATCGCCAAGAGCCAAGCGCAAGGCAATATTGTCATTCGATTAGACCGTATCGATGGCGTTGCCGGGTTTGTCGGTGACAAGAAGTAGCCCATGTTGAAGCTTGCCAGATCAAACCGCGTTATTGGTGCTGACTTTGAGGTTCGCGTTCTCTTCGCCACCTATTACGTCGAGTACCGGGAAGGCGCCCGCCGATTGTTGTTTAGCGCTGAATTTAGTGCTTTTGGCGACACGGCATTGGTCTTTGATTTTCCAGATGCCAGACATTGGCAACCGCCCTTTGAGAATGACATCCTGCCAGACACGCACAAACACCTCATCCTCGTCCGTGTGACGGCGGCAATGCAGTTAGTTGGTACCGCGCCGGACTGGATAGCCGATTCGCCCCCGCGCGATCGCGCTGATTGGGGCGAGATCATGGTTAAGGCCAGAGCAATGCTTGCGGTCACGGCGTCGGATGTGGTGACGATCTGCAATTCGTAAATGCGATGTGTTACCACTGGCTGCGAATCGCTTCCAGCACCAGCGGCCTACATCCCAGTGGTGTCCAACGATTAGTTGATCCGCACCCTTTCAAATTTGGGCGAAGCGATGATGTCGCTTACGCTTCGGCGTCGGCTTTTAATTTGCCCGCTTCCAAAAAGCGGTCTTGCGATACCGCATAAGGTGACATCTTTGGCAACACATCATCAATTCCGAAAAAAGTTGAACGTTTTTTCAGCGTGCGCCGACTTACAAACGTGAATAGCCGTAAACAACCGCCTTGAAATGCCGTTTCGAAAAACCGATTCAAACAAAGAGAAGGATTATCCATGAATGCAATACGTTTGCTGGCCACCTTGGTCATCGTAGCGACGTCGCAGGCGCACGCAACGGCGCCCGCGCCCAAAAACATCGGCTGTCCGTCCGACGTTCCATGTACCGGCCAAGGGAATGGTGGCAGCGGCGGTAGCCCCGGAAATACCGGAGCAAAGCCAGCAACACCAGCTGTGCCAGTGCCGCAGAAGGCCGCACTTAAAGCCGCGGAATTGAATCAAGTCGTATTTCCGGCTCCCGGCAAAATTACCATCGCGGCCATGCTGACCGGTGATCGGCCCAGCAGCACCAATTGTCAATTCATCGCAAACGTATTCCAAACCACTTCTGGGTCCGATTCGATTAGCCTCGCCATTGTTTCCGGCGTGAAGCTCAGCGGCTCATTGCCGGGTCTGGTGGGGCCGATTACAGCCGATCTCAAACCAGGTAAATACCGCGTTGATTTTTTTGTTGATAACGAAGCGACCAGTGTCTGCAAAGGAAATGTGTCGGCACCGTTTGAAGTACAACATCAACAAATGGGGCCACCGCCGGCAAAGATTATCGACATCATCACCGAACCGGGAAAGAAGATGGGCGGAACTGACCGCTACCGCAATGATGAGCTAATCAAGTTCAAAGTGGTTGGGAACATTGAAAACGCTGGGGCCGACGTAACCAAGCATTGTGGATGGACCGCACAGTTGGAAGGCAAGAATGGCAGCGTCAAAGTCATCGGCTCCAACTCGCAATTTGGGGTATGGCAGAACAGTCTGCCGTTGACAGGCCTTGACACGGATGGTTATACGCTGACCGTAAAGACCACGGCAGCGGATGATGCGCTGGCAAAGCAACCGTGTCTCGGAAAAGTGTCGAAAAAAGTTGATATTTTTGCAACGCCAGGCAAAATAAATGGCGTTAACCTAGAGTCATCTGGTCACGACGGCGTTACCTATCACTGGGGCTTCCTCACCATTACACCAAAAATCAGCGGCGGGACTTGTACCTATAAGGTGACACGCAAAACCAACTGGGTTGTTGGCTCCGACGTTGTAACGATGGGTGCCCACAAGGCCGGCGACTTAGACGCCGAAGTTGGTGTGGAGTATCAGGATGCACAAACAATTGTAGAGGTGACCGTTGAAGGCACTGGCTTTGTTAACAGCTGCGAAGGAAAGGCCTACAAGTCAATCACTGTATATGACAAACCCGGCAAAAAAGGGGTTGTAAATTGATCCTGTTTTGCAATCACGCGGCAAGCTGTTAGGAGTCGCCACCAGCGATTTGCGGATGTATGTAATAACGCATTAGCTTTGTATGGTGATATCTGAATCAAAGTCTGGCGACTCGTTGAGTTTCCAGACTTTTTCATTTCCAGTTTGCGACAACTTCTATTGCGAAAATATTATGCGCTATCTGCATTGCAACCGCCCCAAAGTGGCCTTCGCGATACACGAATTGAACCCTGCGCATACCTGCAACGACTTAATGTAAGAAAACGGTTTACGTACTGTTTACGTACTGTCCAATTCGACACACTCAAAGCCTTCGGGCAAATAACCAGGAGAATAGTAATGCACTTTACTTACAAAATGAATGCCGTTGCGCTGGCGGTTCTTGGCGCCGTCATCGCGCTATCGCTATCGCTATCGCAAGCGCACGCAACGGAGCCCGTGTCCAAAATATCGGCGTTCGCAATCGTGATTCCGTTGATTTTTGGGCCACTCGGTGTGCTGGGAATCGCTGCGGGTGCTGGCTTTGCTCCGGTATTTCC
>JANYBL010000020.1 GCA_025360815.1 Burkholderiales bacterium
TCTCGGTTCACCGCTGACGCAATGGAATACGTGTCGCTCATCGAAACCAAGGTGGTGCTGATCGACGGCGGGAAACTTGCGTCGCTCATGATCGACTTCGATGTTGGCGTGTCAACGCAAGCAACCTACGTGATCAAGAAAGTCGACTCAGACTACTTTGAAGAGGCGTAAATTTCTACTGTCGGTTCAACGCGGACGTTAATGCTGCGCATTACCGCCGGTTACCGTTGTCGGTAATCAGTGCATTGGCGTTCATCGCATCCACTGCCGCGACACCACAGTAACCTTGTATCACTCCTTTGGAGGTTGCCATCTTGGCTGATTCGTTATCGGTCAAATTGCGCTTGCGAATCGTATTCTTCGTGCCTTTTCGTTCATGAGGGTTTGACGCAAGCCAGTCACGGATTTGTTTGGCATCATGTGTAAGCCGGTCGATGCGCCGAGCGGCGTTGACGTCCATGGTCGCTTCTGGTGTGGCCTGGTTAACATCTTCGGCGCGATGACGCAACAGTATCGCCTTGGCAGTTGTTTCGAACTGGGTGGCACGTTCGATAAATTCGGCTCGTGTGCCGCTTTTGGCTTTGGATGCATTCGAGGGTAGCTTGACGCCATCAATGGCAAACATCTCGCGCCCGATCAAGCCTTGCTGGTCACATAAATAGAGAATGCGCGCAAATAGCGGGGAATGTCATTCGTCAGTGTGGAGACGAGGTGACCAACGGTGGTGAAGTGTGGAGCAGTGTCGCCCTAATGTGCGATGAAGGTCATTTGCTCGCGACAGGCACGCGCAATCTGCCGCGATGAAATCATGCCGCGCAAATAGGCGGACAGCACGATTTTGAGCAGTAACGCTGGTGGGTAGGCAGGTGCGCCGTTGGTGTCGTTGCGGTTTCGCTGGTCGAAGTTCGTTAGGCCGAGTTCATGATCAACCAGCCAATCAAGAGCATGCTCAAAGGTGACAGCAACAAGTTGCTGTCCCAAATCCAGCGCGAGAAATCATGGGCTGGTATGGATCATTTTGTAGCGCGCCATAGCTTGCCAATCACATCATATTGAACTGTGGATCCGACATCTTAGTTGCTGGGCAGTTCGCGTATGACGAGGTTTTTCGACAGCATCGTTGGGCATCGCAGGCGCATGATCGAACTGCTAAACTAGCTCGAATACGCGGCGCTCAAGGCAAGCCATGAAAAAGCATTCAGGTGGTGATCGTTCGATGTCGAAGGCCTCGCTAACTAGGCGCGCAGGTTCTGCCCAACAATGGCAATTGCGTGATCGCTAATGTTGGACAGATGAAACGTGCCCAACCTACGTACTAAACAAACCCTAATACTGGCGGGCTTTTCGCGGCATTTGTGCTTGGAACGGAAGGCCAGTAGCGGGGTTTCAATTTTAGAAGCGCAAATATTTCGAATCACCAAAAGCCATTACAACCACCTATAAATGATTGCCCACATCGCGATTGTCGCGCCGAGGCGTGGCGTTGATCGTTCGTTTGGTGGACAGCACGAGGCGCAGATGGCTCGATTTTTTATACAACTTCGTTAGACAACAATATGGTGGTCTTCGTCGCGTTAAAACGAATGCGTGCTTACGCTGGATCGGCGGCAGTCCTGCTGACAATCTTGGCCGTCTTTGCCCTGGAAGTCGCGAAGGGAGTCGTCGCGAATGATGCTGGGCTTATCAGCGTTGGCGCATTGCCAGATGCAGCCATGCTCGACGGCGAGTACTGGCGGCTCATATCGTTCGGTTTTCTGCACTGGGACCTCACGCATTTGCTGCTCAACAGCGGCCTGCTGCTGGTGGCAGGCCCGATCGCCGAGCGCCGAGCCGGCGCGGGCTGGCTGTTGACGGTATTCTTGATTGCGTCGATGGCGAGTGGGGTAGGCATTCTCTTGAAGCACTTGCTGCTGCCTTCGCTCGGGGCGTCGGTAGGCGCATCGGGTGGGATGTTTGGTCTGCTGGGCTTTGCGCTGGTACTTGTCATCCGGTTCAAGTCCCGCAGGGCGCGTGTTCGTCGAGTACTGGCGGTTTTTGTGGCCGGTGCCTTTGTGTATTCAATCCTTCCTGGCATCAGCATGGTCGGACACGTTGTCGGATTTGCCGTGGGTATCGTTGCAGGGCTTGCCGTTGTGGTGAGAAATCGCGGTGAGGCCTCGTCGGCTGTCGTCTAACGATGCGCTCAGCGGAACCCGCGGACATGGCGCGGCGTTTCCGCATGTTGTATCGTCCGCAGGACCCCGGAACGCGAGCGTCAGGCATCGCAGGCATAGGCTAGAACGACGCGACTCGCTCGAACATAGTCCCAACGGTGTTCTAAGCCTTTCGGGTGCCGACGTATTTTCAGTCGGCGCTAGTGCCGCAGACATGGATGAAAGAGTCATCACCCGGAACGCCCCACCGGCGCAAACCGCTGCGCACCACCCATTCAACGCTCGTGTCAGCGGATCTTCAACAGGTAATGCTCGCTAGCGGTTACTTCAATGCTTTAGTCAACATCTCGGCCACGACTTCATTCGCATTGCCGCCCTGTTTATCAATTTCTGCATTCAACGCTTTCACCAAGTCAGCCGGCAATTTGCAGGCAAATGGAATCAAACCGGCTGCCTGGTCGAGCTTGCGCTGCTCCTTCTTGTCTAGCATCACGCTGCCTTTGCCGAAACGGTCGGGGATGCCGATGGCCTTCATCATATTGGCGGCTTTGAGCATTTTGTTTTTGGCGAGTTCGGTTCTTTTAAGTGTCATGTTGTAGCCTCTGTCTTTATAAAAAATTAAAAATTATTGCGTGTGCAGATTCTACGGCATTAACGCAAGTGGCTCTTCGCTCATCGCGCCAATCTGCTCGCGCAACTCCAAAATCCGGTCTTGCCAATAGCGTTGCGTATTAAAAAATGGAAACGCATGCGGGAAGGCCGGATCACCCCAGCGTTGGGCCAGCCATGATGAATAGTGGATCAGCCGAAGTGTGCGTAGCGCCTCGATCAAATGTAGCTCGCGTCGGTCGAATTCATAAAACTCCTCGTAGGCCTCAATCACCTCGCGCAATTGCGCCGCCATTTCTTCACGGGAGCCTGCGAGCAACATCCATAAATCCTGCATCGCCGGCCCCATGCGGCTATCGTCGAAATCAACGAAGTGCGGCCCAACATCGGTGTAGAGGACATTGCCACCATGACAATCGCCGTGAAGCCGAATCAATTTCAGGGTGCTGCTGGCTTCATCTAAGCCTACACCAGCTCCAGCCCGCTCATAACACGCCGCCACGCCGTCTAATGCCTGCTGCGCAATCGTTGCCCAGGCCTCGCGCAAATCAACCGGAATAAAATCACTGGCCAACAAAAAATCGCGTGGTTCGATGCCAAAAGTCGTGAGATTGTGCGTGGGCCGATGCATATAAGGTTTGATCGCGCCGACGGCATGAATACGACCCATAAACCGGCCAATCCATTCCAACACCTCCGGTCGATCCAGTTCTGGCGCGCGACCGCCGCGCTTGGGGAAAAGGGAAAACCGGAATCCTTTAAATTCGTGGAGAGACTGTCCGTTTAACACCAGCGGTGCGACAACCGGCACTTCCCGCTCATTGAGCTCAAACACAAACGCATGCTCCTCCAAAATTTGCGGGTTTGTCCAGCGGTTTGGCCGATAGAACTTTGCCACCATCGGCGGCTGATCTTCAATCCCGATTTGATAAACCCGATTTTCATAGCTGTTGAGCGCGAACAAACGGCCATCGGTGCGCTTTCCGATGCTGCCGAGCGTCTCATCAATTGCATCCAAAATCAGATCGGGGCTTAGCGCTGCATAGGGCTGTGCCGACAGTGTGGTTTGAAGCGGAGGTTTGCTAGTAGTTGCTTCGTTCATTCCACCATTCTACCGATCATCGCCATGAACCACGCCATCTTGCAACACCCAATGGTTTGCAACCTATAATGCGAAGCTGCGTATCCAACATAGAAAGGCCAAACGGCCATGACAATATCAAATCAACCCGAAACCAAATACGTCTTCCAAGCTGCCGCCATTCAGGAAAAAATTCGCGAACATCTGCACGGCATCAAAAACGCAAACCCAGCCGAGATTGCGATGCGCTATGCCGAAATCATCAACACACACATCCCTGCGTTACGGGTGTTAAATGTTGCGCATTTTGGATCGTCAAAAGGGATCAACCAAATGCTTGAAGAATTATCGTTTTTTGCAAGGCAAAAAAACATCGACCAATGCTGGAAAAAATTTACCGCGCTCGCCGATTTGCCGGGCGATAATTTTGGGACTTGGGCGGTTTAGTGCCTCGGTGTTCATGGACGTTCAACAACGTTTATAGACATGAATAGGCGTCCGAAGTGTCCAGAATCAGCGATCGCTAATGGCCTGAAAATGGCCTGAAATGCCAGTACTGGCGGGGACTTTTAGAGAATTGCACAATCAATTTTCATTAAGTTATGGATTAAGCCATCGTCGACGTCATAACTTAACGGCTTAATAATTTAATAACGTCATGGCATTGATCTTGTTTACGCGGTGTTGATGTTGGCACGATCAAGACTGATGTGCTTTGCTGAGTTGAAAACCTGCTCAACAATTTGCCGCAAGCGCCACACCCTAGCGTCGGGATATATCGTCTAAAAATAGGATTAAAATTTTTGTGGTTGCGCAACGTCGTAAGTGCGGCCCATAACAGGTAAAATCTGCGTCTATATTCTTTTTATTGCAGATGCGATGACCACCCCAACCACACCAACCACACTTACCTGTTCCGAAATTCTTTCTGGCAAAGCCGCTGCTGATGCGCTTGTCACTATTAAAGGCTGGGTCAAGACCCGGCGCGATTCGAAGGCAGGCATTTCGTTTGTTAGTGTTTCAGACGGCTCTTGCTTTCATCCAGTGCAGGTGGTCGTGCCGAATACGCTGGTGAATTACAGTGATGAAGTGATTAAGCTCACCGCCGGTTGTGCGGTGGAAGCGACCGGTACGATTGTGCCGTCACCCGCGAAGGGCCAGCCGTTTGAAATGCAGGCGACGGAGGTGAAGGTCATTGGCTGGGTTGATGATCCTGACACTTACCCGATCACCCCCAAAGCGCACACGATGGAATTTTTGCGCGAAGTCGCGCACTTGCGTCCGCGCACCAATGTGATTGGTGCAGCCACGCGCGTGCGGCACACGGTGGCGGCGGCAATTCATCGTTTCTTTCATGAGAGCGGATATTTGTGGGTTAACACGCCAATCATTACCGCATCTGATGCTGAAGGTGCTGGCGAGCTGTTTCGCGTCTCGACGCTCGATTTGCAAAACTTGCCGCGCATTGATGAGGGGGCCGATAAAGGCAAAATCGATTTCAGCAAAGATTTTTTTGGTCGCGAAGCGTTTCTGACCGTGTCTGGCCAACTAAACGTCGAAACCTATTGCATGGCGCTGTCCAAAGTTTATACATTCGGCCCGACGTTTCGCGCTGAAAATTCCAACACCTCGCGCCACTTGGCTGAGTTTTGGATGATCGAGCCTGAAATTGCGTTTGCCGATTTGTCGATGGATGCCTCTCTTGCTGAAGCGCTATTAAAATATATTTTTAAAGCCGTCTTGAACGAACGTCCCGATGATATGGCGTTTTTTGATGAGCGGATAGAACCTGGTTTGATCGCAAAATTGCAGGCCATGATAGACCGTGAATTTGTGCGTATGGATTACACGGAGGCCATCAAAATTTTAGAAAATACCAAAGAAAAATTTGAATATCCCGTGAAATGGGGCATTGATTTACAGAGTGAGCACGAGCGCTTTCTGGCCGAAAAGCATGTGGGCGGCCCGGTGATTTTGATGAACTATCCGAAAGAAATTAAAGCGTTTTATATGCGCTTAAATGATGATCATAAAACAGTTGCGGCAATGGATGTGTTGGCACCTGGCATTGGCGAAATCATCGGTGGTTCGCAGCGCGAAGAGCGGCTTAATGTGCTCGATGCACGCATGATCGAAAGTGGCCTTGATCCCGCGCACTACAGTTGGTACCGTGATTTGCGTCGCTATGGAACGGTGCCGCACGCGGGCTTTGGCTTGGGTTTTGAGCGGACGATTTCGTATGTGACCGGGCTTGGCAATGTGCGCGACGTGATTCCGTTCCCGCGCACGCCGGGTAGCGCAAGATACTAGGCAATTGAATTAACAACGTCCCTTTCTGACGTGCCGTTCCAAGCCCTATTGCTTGTAAAGTGCCGCCAATGCGAGGGTTTGTTGTTTTTGCAGAGCCATACATAGGCCTCAAATATGACCTTGCTCGATAAGAACTTAGAACAATTATTCCAAAAAAATCGGGCGTGGGCGGATCGCATTTTGGCGAACAATCCCGATTTTTTTCAGCAGCTAGCCAAGCAACAAAATCCAAAATTTCTGTGGATCGGCTGCTCTGATAGTCGCGTGCCTGCGAATGAAATAGTCGGCCTCATGCCGGGGGAAGTGTTCGTGCATCGCAACATTGCGAATGTCGTGGTGCATACCGATTTGAATTGTTTGTCGGTGATTCAATTTGCGGTTGATGTTTTAAAAGTTGAGCACATTATGGTGGTGGGCCACTATGGCTGTAGCGGTGTCCGCGCCGCATTGTTTGGCGATCGGATAGGCTTGGCCGATAATTGGTTGCACCACATCAACGATGTGAGCGATAAGCATGCTGCTGCATTGGCTGCTATCGGTTTGTCGACCGCCCGCGTAGATCGCTTGTGTGAATTGAACGTGATTGAGCAAGTCGCTAACGTATGCCAAACAACCATCGTCCGCGATGCGTGGGAGCGCGGTCAGGATGTTGCTGTGCACGGCTGGGTGTATGGCCTCAAAGACGGCCTGTTGCGTGATTTGGATGTGACGGTGGCGGAGCCGGGCGAAGCCAAAGCTAAATGTCGTGCAGCGGCTATGCTTGGTCATGTTTGGCAATGAGGTTGAATAGAAGGACAAGTTGGCATATCTGGATAGCTAGCAACCCGAACACGGAGAATCATTCATGGCACTAAAACATCCAAACTATCCGCTAGGCCGCACCGTCATCGTTGAGCATGAATCCAAGATTCTCAAGGCCAGTATTCCCAAGCTGTTAGGCGATTCACCTAAGCGAAAACTCGCGGTGTGGCTGCCACCGCAATATGACGCAATCACAACCAAAAAATCACCTCAACGCTTTCCGGTTCTTTATGATTTGGTCGGTTTCATGGGTTCTGGCTTGAGCCATATTAATTGGCGTGGCTTCGATGAAAACATTCCAGAACGTGCTGCGCGGCTGATTCAAGAAGGCAAAATGGCGCCCGCAATAATCGTTTTCCCCGATTGTTTTACGGCGTTAGGTGGCAATCAATATATTAATTCTTCTGCTATTGGCAATTACGCCGATTACCTCACGCAAGAGTTGATTCCATTCGTCGATCAAGCGTTTCGCACCCAGGCCAGCCGAGAGCACCGCGGCTGTTTTGGCAAATCATCGGGCGGTTATGGCGCGATGATTCACGGCATGAAATACGCGAAATATTGGGGGGCGGTTGCCAGCCATTCGGGTGATGCTTATTTCGATTTTGTGTACATGAACGATTGGCCGCGCACCCTCACTGAATTGATGAAACACCGCGCCAATCAACGCGTTCCAGGCATTATTAATGTCAAGCAAGAAGAAAAAAATGCCAACAAGGGCATTGACGATGGCCGCGTTAAAAACTTCCTCAACACCATTTGGAAAAAAGAAAAACTATCGGACGCCGAGGGACATGCGCTGATGATGATGGCGATGTCGGCCAGTTACGATCCAGACCCCAAAGCGCCACTGGGATTTCGCTTGCCATTTAATTTGGAAACGGGTGAGTTAATCGATGCGCGCTGGAAAAACTGGCTCAAACATGACCCGATCCATTTGATTGAAAAACACGAAGAAAATTTGAAATCACTCAAGGCCATCTACATCGATTGCGGTTGGCGCGATCAATACAGTATTCATTACGGCGCAAGAATCCTCAGTAAACGGTTGGCGGCTGCGGGGGTTAAACATCGTTACGAAGAATTTGACGATACCCATTCGGGGGTCGATTATCGGATGGAATTGAGCCTGCCGTTTTTGGTGAAGGCGCTACGGTAGGTAGGCGGTGAGTTGCCAGCTGAGCGGGGCGAGGCGCATGAAGGGGTGGGCAGCGTTGCGTCGGTACGCGCAACCATCAGTGCGCGTGAAAAATTAATTTATAAAACGTTGCTGACGGATTGCAAAAAAATTGGGCGCAACCATGTGGTCGCGTTCGTCAAAACGTAAACCCGCGCGGAACCATACGGTGCTCAAAGGCTTGGCGTTCGAGATCCTCGCGGAAATCTGGGTGGGCAAGGCTGATCAGCGCTTGAGCGCGTTCGGGCACAGATTTCCCTTTTAAATTAACGATGCCGCATTCGGTGACCACATACATCACATCCGAGCGCGGCGTCGTGACGATATTGCCCGGGGTTAGCGTTAGTGCGATGCGGCTTTTACGCTCCCCATGCTTTTCATAAGTTGATGAAAGGCACATAAAAGATTTTCCACCCTTCGATGCATAGGCACCGCGCACAAACTGCGATTGTCCGCCTGTGCCGCTAATATGCCGAAAGCCATCGGACTCTGACGCACACTGCCCTTGCAAATCAATTTGCGTGGTGTTGTTTACCGATACCACCCGATCATTTTGCATAATGATGTGGGGCATATTGGTGTAATCAACCGGGCAGCAAAGCATGTCGGGATTACGTTCAACCGTTTTGTAGAGCGCGGCAGACCCGAGTGCAAAGGTAAACGTCACTTTGCCGGGGTTCAGCGTTTTTTTAATGCCGGTCACGAGACCCGCGGTGTAAAGCTCCGCCATGCCATCGGTCAACATTTCAGTGTGGATACCCAGATCCTTAAGGCCGCTGTCACGCAGCATGGAACAGACAAAATTGGGCATGCCACCAATGCCAATTTGCAAGCAGGAACCATCTTCGATTTCGGGCACAATATAGCTCGCCACGGCGCGATCAACTTCGGTTGGCGGCGGATTTTTAAGCTCAGAGGGCGGCTCAGAATTGCCCTCAATCACGTAGTCAATTTCGCTCACATGCACCGCGTTTTGCTCGCCATACACATGCGGCAGACTGTGATTTACTTCTACAATAATCACCTTTGCGCACTCAACTAACGCCCGATGCCAGACATTCATGGCGCTGAAATTAAAATAACCATCGGCATCCATCGGGCAAACTTTAAGAATCAAAATATCAATCGGCGCGATAAAACGGCGGTAGTAATCTGGCACCTCGCCTAGATGCAAGGGAATGTAATAAGCGCGGCCCGCGTCGTGCATCTGCCGGTCGTATCCCGAAAAGTGCCAGTTCAACCAACAAAAATGTTTTCCCTCGGGGTCGGCTTCTAGCACAGCGCGCGGCTTCAACGAAAGGGTAGCGCGGATTTTCACGTTATCCAGTTCGCCACAACGCGATGCCAGCGCTTTATCAAAAACATCAGGCTGACTAACACCCAATCCATAATCAAGCCACATACCCGATTTCACAAGACCGGCCGCGTATTCGGCAGAAATGGTTTGGGCGGCTGCGCTGGAAACCCGTTTGGACGCGTTTTTATTCATATGATCGACTTTATGAAAAATGCTATTTTTCGATTTGATTGCATCAAATGGCATTCGCCACATGTTGCCTCAATATACCAACAACGTTGGCGCAGCACCCTCGACAAGAAAAGACGTTCAGTAGCACCAATTTGCTGACGCTCGGGCAGTGCGCGTGCGTCACGCGCCGCGCACTACAAAAGCGCGCCGCGCTTAACACGCCAACTTTAGCCTAATCCGCCCGAACGTTGGCAGATTTGGCGTTACCGCCGGTATCCCCGTTCAAGCTGGCCAACGTAATAAAACGTCATCGCATTGGCCTTCCGTCATGCTGCCGGCGTCGCGCGCATCGGTTAACTGTGGTGCAACACGCGACCGCCGATGGGAACGTCGAAGGGGATGTCGAAGGTACTACTATCGATAAAAAATGATGATGAATGTATTTAAAATTGATTTCTCTAGATGAAAAATATTCCTTATGATGGCGACCAGATGAGGACAGCGTTCGACTGCCTAAGACCACGGAGATCCAAAATGCAAAACCTGCTCGACCCCGCCATTTTATTTTTTATGGTCGGCATCTTTGCCGGCGCATGCAAATCGAACCTGGAAGTCCCACCACCGATTGCCAAATTTCTTTCGCTTTATTTGCTGATGGCACTCGGTTTGAAAGGTGGTTTCGCCCTTGCGAAATCAGGGCTGACTGACACCGCAGTAATTGCCCTGTCTGCAGCAGTTTTGATGGCATTTATTGTGCCGATCTTGGGTTATATGTTTTTGAGGAAACGCGTTGCCCGCTATGACGCCGCCGCGGTGGCCGCTGCCTATGGATCGGTGAGCGCTGTTACGTTTGTCACAGCGATGCAGGTTCTGGAAGCCAGCAAATTGCCGTATGGTGGCTACATGGCAGTGGCAATGGTGTTGATGGAATCACCGGCTATCATCATGGCGGTGCTGCTCGCCAACATGTTGCGGCATCAACATGGTATCTCGTCCGCGCCGGCAGCAGAAAATGCTAAAAATAGCCTGTCTCTTGCGAAGATTTTGAAGGAGTCATTCACTGACGGCGCGCATTTTCTTCTGCTAGGCTCAATGGCCGTGGGTGTGATCAGCGGAGAGGCGGGGAAAGCAATGATGCTGCCATTTACGGGCGATCTCTTCAAAGGCATGCTGGCATTTTTTCTCCTCGACATGGGCTTGATGGTGGCGCGCAATTTTGCGGCTGCGCGGCGGGCATCGCCTGTGCTGATTGCCTACGCCAGTTTGGGGCCGGTTGTGCACGCTTCGGTCGCGTTGGGGCTCGCGTTATTGCTAAAATTGGGGGCGGGTGATGCTGCGTTGCTGATGATCTTGTCTGCGAGTGCGTCATACATCGTTGTGCCTGCCGTCCTGCGTTATGCGATTCCCGAGGCGAATCCGTCAATTTATTTCGGGCTCTCATTAGGAATTACGTTCCCGCTAAACATTATGCTCGGCATCCCGTTATACGTCTATGTTGCGGGGAGGGTTTTGACATGAAGCCCGACTAAACGCCAATACAAGCGGCTATGCTGATGCGCAGGAACTGTGCCTAGGCGTAGGGCAAAAGTATGGCCTATCCGCAATTTATGTTGGAGATCTTACGGGACGTAATGCTTTAGCACAGTGCTAACCGGTCTGATGCCCACATTTTAGGGACTCGATTTTTCGGCACAAACTGCGTGGTGGCAGTTTTGTAGGGTTTGGGTAAACAAAATTTATTGGGCATCTCGCGGTCAGAAGATACCAACAAGGCCAGTGATGCGATCAGTGAAGATCGCATCACTGGCGATGTTAAATTCCACCGCTCAAATCTTGCCTAGCACCAGCAAAATGATCAGGACGAGCAAAACCAGACCGAGACCGCTGCTGGGTCCGTAACCCCAACGCCGGCTATGTCCCCAAGTCGGCAGCGCGCCGACCAGCATGAGTATGAGTATGACTAACAAAATTGTTCCTAAACCCATCGGTTTCTCCTTGGTGTTGGGTGAAATACGAATCGATTTAGTTGCGTGGTGCAGGTGGTGCAGGTGGTGGGGTGACGATCACGGTCGTGCTGTCACCGGGTTTGCCGGGCTCGCCTTTGGCACCGTCCACGCCTGGGGCGCCGGGTGCTCCAGCAGGACCGGGTACAACAACGGTCGTCGGTGCGGGTGCAGGCACATTAATGACGGTTGGTTTTTCACATGCGGAAAGCATGATAGCTGCAAACAGCGCAGAAGCGAGTACGGTATGTTTCATATTGAATCCTCATAAAGTGGAAAGTCGGGGCTAAAAAAACGGGTGCGATCTGCGAACAAACGGACACAGGACATAAGACATCAATCGCGGCAAGTGCGGAGGATAGACACAAGTCGCGCTAAGTTCTGTGCGTTGGCGTACACAAATCGAAAACGCATTTCGAATGAAGCGTGCGTCGAGCGCTTGATACGAGCGGCGGCAGATAGAGGCCCATGGATGAAAGCCTAGTAATGGCGACGACTCTCGCAGCATTTAGCCCCAAACTCCGCACTGATAGGCGAGGTTAGGGTTTAGGTTAGGTTTTTAAGTTCGGAATTCCGATTGGCTGCGTCCAAAGCAATGACAGCGCCATTGGATCAGCCTTCGGCTGCACCACGGTTGTTACCACTTGGCGCTTTCGACGTAGCCAACGTCCGGAATTGATCGAGATCTCCGCATCGGCCAGGCGGGTGTTGCGGGTACGCTCTATCGACGTCAGCAGTAGTTTTATTACTGCCGGTGGTAGAGCGAAAACCGCTCCGTTCGATCTGCCGGGCGGGAGCCACGCCACATAAGCTGCCAAGACGCATCAACAACTGGCGATCGCTCTCTTGTGCCCTGTGTGAGCAGCCAATCGCAGCTATCGGCCTTCGCGTCGTTTTGCGGCACAAAGCGAAGCCCGGCAAAATAGTCCAGGGACGCGCGTTGGGCGTCGCCCAGGCCATAGGCAACTAAACATTTTCGCTCGGGCGGAAGTTGGCTTTGAATCCTAGCGGCGACCGCGCGATAGCTCAACACATAGTCAAACGCTGGCAGCGCCAACATATTGGGGATCACCCAAATAAGCGTAATTCCCGCTGCCCAGTTCACAATCGCGCGGCGGTTGCTGCGGTGCGCCCGGACTACCGCATAAAGCCAGACGATCGTTAATAGCAGTGCGATTAAAAAAGTGACGATGCCAAATGTGACCGTGAAGCCCGGCGCGAGCCTAGCGGCATCGCGCGCTACGCCGCTTGGAAAACCCGTCAATGCCGCTACCCAGTATAGCCACAGTACGGCCATCAGAAAGCCGAAAAACAGAACACTAAACCAATCCATAAAACTCGCCATCGCCCGTGGGAGGCGATCCAGCGCATTGGCGGCGGCAAAGGCCAGCGGGATCAACAGCGCCATCGCCGAGGCATCGCGCGATTCGCGCAGCATCGAAAATCCAATCAATAAAACCACAAAAGCCACCAACGGCATCGCCAACTCGACCCGATCACGCAGCTTGGCGCGGTCGCGCCACCACAGCCAAATCGCAAACGGTAATGCCGGCAGGCCGTACCACGGCATGATTTGCAGGAAATAGGTGGGGATGAACGCGTGCCGCGACTCTTCTGATAGAAAAGGGATGCCCAGGACGGCAACTAAAGCCCCGTGGGTCAGTGAGTCCGTTAACCAAAGCGCGCCCGGATAAACCAGCATCAAAGGCAGCATGACGGCCAGCGAAATCGCAATTCCACGCCTGAAATCGCGGTTACGCCAATCGTGTAAAAACGTGATGAGTGCAAACGATATTAGCGGAACCAACAGGGCGGGCGCGATACCGATGGCGAGAGCGACAATAGCGGCGCCCACGCCAGTACTTATTCCTCCCTTGCGGGGCTCCGAACGCAGCCGTGTCATGCCGTAAAACGCAATCGCGTAGCCTGCAAGACCTGCCACCTCTGGGTTGATCTGATGTGCACGCCAAATCAAACCCAAGCAGCTAATCAGTAATAAAACGGCAATACGACCGGCCCGTTGGTCAAACAAGCGTGTGGCGGTTTTATGCACATACAACATGGTGAGCGCCATGAACAGCCCAGTGGCGAGCCGTGCGCCGTCGTGCAGCGCGAGGGCCGGTGAAAAAATCCATGCCGTCGCACTCGCAATCCAATGATAAAGCGGCGGGTAATCGAAATCAGCCACTCCGGCGATGGTGGTCGTGAGCCAATGCCCATCTCGCAGCATTGATAAGACGACCCCAAACGGAATTGCCTCGTCAGCGGATTTCCACGGATCGTGGCCGATTAATCCCGGCAATATCCATGCTGCGCAGATGATGATGAACAGCGCGCTTTTGACCGGCGAATGCGTGCCATCAAACACAATCGGCTTTGCGATGGTGCGGGCAAAACCCGAATTGGGCTTGTCGACTTCGTTTGGCGTGGTGGACAAAATGCGTTTTTCGAAAATAAACTATTGAATGGTTTTCACGAGCATGCCAGCGGCGATTTCACCTTGCGGATAGGCTTGATTCAGCAGGCGCAACTGGCCTTCCGCGTTTGCGACGTCTGCCGTGCGTACTGCTTCCTGCGCCAAGGTGTGAAATGCGCTTCCTGCTACGGCACGGGGCATGGCAACGGTGCGCAGCGTGTATGGCCGTGCCGCGGCAGCGTCGTTGGCGTTCATCAGACGGAAGCTTTCAATAATGCCGCGCATTTCCCGGCGATAGCGCTCCCGACCTTGGGCGGATTTAGCGAGCGGGCGCAGGACGAAATCGTTGCCTTTAAGCGTAACCGCAAATGCTTCGATAGTGTTCCCTTGAGACGTGCCGGTAAAGCTGGTGGCAGGCAGGCCGTTAATGTTCAGACGCTCCGTGCGGATATTCTCGACTTTCAACTGGGCGGCCAACTGATTGAGTGCTGCGCTTTGATCGCCGCGCGTATTGACAGCCTGCATTGCAACTGCGGCCTCTTCATCAGCGCTCACGATTAAAAGTTGTTGGGTTTCGTTGTGGAACTGCCAGCCTTGGGGGGCTTGTAAGGTTAAGCCCAACGGCTCATGATAAAAATTGCGGCCACGCACCAACCCTTGCGCACGACTATCGCCGAAGGTCATACCGTTAATTTTTTGCAGATAACGGTTGTGGCCAGTATCGCCGTACGTTCCAGTGTATTGCGAGGCGATTTGTGCGATTGCCTGCAAGCGCTGATCGTTGGACGGATGCGTCGACAAATAAGTCGGCATACGTTGCGGCTGCCTGCCTGTGGCGCGGGCTTCGTCATCCCGGAACGTTTCGTTTGACTTGAGCACGCGCAGCACATTGGTCATGCTGTTCGGATCTTGATTAGTGCGTGCTAGGTAGTCAGCGCCGAGTTTGTCGGCCTGCAATTCTTGATCGCGTCCGTATGAAAGAATGTGGGTGTTAGCAACCGTCTGTGCGGTTTGCCCAGCCAAATCAGCGGCACCAGCGACCCCGTAGTGGCTCTCTACCACCGCGCCCAAAATACTGATGAGTGTTGCGCCCGCGCCTGCATAAGCCTCACGTGTTGCCCGTTGTGAGGCATGCCGCGCCGTGACGTGCCCGATTTCGTGCCCGAGCACACCGGCCAATTCTGATTCGCTATTCAAATAGGCCATTAAGCCGCGCGTCATGTAGACATAGCCGCCCGGTAGCGCGAAAGCATTAATTTCAGGGCTATCGACGAGCGTGAACGTCCATTTTAAATTGGCGCGTTGTGAGCTGGCCGCAAGCTTTTGCCCAACCTCGTTTACATATGCTTGCAGTGCTGCGTTTTCATAAACGCCATATTCCGCGCGCACTTGTTGGTCAGCTTGTTGCCCCTCGGCAATTTCCGCCTGCTCGTCCATTACAGTGCGTTCTTTCTTTCCCGACACCGGGTTCACGACCGTCGCGCAACCAAAAGCTGACAACACCAACAAAATGGCGAGGAGTTTGGGGATTGGTTTAGTGCTGATCTGGCGCATGTCGGGCTCCATAGGCTGGCGGAAAATGTTGTTGCTTTAGGGCTTGAATGGCGAAAAAAGGGTAATAAAAAATGCAACTCTCATTTTACGCTGCGCGGAATCGATTCTGCTTATCAGCTTCTCAGTTATTGACAATTGCGTAATGCAAGACGACAGAGAACAAAAAAGGCAGCCTCGGCTGCCTTTTCGGGTGTTACTGAGCGAGCAAGCGATATATTATTTCGCTGCTTTTGCGGCCTTAGCCGGCGCTTTTTCGGCCACTTTTTCAGCTTCTGGCTTAGCCGTAGAGCGTGTAAAACGCTGTTTGAATTTATCAATACGTCCGGCCGTATCCATAATCTTGTGCTTGCCAGTGTAAAACGGGTGCGATTCGCTTGAAACCTCGATCCGGATGACGGGATATTCTTTGCCGTCAGTCCACATCATTTTATCTTTATTTTTAGTTTCAACGGTCGAGCGCGTCAAAAATTTGAAATCGCATGAGGAGTCAAAAAAGATGACTTCGTTATAGACGGGATGGGTATCAGCTTTCATGGTTTTGCCTTTCTTTCCGTAAAGGGTATCCGTTTGTGTTTGGACACAAGACACCTCTATGCAGACAAGTTGTGGTTAAGTTGTGGTGAGAATAATGCAAGAATTAGATGTAGCCATGAATTATGCCGAAAAAATCGGGAAAAAGCAACGTAGATTCAAGGGTGTAGCGAGTTTCTGCAACAATTGGCGGTCAATTAACCTTTTTTCATTGAGTCAAAAAACTCAGCATTGTTTTTAGTGGCTTTGAGTTTATCGACCAAAAATTCGGTCGCCTCCAATTCATCCATCGAGTACATCATCTTGCGCAGCACCCAGACTTTTTGCAACAAATCGGGCGCGATCAGCAATTCCTCACGGCGTGTGCCGGATCGGTTTACGTTGATTGCCGGGTAGACGCGCTTCTCGGCTGCGCGACGATCTAAATGTACTTCCATATTGCCGGTACCTTTGAATTCTTCGTAAATCACATCGTCCATGCGCGACCCGGTATCGATCAACGCCGTGGCAATAATTGTCAATGAACCACCTTCTTCGATATTGCGCGCTGCACCGAAAAAACGCTTGGGGCGTTGCAAAGCGTTCGCGTCCACGCCACCGGTGAGCACCTTGCCCGATGCTGGTACGACGGTGTTGTAGGCCCGCGCAAGGCGGGTAATCGAATCCAACAAAATGACCACATCTTTTTTATGCTCAACCAAGCGTTTCGCTTTTTCGATCACCATCTCTGCCACTTGGACGTGGCGGGTGGCGGGCTCGTCGAAGGTTGAGGCAATAACCTCGCCACGCACCGTGCGCTGCATCTCAGTTACCTCTTCTGGGCGTTCATCGATTAGCAGCACGATCATAATAACTTCAGGATGGTTAATGGCTATCGCTTGGGCAATATGTTGCAGCATCACCGTTTTACCCGATTTCGGGTTTGCCACTAACAGACCGCGCTGGCCTTTGCCGATGGGCGCGATGATGTCGATGACGCGGCCGGTCAAATTTTCATCGGACTTTATGTCACGCTCTAAATTAAATGGCTTGTTGGGGAATAGCGGTGTTAGGTTTTCAAACAGAATTTTGTTTTTGGAATTCTCGGGCGGCTCACCATTAACTTTATCCACCTTCACCAGTGCGAAATAACGCTCGCCTTCTTTCGGGGTGCGAATCTCCCCCTCGATCGTGTCGCCGGTATGCAAATTAAACCGACGAATTTGCGAGGGGCTCACATAAATATCGTCAGGACCGGCCAAATAGGAAGTGTCCGGTGATCGTAAAAACCCAAAGCCGTCTTGCAACACTTCTAGTGTGCCGTCACCGAAAATCGCATCACCTTTTTTTGCTTGTTGTTTGAGCAACGCAAAAATTAGCTCTTGCTTGCGCAGTCGATTGGCGCCCTCGAGCTCGAGGACATTGGCCATCTCAACTAATTCAGAGACGTGCTTTAGTTTCATTTCGGATAAATGCATAGTGTTTTCGATGTATCGGTTAAAAAATAAAAATAGTTGGATTAAAAAAACAACTCGGCTTCGAGTAGGTAATGCGCAGCAGCTGAGGTTTGCGGTTGATGCGGCCCTGAGTGGATCAAATCCAGTGGGATTCCACAATGGCGTCTAAATCGTTTTTGAGTACTGCGGATAGGGTCAAAAAACGCCAAAGAGTTTGTTGATGCAAGCTGAAAATGATTCTTGCAACTAACCCTCCAAAGATCAGTCCTAGACCATTAGTCCTTGGAACCGATTGCCATCGAACTGATGGATAACAATTTGAGTTGGGGGTCGTTGCAGAGGTATTACCAGATATTCGTCGCATTAATGAATGCGGAATAACGAAAGAATAGGACGAATATTGTTTGGTGTCAAATATTGGTTGGGTGCCCAGAACGCCAACAGGCCAAGCACTTGGATGGCAAAAAAGGAAATGATTTAGGCCGGCACGATAGGCCGAAGCTGCATCAAATAGATTGTATGAGACCACCTTAATTATTGACTCTGCCTAAGATTAACGCTAATTTAGTAAACTAATTGAAGTAAATAAGCTAACCCATTGATGAATTGTGAATATTTTTATATTCCGCAAGACTTAATGAAGGCAAATATTGTATGGTTGTCCCGAAAAGCAGGTTAAGCAGCATCGTGGTTTTGATGCCAATAGGTATTGCAATCGGTATTGGCATGGCGGCGTTGTGCGGTTGCGCAACCGCTCCGGCTCCGGTGGCGGTTGCGCCAACGGTTGCGCCAACGGTGAGGCTTGCCACGGCTAGTGCGTTAACGGTTGAGGCTGACAACGCATTGAAAGCGGCGGAACAGACGATTATCGAAACGAGGGTGCAGCGCGCGGTATGGACTGCAGCAACCGAGCAACTTGACCACGCGCGAGCCGCAGCAAAAACATTTAATAGCGATCTCACGCTAAAGCATGCGCGCGAGGCGATCGCGTTATGCCAACTGAGTTTGCAACAAAAGCAGTCGCCGCCGGTTGTTTGGTAGTGAACCTTTGCCGACCCCTGTTTCGTAATGTAGTTAGCTATTTAAATTATTGATTTGTATTGATTTGTGTTGAGGAGTGAGCCATGAAATCCCCCGTTCAAATATTCGTTGCTATCGCTGTGCTGCTCGCGACCGCGACTGTTGCCGCACAGGTTTACAAATGGGTCGATAAAGACGGCCAAGTCCAATATACCGATACGCCGCCGCCGCCCGGCGCTGCCAAAGTTGAGGCGAAAAAAATCAACAGCACGGTGGCGACTCCCACTTCACCATTCGCAGCCGCGATCGGCGCCAAGCCAGCAGACGTCGCCCAATCGCCTAAGGACAAGGCAAAGGATGCCGCCAAAGAAGCCGAGAAACGCAAGACTGATGCAAGCAACGCCGCGAAAAAAGATGAAGAAACGCAACGAAATGCCAAGGCTAATGAAGGGCGGTGCAAAGCGGCTACCAGCAATCTACGCGAATACGAAAGTGGCCGTCAGATCGCCCGCACAAACGACAACGGCGAACGCGTAATTTTAGGAGATGATGAGCGTGCAGCCGAAGCAGCAAAAATGCGATTGGCGATGACGGAAACCTGTAAATAGTCAGGTCGTGCGATTGCCGTTAAAGTTGGTACCTAAAGCTCGTGCCCAACGTTCCTACCCGAGGTCAGGACCTAAACTCCGCACCGAAAATGCTTGCTTCATGCGTATGTTGTTCACAGACATTTAAGAAAATCACCTATAAGCTACAACAATAAATAGTGATGTACATATTGCGCAAACTGACTTTGAATCGCTTGTATCGATGCCATACCAAATTATCCTCGTAAAACATGCCGGTGAATTGGCGGGCGGGCGCGCCGCCGCGGCCGCTACGCTGACAAATCGCCGGAAATTCTTTCGCGCATTTATGTTGGTGCAAATGTGCGTCTTTGGGATCGTCTGCGCTCCGGCGACGTTCGCCATTGGTCTAGGCGCACTAGAAACCCGCTCCTATCTTGGCGAGCCGCTTAGTTTGCGCGTTGTCATCAATGCTTCCCCAGATGAAACGGTCGATGCTTCTTGTTTTAGTATTGTCAGCGCAGGACTTGATGCAGCGAATGCAGGGGATACAGGGGATACAGGTATCGCAGCATTGGCTGTACCCGCGATCACGCGGCGCGATGTGCGAATCTCGGTCGTGGAAACGAATAACGGGCGATACCTGCAATTGCGCGGCCAAACTGGCCAAGCCGGGCAGGGGTTTAACGAGCCCTTGGCCAAGCTTTGGTTGCGCGTCGGTTGCCAAGGTCAAGCTGGTATCACTCGCGAATATGCGGTTTTGCTTGATCCGTCGCCTCTCAATGCGCCGCCGGTTTGGGGCAATGCAGCGAGCGATCCAGTAGCGACTAAACCCGCGCAATCCGCCAACGATTTACCCGCCAACTCAACTCGCGCAGCTACCTTCGTCCGCGCGGGCGTGCCCGGCGTTTGGAAGGTTTACGATGGCGACACCCTGGCTGCCATTGCCAAAGGCATTTACCCAAACCGGCAAGACAGACGATTGCGCTTGCAGTACATAACGGCCATGCGCGCGTTAAATCCCTCGCTTGCCGATCAGGTTGATGGTGCGCCGTTGCCAGTCGGTGTCGAGCTTAAAATGCCTGACTTAAAAGCGTTGTCTGTTCTGAAGGGCGGCGAAATATCGATCTCGGAATCAAAAGCAAGGCAGACACCGGATGAGCCAACAATTGATCGCGCGCGCCGGCCGAAAATGGCGCCGCGCCGAAGTAACGGCAGCAACGGTGGCATCGACATTAACCGCAACAGCAGCCCCGCTGCAGGCGCAACCCGCGAACTTATTTTGCAAGACGGTAATAAATCGGATGATGCCAAGCCCGCTAAAAAAGCAAAAAAAACGACGACCCAAAGCGACGAGCGGGTTCGTGCAAAGGCACCGGACGGAAATTTTCAGTTGCGTTTGTCGGGCGCTGAAATCGACCTCACGCGCAGCCAAGGCGTGACTGAAAATGTGAGGGCGCAGCTGCGTGAAAAGCAGCTGCTATTGGATTCGGACGATCAGGTCGCGCAATTGCTATCGCTTAAGAATACGGTGCGGCAGCTTGAGGTTCGGTTAAACGCGATGCAATCCCAGCAGGCCGCGGCGATGGGAGTGGGATTGCCAACGCCAACGCTATCGGCTTCATCAGCCATTAGCGCTGTATCGGGTGCGTCACCCGGAGCACAGCCTTCAGTGGCGGCTTCAACGTTACCTGAGGCATCAAGCGCACCAGCCAATGGCGTATCCTTGCCGGCATCGCCGTTGCTACCGCCGGCATTGACACCGCCATCTGCTGCGCGCAATGTCGATAACCCCGCCGCCGCCGCAAAGCCCACCGATAATGCAACGATAAAAACTGCGGGAGGTTTGCGCGATTCCGAATGGTTTGGCGTTCCCATTCGCTGGGTCACCGGTGCATTGTTTGCGCTTGCCTTGTTGGCGATTTTATTTTTTGTGGGACGTTTATTGAACAGTAAAAATCGCGAAAAGCGTTT
>JANYBL010000035.1 GCA_025360815.1 Burkholderiales bacterium
TGTGGCCTGCACCGGAACTGCGGCTCAATGTACGGTAACAAACGGCTGGGTGGTTGATTTGCCCAACGCTGGAGAACGCGTCAACGTGGACATGCAATTACAATCCGGCACGTTAGGCTTTATCAGCAATTTGCCCAGCAACGCAGCGTGTAGCGGCGGCGGTACTGGTTACTTCACACAGTTGTTTGCGCAAGATGGTCTGGCAGTTGACGCAAGCCAACCCATATCTGTCATTTATCAGAATACGTTACTGGTCGGCCTCACGACTGTGTTGACCACGAATAATCAGATCTACGCGCTCATAACACCGGGCAATCCAAGCCCAAGTGCAACACTGGCTCCTGCGTTTAACCAACTGTTCCAGACGAGGCCGCTGCCGCCAACGGGCAAACGGATTAGTTGGAGAGAGATTCTGCCAGCGCAGTAGTCGAGAACAATCGGTTGATATTTCTGGCCCAATTGATCTGCCGATTTGGCAGATCAATTGAGTGACTCATTGAATTGATGGAGAATCGTTTACGCTTGATAAAATGGTACACAGCGATTGGTTTGTCGTTGGGTATTCACGCCGTTGGCTACTTCTGGATAACCAGTACATTTGATTTCAAACCAAGCAGATCTGAACGTGCTGGATTGTCGGCTTGGCTGGTGCCTTTAAGTAGCGCCAAGCAGGACGCAACGCAAAAACCAGATTCACCGCAAATTGTAAAATCAGACGCATCCGAAAAATCGTTGCTGCCGTCTGCGCTGATGGAGTCAGATCAACGCATTCGCCCCGATTCAGAACACAACAAAAGCGACAAGTTGGCACCGCCCCCGGTTTCAATCGCTGCAATAGATACGTCCTTCCCCGACTACGCGACGTCTAATCATCTGGACCAACCACCCGTCCCGTTGACGGATGTCGAGCCTGTCTATCCGGATGGCGGGATTGGCCAACAAGGGACTGTGGTTCTGCGCTTACTGATCAATGAGCAAGGTAATGTTGAGAAGGCGGTGGTGCTTAGCGCGTTTCCCAAGGAAATTTTCGACCTGGCCGCGAGCACAGCCTTTGAGAAAGCCAAATTCTCTCCGGGGCGATTACTGGGGGTACCGGTTAAATCGCAGTTAACAATCGAGGTGAAGTTCACGCCACTAAACCGTGGCAGCAGCGTCACGGGTAATCGTCGCTAAATGCATTTTTCGGTCTTACCGTCAAAATTAAATTAAATTTAATTGCGCGCAAGGCGCAAACTTTTTTGAGTCGTTATAAAATACGGAAACTGATGTCCGCTGATTTGGTTGTGTACTCCAATGGACAGAAAGTTGCCGAAATAGCTCAGTTGGTAGAGCAGCGCATTCGTAATGCGAAGGTCGGAGGTTCGATTCCTCTTTTCGGCACCAATTCTATTTTTGCGTTGGTGAGAGAGTCCCTGCCGTGTAACATTTTGTCGATTCGATTGGTTGGGCGTTATCGAGCAATCACCAACCCCCCCGTTTGCTGCTTCGGCGACGTAAAATAGGGGTCATGCTCACATTAAGCCTCACAGCACTGATCAATCCCCGCAATTGGGCGCGTGCGCGCGCTCACCCCAGTGCTCATGTATACGACGCCAGCACAACGGGCTTTACCCTGCTTGAAATGCTGGTCGTTCTGACTGTAATCGCCATCATCGCGGGCATCGCGATGCCCAACTTTATGCGGATGATGGATTCTATTAGTGCCGCCGCGAAGTGGTCGGCGTTGCTAGATGAGCTAGATAGTTTGCCGTATCGCGCATTTTCGCAGGGGCAGACAATCCGTTTGAACGGCGAAACCGCGCCGCAGATTTTGACTTCGTTGCCGCCGGGTTGGATAGTCAGTGTCGAAGGCCCGGTAAAATCGAGCGCATCGCTGACGACCAATCGTGACGCGGATGGCGGTTTGATTCAATATCGTGAAAACGGTTGGTGTGGTGGTGGTAAGGTTATTTTTGTCACGGATCATGCGGTGCGCCGCGTGATCGAGTTGACGGCGCCACGTTGCGCGGTGGCGGCTTCGTGATGGGGTGTCAGCTGGATTGCCGCTGTGGCTATCGCTCGAACCGCTATGGCTGGTATTCGCGCCGCCAAGGGTGTGCACGCGATCAAGCGGGCGTTCGGCGAACTGCCGAATCCGGTTTTTCGTTGCTTGAGGCCATCGTGGCCATGGTGTTGGTCTCCGTCGCCGGGCTCGCGTTGTTTTCATGGACCAACAGCAGCTTTATGAATTTAAATCGTATTCAAGAATCCAGCGCCCGCGCTGCCGCCCAACTCAATGCGTTGCAATTTTTGCAAACCGTTAACCCGATGGTGCGGCCCGTCGGCTCGACGACGTTAGGTAAACTCAAACTCGATTGGCGCGCTAGGGTGATCACACAACCGCAAACCAACCTTCTCGAATCTGGTTCGCCCGGGCCGTTTACGGTAGCACTTTACGAAATCGAGGCAACCATGGAAGAGCCGCCTGAAGTGCCACCATCTCGTTTCACCGTGCGCCTTATGGGTTACGAACGATTGCCATTCGATGCGGATCCGTTTGGCGATAAACCCGTCACCTCGCCCGTCAAGAAAACAGTACCTGTGGCAAAGAATGTAACGGCTCGTTCAACACCCTAGTCAAACGCATGACGTGTCGCCTAATTTGCCAAGCTCAATTGGGACAGCTCTCAGTTTTGGGATTCAACTTTCTACAAAACGATGCATCTGTCAGTATTTGATTGGGAATTTATTGGGGTTCCACCAAGATTTTGTTGGGGTTCTAACGGAAATAAATTGGGAACTGCGCCGGAAGTACGCTAAAATGCCGACTCGGAATTTGTAGCTCGCAGCACTCAATCGAAATTCCCATGCCCGCATAGCTCAGTGGTAGAGCAACCGCCTTGTAAGCGGTAGGTCGTCTGTTCAATCCAGACTGTGGGCACCAAACTAATCTGCTGATTTAACGCACATTTTTGGCATTTTGCGCAATGCAAAACATCGCCAAAATCGTGTCGTGGCCCGTAAATGGCCATAAAATTGGGCGAATTTAAGTTTTACCTATATGCATTATTCCCAACTTAGGAGTAATGCGAATGGCACGCAGAAAAACCCCCGGCATCACCCGTCTAACGAACGGTCGTTTCCGCGCCCGCTCACGGCGCAAAGGATATGCTCCCGATTCACAAGTTTTCGACTCGCTTGCAGATGCAGCAGAATGGAAGGCTAATGCCGACGCTGGCAAACGTCGCGTACCTACGTCAATAGCAAGGAAGCCGAAATACGCTTAACTTTCATTTTAACGATTCAAAAAATCAAAACAAGATTTAACATTACTGATCGCAATGTTTGCTCAAGTATTT
Organism: Burkholderiales bacterium; assembly: GCA_025360815.1. Lineage (GTDB taxonomy): Bacteria > Pseudomonadota > Gammaproteobacteria > Burkholderiales > Usitatibacteraceae > UKL13-2. Next base: position 3,339 of record JANYBL010000035.1, read on the forward strand.
GGCATTGCAGGATACATTTAAAACGCATGCTTAAAATCGCGTCTTAAGGAATTTATGCTCCAAACGCCGCGCCTAGCCTAGAGTTTGGTAAATTTTGTGTAGCATTCTCGCGCACGCACAGTCGTTGTCAATTAAAGTATCGCCATCTTGTTTGATGTTGCTGTTTGATGCTATTCGCGCCGCTTGTCAACACGACGACTGCACAAACATCCAGAACGAACCCTTGTTCGTAAAAACGATCTGAGCCCGTAGGTTCTGGACCTATGTTTTTTGCATCTCGCTTGATAACAACTCACCGCAATTTATCGCTATTTCTTACTCATTTCTCGCGCATATTCTGCGCGTTCCGTTGCGGTGTATCCTGAGCATTATTTCTTGTATTTTCTCAGCATTTTTACGTAAACGTTATTGCCTAGCATCTGATCCTTTTATGCCCATCTCGATGAATCGCATTGCTGTTTATTTTGTAGCGCTGATTTGTGCGTTTTTTCCAACGCTTTTTTCAATTGCTTCGGCCACGGAGGCCAATCCAGGCAAAGCTCCGCACGCCACGGTCAAAACCCCGCACGTCGCGGCAGAGTTAATTTCCCAGCAAACCGCAATAGTGCCCGGCCAGCCGATTGAGGTGGCGCTGCGCTTTCAGATCATTGAGCATTGGCATACCTATTGGCAAAACCCAGGCGATTCTGGGCTGCCAACTAAGCTTAAATGGCATTTGCCATCTGGTTTTTCTGCAAGCGCCATTCAATGGCCGTACCCGAAAAAACTGCCCTTGGGTCCGCTGATGAATTTTGGCTATGAGGGAGAAGCTCTGCATTTGGTGACGATCCAAACCCCGAAAAATTTGAACGCAGGCGATAAAATCACGCTCAGTGCGAAGGCTGATTGGCTTGTGTGTGCCGATGTTTGTATTCCAGAAGAAGGCGATGTGTCTGTCACGCTGCCTGTCTCGCTAGATGCGGCAGCAAGCAGGATCGACCCACGTTGGGCCAATGCCTTTGCCACGGCTCAGGCGGCGCTGCCTGTCGCATTCAATACACGCACCAATTGGAAAGCCAGCGCAAAATTGGCGCCGCAAGGCTTGCAAATTGATCTCACGCCGCCGACACCGCCCCAAGGCGAAACATTGGATTTACAAGAGCTTACGTTTTATCCGTACCAAGGCGAGCTTATCGAAAACGCTGGAAAGCAAGTACTGACGCGGGTTTCAGAGGGGTTTCGTTTATTTGTGCCAGTGATCGATCCCTTGGCAGCGGACTTAAAAACGGTCAATGGCGTCTTGGTTTCGAGCAACGGCTGGGGCGGCGGCCTGGGCAGTGCACGGGCCAACAAAGCAGTCGAAATCGCAGCACCTGTCAGCTATGCAAAAATTGAAAACCCTAGTATTGGCGGCGCTCCCAAGCCAAAAATTCCTGAAGAGCCGCTTTCAGCTGTGAGTTTGCTTGCTACGTTAGGGGCCGCGCTGCTGGGCGGCTTGATTTTGAATTTGATGCCCTGCGTGTTCCCCGTGCTCGGTATTAAGGTGATGGGTTTTGTGCAAAACGCGCACGGCGATGGAGGTGCATTGCGGCGTCAGGGGCTGGCATTTTTTGTTGGAGTGGTATTGTCGTTTTTAGTGTTAGCAGGATTGATGCTGGCGCTGAGGGCAGCGGGGCAGTCGATCGGCTGGGGTTTCCAGTTGCAGGAGCCGGGGTTTATTGTCGTGCTGGCATTGGTATTTTTTATCATGGCGCTGAATTTATCGGGCGTGTTTGAAATCGGCACCTCTTTGCAGTCAGCCGCCGGGCAGGCCGAACTGAATGCACAGAAAAATCCATTAGTCGGCGCGTTCGCTTCCGGCGTGCTGGCAACCGTCGTGGCCACGCCTTGTATGGCGCCCGGCCTAGGTGCCTCGGTTGGCTTTACCTTAAGCCAAAGCACATCGATTGCGTTGCTCGTATTTTTGGCCATTGCCGTTGGCCTTGCTGCACCTGTGTTGCTGCTTTCGTTTGTGCCTGCATGGCTTAAATTTTTGCCCAAACCGGGCGCATGGATGGAAACCTTCAAAGAATGTATGGCCTTCCCGCTTTATGCCACGGTGGTCTGGCTGGCGTGGGTGCTCGGCTCGCAGACGGGCAATGACGGCGTTGCCAAGTTACTGCTGGCGCTGGTGACAATTGCCTTTGCCGCTTGGGCATACGGCCGCTGGCAGGTCAAAAAACCAATGTTAGCCATGATTCTTGCGGTGGTAGGTTTGGCGGCTGGTGCGGTGCTTGCATGGCCGGCTGACGAGCTTCAAACCGACGCGCAAGGCAAGAAAATCGACGATGGCTGGGTCGCATTCTCACCCGCCAAAATCACCGAGCTGCGCGCAGCTGGTAAGCCCGTGTTTGTCGATTTCACCGCTACATGGTGCATCACTTGCCAAGTTAATAAACGGGTGGCATTAAACAAAGCCGAGGTTGTCAAACGGTTTCAAGAGCTGGGTATTGTCCGTTTGAAAGCTGATTGGACAGTGAAAGACCCCGTCATCACCGCTGCCTTGGCCGAATTTGGCCGCAACGGCGTGCCGCTTTATGTGTTTTATCCGAAAAACGGCGAACCGCAAGTGCTGCCAGAAGTGTTGACGCCTAGTGTAGTGCTGGCGGCGATTGGAGCCGCGAAGTGATCGGCTGAAAGTGCACAGCGAGCGGCTCTTAAAACGCCTGATTATCTACTTATTCTGGTTTGCTCGCCGGCGCGACAGTCGGTGATATGGTTGGTGATACGGTTGGCGGATTCTGTGCCCAAGCGCCAAGCTGTTTACGCACCGCCTCGGTAACGGCGCGGGCATCGGTGTCGTCGTTCATGATGTAGGGGGTTATCATCATGATGAGTTCAGTGCGGTCGTTACTATCCGTCGTGCTTTTGAATGCCCGGCCTAAAAGGGGGATGTCCTTCAAAAATGGTACGCCCGATGATGTTGTGGTTTTATTGTTGGAAATAAGCCCACCTAGTACATAAGTCGAGCCGTGTTTTAGGGTGAGTTTTGTATCCAAGATACGCTTATCAATCGGCGGCGAGCTGGGCCCCCCGCTTACCACTGCGGTGGGCGTGCTAATTTCTTGGGTAATCTCCATATCAACTTGATCAGACGAGTGGATCACAGGTTTAATTTTTAAAATCGTACCAGTGTCTACATATTGGACCGAGCTAATGATTCCCCCGCCAGTTGCAGCGTTGGTCTGCTGCGAAGAAAGTACCGGAACAGACTTGCCAACTTGGATACTGGCCGTCTCGCCATTTCGCGCCAGCAGTTGTGGGTTTGACAGGATATTAACGGCGGTGTCGGTTGCGATTGCGTTTAACACAACGCGGGGGTTGTTTGAGCCATCAAGTTGACTAAAAACAAAGCCCGCCACACTGGTCAGTGCGCTGCCTGGCGAAATAGCACCGCTAGTATTGCCGCCTGAGGCGGATACATTTCTTCCCGTGGAGTTTAAATTAGAAAAAATCCAGTCAACGCCTGTCTTCATGCTGCCTGTTAATGTCACCTCAACAATCGTCACCTCGATTAAAACTTGTCTTGTGGTGCGATCCAAATCACGTAAGAGGCGAATAATGTCCGTATACTCCTCTCCCGAAGCGCGGAACAGAATCGTATTAGAGGATTTATCAACCACGACGCTACTCGATCCGCCCGATGCTGTAGTCGCACCAGTCGTGCTTGTCGCTGTCGTTTTTGCCGATGTCGATGAACCCCCACTCCCTAACAATTTCTGCACGGTTTCAGCCAGGCGTGAAGCATCGGTGTTTTTGACCTGATAACTAAAAAAAGTCTTCCCCACGTTTTTCTCGGCGGGTTTATCCAACACCTGCGCCCATTCGACAATATGATTCATCGTCTCTTTGGATTGGGTAAAAACAATGACAGTATTTAAGCCGCTGATGGGCAGGAATGTAACCGGATATTGAATTCCGCCAACCGTGCCCGTACCAACCGAATAGCCTTCTTGGACGAGAATTTCGGTCAAACGCTTTGCCAGCTCGTCTGCCGACCAGATCAGCGGCGTAATGCGGATGGAGTTGCGACTCCTGAACAGAGGTTGATCCAACATCTGGATGGCTTCCATCGCCGCCTGCACATCATCGCCATTTCCGGCGAGTAGGATTGAGTTTCGAACTGGGTCTTCGCTGACACGAATTTTCTCGCTAAACAATGTTTTCAGGTAGCTCGTAATTTCGGTGTTACGTACCGCCTGCAATTCAACCAATTGAAACACCGGCCGCAATGGTAGCGGTGCTTCCGGCATGGCGTTGCCGCGACGAATTTCAGGCAAATAACCTGAACTATTATTATCGGGCACGATGCGAATCAGCCCGCCGATATCTTGTACCGCGATACCAAAACTTTTGAGTAACTGGCGGGCGCTATTTTCAGCGTCTGCGGCCGTTAATGCTTTGCCGCTTCGCAGCGTAACCAAATCTTTTCGCGCCATCACTGCGGGATCAATACTGATATTGCGCTTGAGAACAGTTGCGTAGACGGTCTGAATAAAAGCCGGTAAAGGCAGTGAATCAAAATTGAGTGTGACATCCGCTGTTTGGCCACTTGCGATCGGCGCTGTCGGCTGCGCGGCTTTCGGTAGGGTTATAGGCGGTTTTGGATTGTTTGCGATAGCCGTGGCGGCTTGTGCGCCGCCGACGATACCGCTGTTTGCGCCAGTTAAATTGCTTGAGCTACCCGCGCCGCCCGCATCAACTAACGTATCTGTTTGTGGCTGTGGCTGTGGCCGAGCCGGAATATCCAGCTTGGCGGGGATCAACGGCTCGGTTGCGCAACCAGCTAATACCAGTGCTAGCCACAGCGCATTGAGACGCATTGGTTTTGCCAACAGCGGTGTTTGCGCGAATAACGACGTTGAATCAGATTTCATTATTGGAGTTTTCTTCATGGTATTTCTCGATTGTATTTTTCATTACCACACTATCGGAATAGTCTGCTCGGCCAGCGGTAATAACCGCTTCTTGCCGTCAATATTGACACACACCCCGTTTTCTTTGATCTCGACAATCGGCGTGCCATCGGGGAATTTTTCACCGACTTTTAACGGCAAGATACGATCATCGCCAAACTGTACCAGCACCACGCGGTCCCGTGCTTGGCCAGCGACCCCGGCAATGCGCCAGCGCTTGGCAGATTCATCAACGCTGATATTGGCGAATTGCCCCCCCCACAGGTTGCTGCGAGCGAGTTCAGATAGATTTTCAGCGTTGCGGCTGGCGTTCCGGGTAGTGGTTTCTAGCCTTGAAATGCGCCAATCTTCATCGGCGCGATTCTGTTTGAGCTTGCTGCCATCGGCCACGGGTGCTGGCATGATCATCACGGCAATTGCGACGGCAATTGCCACGGCCCAAAGCCAGTAGATGAGTATCTGGCGCGGCGTCATTTGCTGGCGCCGCTGCTAGGCTCGTTAGCCGCGCCGCCGTTTGAATTGGCTGGTGCGGTGGATTCAGGCTTTAATGCATAGGCGACTAGCTCAATATCGGCGGTCGGGGATGGTGCGCCGCGAACAGATAGGCTCTCTACAATCATCGCGGGTTTTTTCTCGCTCACATCGCGCGCCATCGCGGCGAGCCATGCGTTAACGGCGGCAGGGCGAAAATCAACCAGTACGCGCGCTCGAATCGCGACCACTTCCGGCATGTCTGGCGAGAGCGGCGTGTCGCTGACGACCACCTTCACTTGTCGGCTTATCAGCCCGCCCGCCGCCAAGTTGCGATTAATCGATTCTTGCACGGCCGCTTGCGCGAGGCCCAAGCTGCCCTCTTTCCACAGCAAACTTTCAAAATCATTGAGGGCTGCTTTTGCTTCGCCCGCGCGGCTGGTCCAATCGCCAGAATTCGCAAGCACCTTTGAGCGACCAATGCGCGACTCTGCGGCAAGCCAAGCCTCGCGCTTGACCGAGACTGCATCGCGTAACATTAGGATGCCGTAGAACCACATAATCGCGAGGATGGCGTAAATACCGTAGCGCAGCCGCGCGTTGTTGCGCCATTGTTCGCGTGAGTCGCTGAGTGCTGCGCTCAACTGGCTTTGGATGCTCATGATTTCACCTGCGCGGTGGGAATATTAGCTGCAGGATTTGTTGCTGATGGCGATACGGCGCCCGGTGTTGTTGGCGAAACGGGTAGCGGCAATGCAGACAGGTCTGAGCGATTTTGCTCAGGACGTTCCACGCGTACCTCAATCGCAATCCGTGCGCCTTCTGCGTCAATCTGTACATTGCGAAAATTCGGATTTGCCTCAAACGCTTTGACCAAGGTGGTCGCAGGGGGCGCTGTACCGTTGACGGTAAAAATCATCTTCAGACGTTTGCTGCGGCCATCGGTTCTGCTACCGCCGCCATCGTCGCGCCAATCCCATTCGTTGAGCACCATGGTGCCCGGCTTGACGATCGCGCCAAGAAGGCGGCTGATATCGGCAAACAATGCGAGAGAATCAATTTGGTTAAATGCCGCATCAAATTTTGCCACCCGCACCAAGCTACCGAGCGCATTGCCGCGTAAGCTTAGCAGCCCGTTTAATTCTTGTTCAGTACTGGCTAAACGAGCTTCAGCTTGCGATAGCGCCTCGGCATGGCGGCGGTAGTCGTTGAGAAACCAAGTGGTTGGAATCGCTAGCAATAGCGCGGTGATTGCCACAACCGATGTCTCGCGGAGCGCATCTGGCGCATTGGCTTGGCCGCGCGCATAACCCATTGGCCGGCCTAACCAAGCCGTTTCAGTGAGTGCTGGGAGCGCGATGCTTCTCAGGTTTAAATCAACGCCAGCAGCCCGTTGGAAATTCATCCATACGGCTTGATTCGGCGCACTCGGCCACCATTGGCATTCCGTTACAACGCCATCACGAGTGACCAGCGCCTCGATGCCGTCCAAACAAGCATGGCTGCTAATTTGTTGTTCATTGCCAATTGCCCGCGGCAACGCGCGCAGCGCTGATTCGGGTATCACGGCCAAATCAAGGCCTGTCGCATTGTGCTCAGCTTGCGCATTATCAACTGCCTCTTTATCCCACGCGAATAGCCAGGCCTGGGCAGCACCTCCGCCCCCTGTCTTACTCCCGCCCACACCCACACCTTCCGAGCCTTGTGGAATCACATAGTGCGCGGTTTGACGGAACGGTGTCCAACCGGCAAGTTCGAGCTGAATAGCCGATGTGCGCCGATTGCCGGCCACATTCGAAAGCGAAATTATTTTGCTGCGATAAAGCGAGCGCGACAAAATCCACATTGGGTTACCGGCAGATTTGGTCGGGACGACGACGCCCTCACTAGTTTGGCGGTAGTGTTCGTCAAGGTTGAGGCTGCTATTGGCGCGGCGCTGGAACGGAAACGCTGTTAGTTGTGTCGGTAGCAGATTCTGTAACCGTTCTGCCAAGCCCGGCTTCGAGCTTGAGCCAAGATAATTGTGGTTGGTCGGATTCACGTTGGCTGGCTTCCCGGTTTAAGGATGTGCGCGATGGCGAAAGTAATGATGTTTTACCTGAATTGAGGGGTGCGTTTGTTGACGGGTTGGCCGCAATGCTTGTTTGTATCGTGCCGGATGATTTTTTGAGCGACAAACCGCCGAAAATTTGTGCGAATTCCTCAATGTCTGCATCCCCAACCAAGCTATTGCGTGGTCTTCGACGGCACTCGTTAAATTGGATCGCTTTATCTTCTGCGGACGACGATATAACGATTCGACATTCTATCAGGAACGCCAGATCGTCCCGTTGGTATGTAAAGCGCCAAGTGTCAGCGCCCACTAGCGTAATGTTTTCGGTGTCGACCAAGCCATCAGTAAATGAACCAAGCTCCCCAAAATTTTTGAAAGCAGCTATACGGCGCTGCTCCAATAAAGCTCGAATTCGCAACGGATCAATCCCACCAACCGACTGCAACACAAGACGCGGCGCGGTGTTTGCGTTAATGGCCGGAAGCCTATGCACGCTGAAGTAGCTCATAAACCGCTCCGCTGCGCCGGGCGAGCCGTGTATTTCCAATTCGTTGATTAAATCCCGCCAGCCGGGAATTCTTCGCAGCTCATCGCGCGAGGCAAAGAAATCGTAGGCTGGCGGCGGCAAATTCGATTCCGCATAATCGCGGCGCTCGGCACCATTGAGCCGCTTTAAGTCATCAATGTCGACGTAATCGCGCAATGTGTCGATCAGCCGATCATGACGTTCAACCGGAACGCCCATCGCACTGAGCAATTTTCTGAGTTGTTGATCATCGTTGATATTGAGGCTGATCAAACCACGTTCGTCTTGAATCGAGATTTGCGCGGTGTCGCTTATCCGATACCAGCGGCCATCCAGTACCAACGGCTCATTCGGTGCCGATTTTGCCACTAAGCCGCGCTCGGTGATGGGATTGACGAGCGCCGCTTGCATCAGAGTTTGGCTGATGACCATGATTTCGCGATTCGCCTCAGACTCGGCATTTTGTAGGAAGGCGGCCGACCGCAGACCGTCAACCCGCGATGCGAAGTAGGCGGCACCGATGCCGATTACGGCAATGGCAAACAAAGTGGCCACCAAAATGAAGCCGGCTGATTGGGGAAGGGGGGGGCGGGAAATGCCAATTTTGGCGGCGACGGTCATGTCAAAGTATAAAGCACAACGCGGCGTGCTTTTTTTCGCAAAGCAGGTCAACGCCAGAGGCGAACGCAACTTGGCACGAAATTTGTATGGCGGTGCGTGACGCGCTATCATACAAGGTCATGATTAACCATTAAAGAGCCAGAATCTTGCGCGCCAAAACCTCTCAATTGCCGGTTGCGATGATTACCAGTAGGCTGCGAAACTCGTCAGTTTTCCCGAGGGGCTGGCCGACCGGGCGTGGGCAGTTGCTTGGCGGCGCGCGGAACACCGTGACAGGACCGGGCAGCGCCAGCGCCGGTTTCACGCTCATCGAAATTATGGCGGCGATGGTGATTTTCTTCATGGTGATCGGTATTTTGGTTTCTGGTGTATCCCAATCTATTCGCTTGGCGGAATTCAGCCAAACATCAGCGACCGCTGCGCGTGATGCCGCAATCCGCTTGGCGTGGTTTCGTGAAACAGTGGGGCTGCTAGTTACGCCTGCTTACTCGTCGGGGCCCCAGCTCCAGCCCAATTTTGCCGGCACTACCCGTCGTTTGTCGGGCTTAACCCTGCAATCGTTGCAATCCGACAGCGCCGGGCCGGGCGCGTTTGCCTGGTCGCTTGCTTTTAATCCACAAACCAATGAGACCCAATTGCAATACCAAGCGCTGCTACCGAAGCAGTTCAGGTTGGAGGTGGGAGCGTTGGGCGATAGCAAAACCTACACCGCGTTTTCATGGCTGGGGAGCAACGGACGATTCCGTTATTTAGACGAGGCCGGCGTGTGGCAAGACCAATGGCCGGCCGAAAAAGTTGGTTTGGCCAGCCAAATTAATACGCCGCCAGCGGCAGTTGGCTTGGAATACGGTAACGATGCTCGGATGTTGGTGGTCGCCATTCAAAACCGCTCATACCCGCTGCCAAGCTTGAAGGAACTTTTAAAATGAGCACGCGCCGACGGGCTTCGTTCAACCTTCGAACGTTGCCACTACTGCCGCTCGGTGTGCTGGTTGCATTGGTAATGCTCACATTTTGGTTATCACGGTTTGTCCAGCCCGCCAGCGGCAACGCGCTGGCAAAGCTGCGCCACGATCCGGAATCGATTGTTGAAAAATTTGTCGCGCAAAAAATGAGCCCAACCGGCGACGTACAATACGTTCTGAAAGCCGACAAAATGATGCATTTTCCAGACGATGATTCATCCACCATGGAAAATGTATTTTTTACTGCGGTAGCGCCAAATAAACCCGAGCTAACGATCCGTGCACCGAGAGGGCAATTGCTGAACGGTAGTGACGAAATCAGGATGGAGGGCGGGGTAGTCATGAACACCGTCGCGACAGCACAATATCAGCCGATGCAGCTAAAAACACCGGTTCTAATGGTCTACCCAAAACAAAATTTGACGCGTTCGACGACAGGTGTTTTGTTTACAACGCCGACGATGAAAGTAAATGCCGCAACATTTGAATTTAATAATGAAAGCCGTGCGACGCAAATGACCCAACTGAAGGGTCAAATGAACCGCACCGCCAGCCCAGTAAAAAATTGATCGAGAGATCGAGCCCGACGAGTGAACTAATCGCGTCGCAAACGAAAGGTTTTGGAAATTTTATGGACATGAAACCCAATCTGCTAGGCGTTCGGATTTCCTCTGTAGCGATGTTTTTATGTTTGCAGCTCGGCTTTTTGTCAAATGCATTTGCTGAGAAAGCGGATCGGCTGAAAGCATTGGAGTGGGAAGCCGCTGTCCAGTCCAGCCTGCCGAAGCAAGGCGATGTCGAGGGTATTTCACTGGACGGCAAAGTCGTCATTACGCAAGGTACCCTGAGAATAAAAGCCGATAAGCTTGTGATTAAGCAAGATAAAGACGGTGCCCGCTTCGGCGAAGGCACGGGAGCCCCAGTCTTTTTTACTCAAAAACAAGAAGGTAGCAATGAATATTTCGAAGGCGTTGCAGAGCGTTTAGAGTTTGATGAGCGTACCAATACCATCAAGCTTTTTGCGAAAGCAAAGCTGAAGCTCGGCAAAGACGAATTCGCAGCCGAGTATATTTTGTACAACACCGAAACCGAGGCGTATCAATCTACCGGCGTCTTGCCGGGCAGCAAACTTCCTGCCAGCTCAGGATTAGCGCGAGGTACGCTATTTCCCAAAGCCAAAATATCAACTGAAGCACCAAAGCAAACAGCGCCGGCAGCCGCGGGTTCGCCGGCAAAGCCGGCAGCTACCAATTAAGGCGGTTTTCGCGACGCGCGACTATGCCCGACTACATCAACCAAATGCTCAATTTATTTTAATCTCGCCGACATGAATCAACCCACTGAGCTGTTAGCTAATCAACAGAACGCGCTCACCACTAAGAGCGTGTTGCGGGCGACTGGCTTGCGCAAGCAATACAAAAAACGCGTTGTAGTCAGCGACGTTTCTCTACAGGTTAAAAGCGGCCAAGTGGTCGGATTGTTGGGACCCAACGGCGCCGGCAAAACAACGTGCTTTTACATGATCGTTGGTTTGGTGCCAGTTGATGGTGGCACTATTGAGCTTGATGGCAATGATTTATCGCAGATGCCGATTTTCAAACGCTCCCGTTTGGGATTAGCTTATCTACCGCAGGAAGCATCGATTTTCCGTAAACTTACCGTGGCTGAAAACATACGAGCAGTGCTCGAATTGCGCGATTTAGCGGATGAAGAAATTGATTCCCGCTGCATGGCCTTGATGGAAGAATTGCATATTCAGCATTTAGCCAACAATCCGGCAATTAGCCTGTCCGGCGGCGAGCGGCGACGGGTTGAGATTGCCCGCGCGCTGGCGGTTGATCCGCGCTTCATTTTACTTGACGAGCCTTTTGCGGGGGTGGATCCGATAGCGGTGATCGATATTCAAGAGATCATAAAATTCCTTAAAAATCGCGGCATCGGCGTGCTCATTACCGATCACAATGTGCGCGAGACGCTGGGAATTTGTGATTACGCTTACATCATCAACCAAGGCTCCGTATTAGCGAGCGGTGCGCCGAGCGAAATCGTGGACAACGACACAGTGCGCAAAGTTTATTTGGGGGAAACCTTCCGACTCTAATTGTCCGTCCGTATTGGCATGTTGTACTCGATGTTGAACGCAACATACCCAGTATTTTCAGGATTAGAAGGCCGCGCGTTATGAAGAACTCCCTTCAACTTAAGCTTTCACAGCATTTAACACTGACGCCGCAACTTCAGCAGTCGATCAAACTGTTGCAGCTTTCAACGGTTGAAATGAATCAGGAGCTTGAGCGTTATTTGTTGGAAAATCCGTTGCTGGAACGCGTTGAACTGGCTGGTGATGGTGATCAATTGCCGACGGCGACGAACAGCGACTCCGGTGATGAAAATACATCCGACCGCTCTGAATTTGCCGCAGACTACCAAGCGAATGGCCAACCGTCGACGAACGACCCTGGCGCACAGCGCGACGCCCCGCGTGACACACCGGGCGACGGCCACGGCGACGAGCAAGGTGCTGCCAGCGAATCTGCCGATTCACGCCACGACGATGCTGATTTTGGTGGGGATGACGGTGCGAATTATTCGTCGCCTTCAGAGCGCACCCGAAACAATGACAACAATGATGACGATGAGGGCGGATTCGGGCAAATTGCTGCTGCTGAGCCAACGCTACAAGAACATTTGAGCAGTCAACTAGCACTCATGTCGTTAAGCGAGAAAGATCGCCAGCTGGTATTGTTGCTGATCGCGCATCTTGATGAAGACGGCTACCTCACTCACGACATCGCCGAGCTGTCTGCCATGATTGCCGAACACATAGCACTGGATGAAGACGACCTGTCAATTGCGCTCAAATATTTACAAAATTTTGAGCCCACCGGCGTCGGCGCGCGGTCTCTCGCGGAGTGCCTCCAACTGCAATTACGGCTAATGCCAAAGAGCACGCCCTTTCTCGACAAAGCGCTGCAATTAGCCGAGCTGCACCTTGACTTGCTGGGTGCGCGTGATTTTTTAAAGCTCAAGCGGCAACTGCGCGTCAATGACGACGAGCTAAAACAGATCCGTGAATTGATTGTCGCGCTTGAACCCAAGCCGGGGCGGCGGTTTGCGCAGGAAGATATTCGCTACGTGGTGGCTGATGTCGTTGTTAAAAAATTGCAAGGTAAATGGCAGGCAATGCTGAACCAAGAGGCGATGCCGAAGCTGCGTGTCAATAAACTTTATGCCGATCTGTTGCACAAAAGCCGCGATGCGGAGGGCAAAAATTTATCGGGGCAATTACAGGAAGCGCGCTGGCTGATTAAAAATATCCAGCAGCGCTTTGATACGATTTTACGGGTCACACAAGCGATTGTTGAACGGCAAAAACATTTTTTTGAACACGGCGAAGTCGCCATGCGCCCGCTAGTGTTACGCGAGATTGCTGATCAGGTTGGCTTGCATGAATCCACCATCTCGCGGGTCACCACGCAGAAGTACATGCTCACGCCCCGTGGGATTTTTGAGCTGAAATATTTCTTTGGCTCATCCGTCGCTACCGATACCGGCGGGGCGTGTTCAGCGACGGCGATCCGAGCGTTAATTAAACAACTAGTTCAGGGCGAGGATCAAAAGAAACCGCTTTCGGATCATAAGATTTCCGATATTCTGAGTCGTCAGGGTATTTTGGTGGCGCGGCGCACGGTGGCAAAGTATCGAGAAGGGATGAATATCCAACCTGCGAACCTTCGCAAGTCAATTTAGTCCAAAAGGTATATGCTATTGATATGGTATTTAATTTTTGAATTAAATTTTTATGAGTGAAGTTGAAGTTATAGCATTGGTAAAGCAATAATTGTGGGTAGATGTGGCTAGCGGATTTATAGAGCAACAAGATTCTGACGAAACACTAGCGAAAATAGCGAATAAGAGTATTGAGCACTTTAGTCGTTAAATCCTGAAAGGAGCGTGGCAAATGAACTTGCACATGACAGGCCATCACTTAGAAATCACCCCACCGATACGTGATTATGTGTCGTCGAAGATGAATCGAATCAACCGACATTTCGATCATGTGATTGATGTCAATATGACTTTAAGTGTCGAGAAGCTGCGACAGAAGATTGAAGCCAATGTGCATCTTTCCGGCAAAGATATTTTTGCCGAATGTGAAAACGAAGATATGTATGCCGCTATCGATTTACTCGTCGATAAATTGGATAGACAAATCGTCAAACACAAAGAAAAGATCAAAAACAAGCATCATGGCGAGGCGCCAAAGCGCATTCAACTCGAATCAACACCCTAATATCAATTACGGGAGGCGGCGCAATCACTCTGGACTCGATTGGCCGCCATCGTGATACAAAAAACAACATATCAAGCGCGAAGTGCACGCTATTTTGCTCGGCAATTCCCCCGCCCGACATCCCGCCATCTTGATTACAAGTGACTCATCCCACAGACTTTGACGGCCAATTGCCATACAATAGAGCCCATTGTACTTTCCATTCCGGCATCAATAGGCGGGTGATCGCTTTTGGTTCTTTCCTCGGTCTGCTCGCCCCATCCAACACAGACCTACACTGCACGTCATGACGCTACTTGCCAAACTTCTTCCTATTTCACACGTCACGCTTGATTTGGACGTGACCAGTAAAAAACGATTATTCGAACAAATCGGTTTGTTCTTCGAAAATGAAAACCGTTTGGGCCGTGCGCAGGTTTTTGATGCGCTTTTTGCCCGCGAAAAATTAGGCTCAACCGGCTTGGGATTCGGGGTGGCGATTCCGCACGGCCGCATTAAAGGCTTACGCGAAACACTTGCGGTGTTTATCCGCACCAAAGACGGTGTGCCCTTTGAGTCCCCCGATGGCTCGCCGGTCCGCTTGGTGTTTGCCATGTTGGTGCCTGAACATGCGACCGAGCAACACCTCAATATGCTGTCCGAATTGGCACAACTCTTTAGCGATGCTGACCTTCGACAGATTTTACTGGCTGAAAATGATCAAACGCGTATTCACCAATTGCTCTCCGATTGGACGCCCTTTATCAGCTATGCCAACTACGCACACCATGCCCCAGCTCAGCATTCAGCAGCTCTTTGAAGAGCGCCGTGACAAACTGCAACTGACTTGGGTGGCCGGTCAGGCTGGCGCGTCGCGAGTGCTGCCCGCCGACGCGCTGAATCGCCCCGGTGTGGGGTTGGTGGGGCATTTGAATTTGATTCATCCGATCCTTATTCAGGCTTTGGGCGTCACCGATATTGACTATCTCACCGGCCTCGATATCGCCGATTTACAAGCCAGTTTGAAGGCGCTCTGTACCGGCGAAACGTTGGCGGTTTTTTTATGCGACGGGCTAGAAGCCCCCGACTATCTGCTCAAAGCCTGTAACGAGCACGCAACACCATTATTTTTATCGCAGAAAAAAGGCCGGGTGTTTGTTAACTTACTGCGGCCTTATTTGCAGCGCGAGCTATCTGAAGTGACCACCACTCACGGTGTGTTTTTGGACGTGTTGGGCTTTGGTATTTTAATTACCGGCAATTCACAAATTGGTAAAAGTGAGTTGGCACTTGAGTTGATCTCGCGCGGTGCGGGTTTAGTGGCCGATGATGCGGTAGAGCTATTTCAGATCGGCCCCGAAACCATTCAGGGTCGTTGTCCGGCGTTGCTACGTGATTTCCTAGAAGTGCGTGGCATTGGTGTGCTCAATATCAAAGCTATTTTTGGTGAAACAGCAGTGCGCCCGCGTAAAACCTTGCGCTTGATTGTGCATTTGGAACGGCCAACTGAAGAATATTTCCGTGGGCTGGATCGCCTTCAAACCAAATCAAGCACCGCCACAATTTTAGGCGTAGAAATCCCAACTGTTACGCTCGCCGTGGTGGCCGGCCGCAACTTGGCCGTGTTGGTGGAGGCCGCGGTGAGGCATTATATTTTGCAGACGCGCGGCTATGATTCGACCAAAGATTTTTTAGATCGTCATGAAGCTGCGATGAAAGAACAACTCGAAGCGCCCGAGCCAGGTGAGGGGCAAAATAATGCCGCGTTGGGCGAAACCGGCATGTTTCGCGCCTTCAATGTTGATTAGAATATCGATGGTAGGGCTGTTCAGAAGCAAACATCATCTGGAGACGCCAGTATCAACTTCCCGCCGTAAATTCCCTTAGCAAGCGCCCACTGGATTCGTGAACGATGCAACTCATTTTATTAAGTGGCCTTTCCGGCTCTGGCAAAAGCGTTGCAATTAAAGTGCTAGAGGACGCGGGCTATTTCGCGGTTGATAATTTACCTACCTCGCTCATCGCCTCGCTGGTGGCTTCACTGGTCGATAGTGTGACTAGAATTGCGATCAGCATCGATGCCCGCAGCGGCGAGAGCGTTGCAAGCTTGCCGACTACAGTGAGTGACCTCACTGCGCGTGGCGTAACGTGCAGCATCATCTATCTCGATGCTCACGACGATGCACTGCTTAGGCGATTTTCTGAAACCCGTCGCCCGCATCCCTTGGCTGAGCGTATCACCGGCGGCGTAGCTGCCTGTATTGCCGAAGAGCGTCGCATGTTGGCCGAAATCGCCGAACTGGGTTTCCGGATCGATACCTCGGACGCCAGCCCCAATGCGCTGCGCGGCTGGATTAAAGATTGGCTCAAGCTGGATCGTTCACGCATTGCGCTCACGTTTCAATCGTTTGGTTTTAAGCACGGTATTCCGCTCGATGCCGACTTTGTATTCGATGCGCGGTTTTTACCAAACCCGTATTACGACCCAAAGCTGCGCCCGCTCAGTGGCCGAGATGTGCCAGTGAAAGCGTTCATGGCGGCAGAGCCGAATGTGGAGCGTTTTACCAACGACATTGCCGAATTTATAATGCGCTGGCTACCGTCTTTCGCCCGCGACAACCGCGCAGGTTTGATGATCGCAGTCGGCTGCACCGGTGGCCAACATCGATCAGTGCATATTGTGGAAGAGCTGGCGCAGCGGTTTAGCGCAGGGCGCCAATTGTTGGTTCGCCATCGCGATGTGGCCGATGCTTTATCGACGATGGGTTCTATTGCCACTCCGACCGCAAATGTGCCGACGAACGCCACGATAAATGCCACTCCAAATAAATCAGCAAAGCCTGAGAAGCCACCCCACTAGCCACCGGCAAAGCGTGCCATGTTGGTTTGTCTTTTTCCCGTGCTGCATTTTTTATTCCACGCCACAATTCAAGAAAGCATTTATTTTTGATCAAGTCGCTGTTAACTTCCGTATCGGAAACGCTACTTCAGCGTAACGAGCCAGCCACCGTTGAATTACCCATTTTCCCGCTCGGTTCGGTGTTGTTCCCCGGTGGGACGATGGCGTTAAAAATTTTTGAAACACGCTATATGGATATGGCAAAAGCGTGCCTTAAAAACGCACAACCATTCGGTATTGCGCTTATTGAGCAAGGCAACGAGGTTGGCACACCAGCATCGCCTCACCACATCGGCACCATCGCCCGCATTGACGACTGGGACATGCCTGATCTCGGTGTGTTGCGCGTCACCGTCAAAGGTGAGAGCCGGTTTAAAATTATCGAGCAGCGCACCGAAAAAAACGGCCTCATCATCGGCATCGTTGAAATAGTCGCCGCTGACACCGTGAGCGATGGCGTAAAACCAGAAAGCACAAGCGGCAAGGCTAGTGATCAATTGCAAGCCTGCGCACAATTGTTGAAAATGGTGATGTCACAAAGCGGCCAATCGGCCGAAGAAGTGCAATTCGCCGACGCTAGTTGGGTCAGCTTTCGCGTTACGGAATTATTGCCGTTTAGCAGCGCCATCAAGCAAAAAATGCTGGAGCTGACCGATGCCGATATGCGTCTTGAAGTGCTGTTTCGCTTCTTGCGTGATCAGCAGTTGATTCGAGTGTAACGGATCGTTTTTAATATTTTTTAAACTACCATGTCCGCCAAGACGCACGGCAGACTTCAATGATGAGCCTCATGTGTGCGCGTTCATTTGCCTTGATGAGCTAAGGATTCGTCAGAGCAGTACAATATTTTATTATCGATATTGGCTTTATATTTTTGCAATTTTATTTTAATGGCTTGACAAGAAGTCTGCAGAACTAAGTACGTGATGCCAACCAAATTCAGGTTGATAGCCAAGCTTTAACTGAGCTTTTTCCGTTACATAAACGCGATCAATGGAACATGGCAGGAGCCAACCTAGTCTCTCGTAAGCTTGCGCCAAATCGGGACTGCGCTGGCGGAGAACAGTAGGCGCATCTCGCATGAGTTGATCACAGTCTGACTGCAAAAATGGGGTTTTACCAGAAATGTTAAATACCTCGAAGTGATTTAGCGAGACCTTTAGCGCCAATGAAAAAGCATTAGCAACATCGCGCGCATCAACGCCGCGGTAGAGACGGTAGACGGCCATGTCGGGCAACGGTTCGGGGAAAGAGCGTGAGAACCGCAGCGCAATCGTGGCGAAATCATCGGCAAACGCCTCGCGGCACAGCGCTTCACCAGCTAGCTTTGTTTCATCATAAATGTCTTCGGCGACGGGGGTTAGGCTTTCAGTGACCCAAACGGCACGTTCATGCGAGCGCATCGCGCGGCCATAGACGGATGTTGAGCTGGCCATTAAAAAACGCTTAACGCCACTATGCTTGGCAGCGTCAATTAAAGCGGCAGTACAGTCAACATTGGTACGATAAAAATCTGCGCGTGAATGTGTTGCGCGGTGCGGCGCGTGCAACGCGGCAAAATGTACAACCACATCTATACCAAGCAGATACGGCTCCCAATTTTTGATTTGCGTAATATCTGCCATGCTGGACGTGGTCGGGCCAGCCATCAGATCTATTCCGTACACTTCATTTTGTTTGCTGAGTACCGCCGCAACAGTTGCGCCAACTTTGGGTCCCGACGAACCGGTGAATAAAATCTTCACGCAAATATCGCTCAGTTAAATAAGGGTTAGAAATACTTTTCTAGCTACTTCGCGGCCACAATTTGAATCTCGACCTTATAAGCAGGCCGCGCCAGTTTCGCTTCAACGGTGGCGCGAGGTGGCGTGTGGCCTTGCACCACCCAAGCATCCCATACGATATTCATCGCCGGAAAATCGGCTAGATCGGCGATGTAAATGGTGGTGGATAAAATCTTCGTTTTATCGCTGCCTACCTCACTTAACAAACGATCAATCGCCGTCAACACTTGCTGTGTTTGGCCAGTGATGTCTGCCGTGGGATCTTCGGCCACTTGGCCTGCTAAGTAAATCGTATTGTTGTGGACGGCCATTTCGGAGAGGCGTTTGCCGACGTGAAAGCGCTCGATGGTGCTCATGGTTTTCCCCAGTTTAAATTTTAAAAATTATAAAAGCCGTTTGATATCAGCAGCAATTTTATCTGCCGTTAATCCGTAATTCATGAAGAGCCGCAACCGGCCTTGCGGATCAAACACTAGCGTGCCTGCGCTGTGATCCATGCTGTAGCTGTCGGGGGTTTTGCCGGGCACTTCGCGGTAGATAATTTTGAAATCCTTGGCGACTTTTGCCGTTGCCGCAGCATCACCATAAAGCCCCAAAAAGCTTGGGTTAAATGAGGGAACGTATTGGCTCAGCAGGGTGGGTGTATCGCGCTTAGGGTCAATAGTGATGAATAATACCTGCAGCTTATCGCTGTCTTTGCCAATTAGCTGCATCGCTTGTTTCATCTCTGACAAAGTAGTTGGGCATACATCAGGGCATTGGGTGAAGCCAAAAAATATCGCTACCGCCTTGCCGCGAAAATCCGCCATGGTGCGGGGCTTCCCGGTGTGATCAGTAAGCCGAAAATCATCGCCGTAGCCTGCTATGCCGGTAATGTCAACGGCATTGAAGGTTGGTTTTGCCGGCTCGCAGCCGGCCAGTAAAAATGTGGTGGAAACTAACAGGGCATGAAGAAAAAGCGCAGAAACAAATTTCATTGCAATCTTAAATTAACGCGTGAGTAATCGTGTGAACAGCGGTGCATAGTGATCAACCAGCAATGCGGCGAACAATAGCGACAAATACAAAATCGAATAGGCGAATGTTTTCTTCGATAGCGCATCACTATATTTTCGGTAGAGCTTCACAGCAAGGTAAACGAAATAAGCATTAAGCAGCGTCACAGACACTAAATAGATCACCCCGGACATGCCAATCGCCACGGGCAGCAAGGTGCAAGCCACCATGATGAAAGTGTAGAGTAGTAGGTGCAATTGCGTGAAGGCCGTTCCGTGTGTAACAGGCAACATGGGTAAGCCTGCTTTGGCATATTCGTTTTTACGATACAAAGCGAGCGCCCAAAAATGCGGCGGGGTCCAAGCAAAAATAATTAAGAACAACAGCATTGATTCGGGCGACACCACATTTGCTACAGCCGCCCACCCAAGAATCGGTGGCATCGCGCCGGATGCGCCACCGATGACGATATTTTGTGGGGTGGCGGGTTTTAAAATAATCGTGTAGATGACCGCATAGCCCACAAAGGTGGCGAGCGTCAGCCACATGGTGAGCACGTTTACAAATTGATAGAGGACCAGCAAACCTAAGCCACCGACGATGCCCGCCAGCAGCAGAATTTGCCAAGTTCGGATCGAGCCCACCACGGTTGGCCGAGCGCGGGTGCGGGCCATTTTTTTATCA
Source organism: Burkholderiales bacterium (assembly GCA_025360815.1). Lineage (GTDB taxonomy): Bacteria > Pseudomonadota > Gammaproteobacteria > Burkholderiales > Usitatibacteraceae > UKL13-2. The sequence goes on from JANYBL010000035.1 coordinate 23,545, forward strand.
ATCTGCTGCTCAACCAAACAGTTGAACGCCGCCGCCGCACTGGCGATCAGCCAAATGCCGAACGTTGCTTTTAGCATCAGGGGCACGTCCCAAGGAATGCCCGCCGGATAAGCCAGCATCATGCCGATGATCGCCGTGAAAACGATCAACGCATTTACGCGCGGCTTCGTGAGAGTGATAAATTGCACCAAGATATTCGGCTGGGCAATATTGAGAATTTGTTCCTGCATTTTACAAGCCTTTGGGTTGATTCCTTGCCGCAATTTTAGGTTGTTACCTTACCTTGCTCTGCCAACGATGCGGACATCCGCAAATTAATCACCAACAACCAAGCAAACAGCATCGCTGCCATCCCGTTATGCCCAACCGCCACAGCAATCGGCAGGCTAAACCAGACGTTACTCAATCCCAAGGCAATTTGCGCACCCAGCATGGCAAACAACATGCGTGCAGCTTTTTTACCTTCGGCAATCTGGATGAGTTTCCAAGCAAAACTGCCCACCACCAGCAACGCGATCATGGCGCCAACTCGATGCGCCCAATGTATTGCCGTCAGTGCATCAAGAGTCAATAACGCGCCATCTGGGCCGATGCCAAGCGGACGAATAATGTGAAATGCATTAGCAAAATCCATCGATGGCGCAACCTCACCATGACATAGTGGCAGGTCAGTGCAGGCTAAGGCAGCGTAATTGGTACTAACCCAGCCACCGAGCGCAATCTGCCCAAACAGGACTACCGACGCAATCAATCCAAATACACGAACACCGTTACTCGCCATTATACCGACAGCCCATTTTATGGGGGTTAGAGGAAGTGTGGCGGCTGATTGCCGTGATTGTTGCCAAAGCAGCCACGTCAGTAACGATAAAATCGTAATGCCGCCCAGTAGATGTGATGTGACGATTGCGGGCTTCAACAGCAGCGTCACTGTCCATGCGCCGAGCGCCGCCTGAAAAATTACCGCGCAGGCCAGTAGAGTAGGAAGGGCTGGAGATTGGCCCCAGAAGCGGCGATTGCGCCATGCTGCCAACATGATAGCGGCAATCAACGCGCCGACAACCATCGCCAAGTAGCGGTGGACCATTTCTTTCCAAGCCTTCGCCATCGATACCGATCCGCCAGGCTGCGCGGCTTCCGCCGCGCTAATTTCTTCTACCGAATGATGCGGCGTCAGGTTGCCATAACAACCCGGCCAATCGGGGCAGCCCAAACCCGCGTCGGATAAGCGCACATACGCACCGAGGACGATTAGAACAAACGTTGCGACGGTGGTGATCGCTACAAGTTTGCGATATTTTATTTGGTCGCGCTGCACCCATAAAAACACGCCGACGATAATTGCTAGGACGATGATGCCGATGATGCCGTGTTCAATGCCACTCATTTTCATGATTCAGTTGCTCGTTCGGTTTGGTTTGGCTTGGTTATATTTAATTTAAATTAAATTGTCGCGTCGTTCGATTGCTGGGTTAGCCGATTTGTGACGCTTTCAGTACTTTCTGAAAATCTGACGACATTCGTTTGATGTCAGGATCGGCGCTGTAGCGGATAAAAATATTACCGATGGTATCTACCCCGTAAATGGCGTCATCCGTATTGCGTGCAGACACCGAGCCGGTTTCATTTTTTGCAGTTGTTTTTGGCAATGCCGCCAACCACGGCGATGATTTAGCCGAAATCCAAATTGTGCCCACAAACTGCTTTTGCAGAGCGTCACTTGGCATCACATCATCGTCTACCAGCACCACGCGCAGCACGCGATCCTGTTCGCGCCCAATGACGAGCCTTGCCTGACGCATGGCGTACAGCTTTTTCTGGCAGGCTGCTTCACAGGCACCGCTGTCACGCGTGAGCATGAGCCATTTACCGCGCAGGGCACGTTCGGCAACCTCTTTGTCGGCACCGTCAGCGTTGAGGTAAGCGAGCTTCGCTTCAGGCAGCGTCATAACAGGTGAAAGCAACTCGCCGTAGTTATTGGTTTTTGTCGGCGTCCAAAAAAAGAACGCGATGGTGGAACCGACAAATGGAATGGAGAAAATTAAAAATATCAACACAAATTTTTGGCGCGGCGACATGAAAGTTCCGATAAAGATTTTGGTTAGCGATCTATAAAGCTGATGGGACGGATGGCTTGGGCGGTGGGCGGATGGGCGTGAATTTTAAATTCAACCCAATCCAAAGCGCTAAGAGGGTAGCCGACAACGAATACCACGTCAGCATGTACTCGACATGCTTGTCTACGCCAGCATTTGGCTGCTCCGAAAGCGGCTTCAGGCCTTGTAAGGCATCGGGTTTGGTATCTGATGCGAGCAATACAATCGGAAGAACATCGAGCTTCATTTGCTGCTGATAACGCGCGATGGTAAGGTTTTGCCAAACGGCACCGTCAACAGCGGCATTCGATAATTCCAAAAAATGCGCATTGGGGATAACCGCCAAGCCGCGCACTTCAATCTCGCCGGCTGGCGCGGTGACGGTGGGCGGATTTGGGTAGCCCGCTGTTCGCGGCAGCCACCCGCGATTGACTAGCACGTAGGCATTGCTGCCGCTCAGCCGCAACGGTGTGATGACGTGATAACCGACGCCACCGGTGCGGACATCATCGGTTTTATTGTCTAAGAAAATTTGACCATCCACACTGAATGTACCGCGTGCAATGGCGCGGCGATAGCGGATCGCCGTGCCGTCGCGCTGCGTAGCATCCAGCGCCAGCGCAGGGGCTGCTGTGCGTTGAGTGAACTCGGCTTGCAAGGTTCGTTTCTGCCCGGCACGCCCTTGCTGCCACCACGCCAAGTAGAGTGTCAGCGACACCATTGCCAGCGCCGCTAGTGTGGGCACAAGGCGAGGTGAAAATTGGAGGCGGTGTTGCGTGATGAACATGAATCTATTAAATTTCAAAGAGTGCGGAGTTGGCCGGTAGCGATCAGCGGTTTGCATTTGGCGGTTAGAACCGTGAAGCGACAGCCACACGCTACAATAGCGGCTTATTTGTCGCGTAGGCTTGCCCGTTCCAGCCTGAGTTTGACAGCGTGCGCCGCGATAAATTCGCCCGTTATTTTGTTTAGGATTTTTTGGAAATGAAAATTGTAATTGCGGTATTACTACTGTTGGTGGTGGTGAGTTTGTTCACCAGCTTGTACTTTATGTATAAAGATAAAGGCAATTCCAAACGGGTTGTGAACGCACTCACGATTCGGGTTGGGCTATCGATTACGATCATCGTGATTCTGATTGGCAGCTATTTTCTGGGTTTGATTCCGCGTTAATACCTATAGTCGGCGTCGCGTGTTCGGCAGACCGTTCATTTGTTTCGCTGTTTTATGCCTGCCCCACTCACGAATCCCGCTCGAAGAAAGGGCCGCACCTGCGTGCGGCCCTTTCTTCGGTCACTACTCAGCAAGCGGTTCTGGGAATTACACGAAGACGTAAACGAACAAAAACAAGCCTAGCCACACCACGTCCACAAAGTGCCAATACCACGCGACGGCCTCAAATCCAAAATGGCTGTCGGGTTTGAAATGGCCTTTAATACAACGAAACAAGATTACCGTCAGCATGATCGCGCCGAGGGTAACGTGAAAGCCGTGAAAACCCGTCAACATAAAGAAGGTTGAGCCAAAAATGCCAGACGTGAGCTTGAGGTTCAATTCGCTGTAAGCATGGGCGTATTCAAAGATTTGGAAACCCAAAAACGTGAAGCCGAGGGCAACTGTTGCAAACAGGCCGGCGATCACTTGGCTGCGGTGGCCAGCCTTGAGAGCGTGGTGCGCCCAAGTTAGCGTCACGCCTGAAGACAACAACAAAATGGTATTGAGTAGTGGTACGCCCCAAGGGCCCATGGCAACAAAATCGTTTACAGGGTTCTTCTCGAGATACGGCCCAACCGTTGGCCAAACAGCGCTATAGCCTTCCCAAAGCAGGGCGTTTTCTTGATCGGCTAGCCAAGGCACTGAAAACACGCGCGCGTAGTACAATGCGCCAAAAAAAGCGGCAAAAAACATGACTTCCGAAAAAATAAACCAGCTCATGCTCCAACGGAACGAAGTGTCAACTTGCTCGTTGTACATGCCGGATTCGCTTTCACCGATCACTTGTCCAAACCAACCGAATAACATGTAAACCAGAATTGCGAAGCCGATCGCCATCGATGTCCATCCATAGGGCTGAATATGATTCATCACCATCGCGCCGCCCGAGGCAAAAAACAATAATGCAACCGAGCCGACGAGCGGCCATTTTGAAGGGGGGGCAAAATAATATCCGCCGGTTACTGCAGTCATGGAGTTACTCCTAATAGTTGCTTTGTTATCGTCGAGACAACCGATGTCAAACCATTATTTTGCGGTTAAAAACCGCACCAAAAAAACCAAGCTCAACACAAATACCAATACACAAACCAACCCCGCGGCCGCAATTTGCCAGAGCTTTAATTTTGCGCGATCCTCGTCGTAACCTCTACTGCTGCGAATCCCAAAAAACGACCACAATACCGCTTTAAGCGCATCAAACATTATGGCGCTTTCTTCAGATTGCCCGCGCTTAAGTTGGTTGCAGCTTCGCTGTCATTCACTCTAAAAAATGTGTACGACAACGCAATAGCACCGATATCTTTCGGGATATTCGCGGCCACATAAAATGTTACCGGCATATCTCGCGTTTCCCCGGCTTGGAGCGTCTGATTACTGAAACAAAAACATTCGATCTTATTGAAATACAAACCACCTTCAATGGGCGCAAAGCTCGGAACGGCTCGACCTGTTGTGGCATACGGCAAAGTGTTGGTCACCCGATAATTAATGGTCATTTTTGCACCGGGATTGACATCCACATGCTTTTCAACGGGTACAAAATTCCATGCAAAATTTGTATTTAAATTAGCAACAAAATCAATGGCTATTAAACGCGATGTATCAACCTGCGTATTTTCAGCCATTGCCCTTGTTGCGGTTATGCCCAGCACTTTACAAATTTGCTTGTATAGCGGCACCATCGATGCACAAAAAAATAACATCACGGGCACGATCAACAAAAGCTTGTAAAGCATGATTCGGTTATTGCGCTCGACCTCGGTACGATCTACCGCCTGAACCAAAGCGCCTGCCATCCCATTCGAATCCAAACTTGCCCCATTGTTTGTACTCATGCTCATTTGGAGAATCCCGCAAAATTGAACAAAGTATAAACAAACACGGCAATAACCCACGTAAGCAGAATTGCGAGCGTAATGTATTTGCCACGCGGGTTCGGCTTGTTTTGTTGTTGGTTGCTTGGTTGTTCCGGATGCATTGGGACGCTAACTGAGTCGCTTTATTAACTTAAAATTACTTAACAATGGGGGCAGTTTCAAAGGTGTGATACGGCACCGGGGACGGCAAATGTGTCCACTCCAACGACTCCGCACCTTCCCACTGCTTTGCTTCAGCTTTCGCGCCGGAGCGAATACAGCTCACCACATTCCATACGAACAGCAGCTGGCTAAAACCCAGAATGAACGCGCCGATACTCGAGACCATATTCCACTCGGCAAATTGCAGCGCATAGTCCGGAATACGGCGCGGCATCCCGGCAAGTCCCAAGAAGTGCTGCGGAAAAAAGGTGATGTTGAATGAAATGGCGGACAACCAGAAATGCCATTTACCAAGTGTTTCGTTGTACATGCGGCCGGTAAACTTCGGCAACCAAAAATACACGCCTGCCATCAAACCCCAAATCGCACCGGGAAACAACACGTAATGGAAATGCGCCACCACGTAATAGGTGTTGTGAAGCGTGATATCGACTGGAACGACTGCCAGCACAAGGCCTGAGAAGCCGCCTAAGGTAAACATACAGAGGAAGCCAATACAGAACAACATCGGTGTTTCAAAGCTAAGAGAGCCGCGCCACATGGTGGCGATCCAGTTGAAAATTTTCACTCCAGTCGGCACGGCGATGAGCATCGTTGCGTACATAAAGAATAACTGTCCCTGCGCAGGCATGCCCACCGTAAACATGTGGTGCCCCCATACGATAAACGACAACAAGGCGATTGAGGCGGTTGCATAAACCATTGAGGCATAACCAAACAGTGGCTTACGCGAAAAGGTCGGGATGATCTGCGAAACAATGCCGAAGGCGGGCAGGATCAAGATATAAACCTCGGGATGGCCGAAGAACCAGAAAATATGCATAAACATTGTTGGGTCACCACCACCCGCAGCGTTAAAAAACGAGGTGCCGAAATGCCTATCTGTCAGCAACATCGTGATCGCACCTGCCAATACAGGCATCACAGCGATCATCAAATAAGCCGTGATGAGCCACGTCCAGCAGAACATGGGCATCTTCATCAGGGTCATACCGGGTGCGCGCAGGTTCAGCAGTGTCGTGATGATGTTGATCGAACCCATGATTGAGGATGCACCCAAAATATGAATCGCCAGAATCGTCATGTCCACACCCAAGCCACCTTGGATGGAGAGCGGGGGGTACAGCGTCCAGCCCGAGCCCGCAGCGCCTCCAGGCACCGCAAAAGAGGCAAACAACAAGATGGCGGCAGGTATCATCAACCAGAACGACCAGTTGTTCATCCGCGGGAAAGCCATATCGGCAGCACCAATTTGCATCGGGATCAGCCAGTTGGCGAAGCCGGTGAAGGCTGGCATCACTGCACCAAAAATCATAATGAGCGCGTGGACAGTTGTGAGCGAATTAAAGACTTCAGGCTGAACAATTTGTAAACCCGGCTGAAACAGTTCGGCGCGAATCAACAGCGCCATGCCGCCACCGACGAAGAACATGAATAGCGAAAACCAAAGGTACATGGAGCCGATATCTTTGTGGTTGGTCGTCGTGAAAATACGCGTCCAGCTACCGGGGCCATGATCGTGGGCATCGGCGTGTGCTTCGTTGTGGGTGTCGTGGTGGGAAGTTGCGTCGTCGAGTGTCGTTGTGCTTGCCATGTAGATCTCCTGAGTACAGCTTTCTGACTTTGCCAACACGCCGAACCATATCGAGGTGTTGCTTTAAATCAACTTAACTTATCTTAATTTTAAAATATGCAACGGAGAAAACTCAAACAGCGTTATGATTTTCTCAGTGCTTTAATATCACTGGGCTGCACAATCTTGCCGGTATTGTTTTCCCATGAGTTTCGGGTGTAGCTAATCACCGCTGCAAGCTCGCTATCGCTCAAACGCGCAAATGAAACCATTGCCGTGCCGGGCCGGCCATTGAGCAGTACGCCAATTTGACCATCAGCTGCGCCCTGAACGACTTTGGAGCCGCTCAGCGGCGGAAACGCCGGCGGCATGCCCTTACCGGTCGCTTGGTGACAGGCAACGCAGTTTGCCGCATATATCTTGCCGCCGATTTGTTTCGCTTCTGCCATAGTAAATTTTTTGTTTGAATCTTCGGTCACTGCGGCTAGTGCGGCTGTTACAGCGGCAGTAGCGGGTGTCGTTCCGAATTTGACTTTTGAGTCTTCAATCCATTTGGCGTAGTCGGATTCGGATTTAACGATCACGGTAATCGGCATGTAGCCGTGCAACTTGCCGCAAATTTGGCTACATTGCCCTTTAAACGTGCCAACTTCGCTTGCTTTGAACCAAACGTCTTTAATGAAGCCAGGGATCCCATATTGGTTTACGCCCAATTGCGGCACGTACCAGCCGTGTATCACGTCGTTTGAAGTAATGAGCAGGCGTACACGTTTGCCCACTGGAACGACCAGAGGATTGTCAACTTCAAGCAAGTAATCTTTGCCCTTTGGCTCTGTTGCCTGCGCGCCGGGTTGCCCGATTTGCGCCCATGGTGTGGCCAAATTGGAATAATAGCCAATATCTTCCGCGCTGTAATCGTAACGCCATCCCCACTGATAGCCAGTGACTTTAACGGTCATGTCGGGGTTAGTTGTATCTTTCATGTCGAGGACTGTTTTGGTGGCGGGAATCGCCATCGCGATCAAAATAATAAATGGAATAATGGTCCAAATAATTTCAATCAGCGTGCTTTCATGGAAATTGACATCAGGTTTTGCGCCTTTCGATTTTCTGAATTTAAAAATCGAATAAAACATCATTGAGAACACAACGACAAAAATGACCGCACAGACGATCAAAATATACATGTGCAAGCCGTAGATTTGCTGCGAAATAGGCGTTGCAGGCTGGGGGATATTGAAATCGTATCCGGCCCAAGCGCGGCCCGTTAAGCACGCGCCCAAAACACCGATTAATGCATAGACAGCGCTAATCGCTGGTTTTAGCTTACGAAGTTGGAAGAAAGTTGCCACGGATAAAATCATTGTTTGCATTCTGGATTACCTGCCCTGTTTTAAACCACATTTCGGCCCTATCGTTGCGCGATGCGATGACCGCATGACTGCGCTGCTCGTGCCGATCATATTGGGTGCTGTTGAAGACTTTTCACCCTCATTTTACCTGTTTGTGCATACGTTGCGCTCAAGTAACTTGAACAACGCTTGAAAGTAATTATTTTGTTATTTCAATAACCGCTTACTTCTATATGCCTGTTGCTTATATTCGGCTAAATAGTGCCTGCAATTGTTTTGTCAATTGCTTTTGTTCCTCAGTCGCAAAGTGCTTGCCGACAATAACCGTCCTACCTGCATACCGGAGCTGCAGTTGCAAGCGACCAACAACATTGACCGCTTCAAATGTTGCCCAGTGCTTGTTTCCTTCCAGCACCGTGTTGCCGCCCGCACACCGCTGCTCCCACTTGAAATTTGTTTCGCCGACGGTAAGCATTTCGTAATCGTCATCATGTTGAGCAATGACGCGGAATGCATAGCAAACCAGCGCAATTTCAAGTCCTGCAAACGGCAAAATAAGCCACGCGCCCATTGCGAAGGCGGCAACTGCCACCAGCAGTGTTGTCGTCGCCATTAAGGCGAGCCACAGTGATCTGCCTGCAGATGTTAACGAACGATTCGGCTTTGCAAACAGAGTAAAAGTGTCTGCTGCCGAATCATTCTGTTCGCTGATTACCATGTTAACGATGCCGATTGGACATTACCTTGGTGAATATTAAATGCTCGGCAGATGTCGCATTAATCACGTCTGGACATCGGAGCGGTGTACAAAACACGCGATAGATCCAGCGCTGACCCAACAATCTCAACTACAACCTAAATTTTATCGCAGCAAGGCACGGCGTGGCAAGAAAACCTTATCGACAACGCGAGGTTCAGAGGAAACATGCTCTAAAAATTGACCTACGTCGGTTTAAGATGGGGTTTGCACCTCAAATTAGGGCTGCCCCTTAGCGGACGACGAACATCAGTCTCTCGACGACTTCTTTAATGCTGGTTAGGGCTTGGTGTGCCGCCCACCACACGTTGCTCGTTGTCGTCGAGCAAAGGCTGCTCGAGCGCGTCGTCGCCCTCAATGGCTTTGCCGACAATACTGTAGGCATCTGAAGCCCATGCGCCCAAATCGATCATTTTGCAGCGTTCGCTGCAAAAAGGGCGCCATTTGTTGGCGGTAGTGTAGCCACTAAGGGTGTGGCATTGAGGGCAACGTACTTGAAGAGATGACATAAAGTGAACAAGAATTGGGGGAGAAACGATAGAAATTAGAGATTGCAGTAGGTGAGGTCGAATTCAACATCTTGTTCATAAAGCTTGGTGCGCTGCACACTGCCGGGCAAAATAAAACGAATATTGAGTGCATATTTGTTTGCGCTGATCTCAGGAACGCAAGGCGTGTCGCGCAAAATAGTCAGCCTGAGCATGTGTGCCGAACGCTCCATTGGCATCTGCTGAAAAATGCCGGCGTATGCAATTAGAGGCATTGATTTGCCGCTCTCGCGCAGTACTCGCAGCACAATCCTGAGTGCTGACGCGATACCATTTAACGGCTTAAGCCATGTTTCCAAATCGGCCCGCCGGCTTGCTTCATCGCGATGTAGCCAGTGATGGTACGAAGGCAAATCAAATTCGCAAACGCCGCCGGGAATGCCGGCCCGCTGCTTGATCGTCATAAGCCATTCGTTTTCGCGCAAATGCTGGCCGGTTTTGCCGGAGGCTTGTAACAGATCGGCAAAGGCAGCTTCGATTTCAGCAACGACGGCATCAAGCTTTTCTTCAGAAATTGCTGGATTGTTGCGCAGTGCTTCTAAAAACAAACGCTGGCGGTCAAGCTCTTGTAACAGGTCGGATTTCAAATCGCCACGACTCGAAACCTCAAGGATCTCAAAAATGCTGGTCAGCGCCGCTTGGTGATCAAGTGGCGAATGCTGCGCAATAAAGAACGCGACCCGATCAAAAAGGTCCTCAAGCCGCAGCAGCGTGCGGATGCGTTCATTGAGCGGATATTCGTAAATAATCAAAAAAACGACTCCAAATTAGCCTTGAATTGTGACGCATTGTCGAATGCTTTACAAATAAGCTTCATTTTTGGCGGGCAATTTTATGCTGGCACGGGCCGACGCCGACGCAAGGTACCGCTGGTGCAATTGGTCAACTGCAGATTCCAAATGCTCGACTGACTTGTAATTTAAAATTACATCATCGGCAAGCTGTAGGCGTACGGCGCGCGGAATTTGCGTGGCAATAATCAGGCTCACGTCATCCGACGACATTACGCCGGTGGAGAGGTTATTCATCGAGCGCCCCATTACCCGCGCAATTTGCACCGATTGAGGGCAATCAATTGCTACCGTTCTCATCACTATTTGGCGATACGCTAGTGATTCAAACAGTAAAGGCGCTATCAGCAGCAAATAAGGGCACGGAGAAGCAGTGTTGACGCGATGAATTTGAATTTGGCGGTCAATTTCGTCGCGAATGGCAGGATGCAAAATCGCTTCTAAACGCAACCTTTCTAGGGGGGCATTGAAAACGCGGTTGCGCATTGTGGCGCGATTCAAACTGCCATCAACGCTGATTACAGTGTCGCCAAAAGCGGAACGAATCTGACCGATAGCCACCCCTCCTGACGCGGTAAGGGCATGTGCAATTACATCGGCATCAATGACGCCAACATTTCTTTGCGCAAAATATTCGGCAACCGTTGATTTGCCGCAACCAATTCCGCCAGTTAATCCAACCACAAATGGCGTTGCGTGGCTAGAAATTGCTTTGGCATGCATTGTTCAGATTGATCAGAGATCACACAATGCCACGGCCAAGGTACCAAGCCGTCAGTGGCTGCCCCCAAATGAGAGCAATAAACCCTGCAACCGCCAAATAGGGTCCGAAGGGCAATTTGGCACCTTTATCACGGCCCTGGACGATAATGCCGACAATGCCAATCACAGTGCCGACTGCGGCAGAAAGCAATATTACCAACGGCAACATTTGCCAGCCAAGCCACGCGCCAATGGCAGCGAGCAGCTTAAAATCGCCATAGCCCATACCATCTTTGCCAGTCATGAGCTTAAAGCCCCAGAAGACTAACCACAAGATAAGATACCCGGCCACGCAACCAACGACAGCTTCCGATAAAGGGACAATTGCGCTGCCAATATTAATGACCAATCCCATCCACATGAGCGGCAACGTGATGTCATCCGGCAGCAAGGTTGTGTCGGCATCAATGAAGGTAAGCGCAATCAAAGCCCAAACAAAAACAATGGCAAACAAAGCAAGCCACGTAACGCCAAAATGCCAAGCCATAAACCCCGTCAGCGTGCCTGTCAATACTTCGACCAGCGGGTAGCGAATACTAATAGCGGTGCCACAGCCAGAACATTTCCCGCGTAAAAACGCATAACTCAAGATTGGAATGTTCTCCATCGCGGTAATCTTATGGCCGCAGGCGGGGCAGCTGGAACGTGGTACGACCAGATTGTATTTAGGTTTTGGCGTCAGTCTCTGGCCAACAATCTGCGTGTCTTGCGTCGCGCTTTTTTCAACCTCTCCGACTTGATCAGGGTATAAAAATTCGGTGCACTGCTCCCGCCATTCCGACTCCATCATCTTCGGCAGTCGATGAATGACGACGTTGAGAAAGCTGCCTACCATGAGCCCAAAAACGATTGCCGTACCGATGTAAAACCAAGGAAAAGCGCGGAAGGTGTCAAATAAGTCCATGGATTAGGTTTGCCACGCAAAGTGTAAAGGCCGCCCCAGCAGTCGATTGCCTGAAAGTATGCAAATATCAGCAGCCCTAATCATCCGACAACGGCGCCCAGCTTGAAGATCGGCAGGTAAAGCGCAACCACAAGGCCACCGATAACCGTACCCAACACCACCATAATCATCGGCTCCATCAAGCTGGCCAACGCATCGACGGCATCGTCAACCTCACGTTCAAAAAAGTCTGCCACCTTACTCAACATGCCATCGAGTGCGCCAGATTCCTCACCAATGGCTGTCATTTGCAACACCATATTGGGGAACACATTAGTATTTTGCATCGATACAGTCAGGCTAGAGCCAGTGCTGACCTCAGATTGAATCTTCTTGGTCGCATTGTAATAAACGCGATTGCCTGCCGCGCCCGCTACCGAATCAAGCGCTTCAACCAGCGGTACGCCAGCCGCAAACATCGTTGACAACGTCCGAGTCCAGCGCGCAATGGTCGCCTTTCGAACCATATCGCCGACAACGGGCAGCTTCAGCATCATTCGGTCGCGCAAGAACTGAAGTTTTTCGCTTCGTCTGAGTGCGTTGGAGATGAAATAGCTCGCTCCGAAAATCGAAATAGCTAATAGCCACCAATAGGCCACAAAAAGCTCTGAAATTTGCATAACAATGAGTGTCGGTGTCGGTAGCGTTGCCCCGAACGATTTGAACAATTCCTTAAACTGCGGAACCACAAAAATCATAATCACTGCCGTCACGACGAACGCGACCACCAAAATCGAGATAGGATAAAACAAGGCCTTTTTGATTTTGCCCTTGATCGCCATTATTTTTTCTTGATAAGTGGCCAATCGATCCAGTAGCGCATCCAAGATACCGGCCTGCTCGCCAGCAGCAACTAAATTGCAATATAAGATATCGAAGTAAAGAGGATATTTTCGGAACGCTTGAGAGAGGCTTGAGCCGGTTTCGACTTCGGTCTTAATATCGAGGAGGAGTTTGGTGACCGACGGGTTGCTATGCCCCTTTGCAACGATATCAAATGCCTGAAGAAGTGGTACGCCCGCTTTCATCATCGTCGCCAATTGTCGCGTGAAAAAGGCAATATCGTCTGGCTTTATTTTCTTGCCGCCGCGGCCGGATACTTTTTTTACCTTGGGGCCAACAATGCCCTGCCGGCGTAATGTCGCATTGACAATATTTTCGCCCGATGCGCGCATTTCGCCTTTGACAATCTTGCCCGATTTGTCCTTACCTTCCCAAACGAAGGTATAAACCTTGACATCTTTTTGCGCTTTGGGTTGCGTCGCTGTCGTAGCCATTGCTGCTCCTTAACGGGTGCCGTTGTTACGTTTGATTGCGTTTGCCGGTGCTGGTTTTTACTTCTACTAACAAATGTCAGTTCGTGAGCCTGCAACTTACGGATTAAAACTATAGCTTACTCATTCGTGACCGATTCAATTTCCTCAAGCGAAGTCAAGCCAGCCTTCACTTTGCGCAATCCTGATTGGCGCAGATCCGAAACCCCTTCAATTATCGCCTGATCAGAAATGTCGATCGCAGTACCATTTTTCATAATGATGCGCTGCATCGCTTCAGAGACTGGCATCACCTGATAAATGCCGCATCGACCCTTATACCCTGAATTTTTACATATGTCGCACCCCACCGCGCCGTACGGTTGCCATGATCCATCGAGCTGCTCCTCGGTGAAGCCAGCGCGCAGCAAGGCTTCTCGCGGTATGTTAATCGGTCGTTTGCAAGAACAGAGCTTTCGCGCCAAGCGCTGCGCTGTGATCAAAATCACGCTCGTGGCGATATTAAACGGCGCAATGCCCATATTCATCAAGCGCGTCAGCGTCGACGGCGCGTCGTTGGTATGCAATGTCGAGAGCACCATATGACCGGTCTGCGCGGCTTTGATGGCAATTTCGCCAGTATCCATATCGCGAATTTCGCCGACCATAATGATGTCCGGATCTTGGCGCAGAAATGCTTTCAGCGCCACAGCAAATGTCAAGCCAGCGCGGTCATTCACGTTTACTTGATTGATGCCCGGCAGGTTAATCTCGCACGGGTCTTCGGCGGTCGCGATATTGATGCCAGGCTTGTTCAAAATATTAAGGCAGGTGTATAAAGATACGGTCTTGCCCGAACCGGTCGGCCCCGTGACTAAGACCATGCCGTATGGTCTTGAGATTGCATGCATCAGCGCCTCGCGTTGTTCCGGCTCATAGCCAAGCGCCTCGATACCTAGCGTGGCGCTGGAAGGATCCAAAATCCGCATACAAATCTTCTCGCCGAATAGCGTTGGACAAGTAGACACCCGAAAATCAATGGCGCGCGTTGCTGATAGCTTCAGTTTCATCCGGCCGTCTTGCGGAACGCGCTTTTCTGAAATGTCGAGACGCGAAACCACTTTGATGCGGGAGGCAATTTTTTCTTTGATCGCTAACGGCGGCTGCGCCACATCGTACAAAATGCCGTCCACACGGTAACGAATACGATAAAACTTTTCGTAGGGTTCAAAGTGAATATCGGATGCGCCGCCGTTGATCGCATCCAACAATACTTTTTGCACATATTTCACGACTGGCGCATCATCGATTTCTTCAACGACGCCGCCCGATTGGCTCTCATCGACGACGCCCCCGTCATCGCCCAAATCAATGTTTTCAAGCGAAGTCTCATCGCCCGCCATCAGCGTGTCGAGCGCTTTTGCACCGGTCTCACCAAATCGTTTCAGCAGCAGTGCGAGGCGCTCTTCTTCGACCACCACAGGCTCAACGACCGAGCCGGTCGCGAACTTAAGTTCAGAGAAAATCTGGTCGTTGGACGGATCGGAGGTGGCGACAAACAGTCGGTTGCCGCGCTTTTGTAGCGGAATAACGCGTTTGGAGCCAATCAGCTTCACGTCTAGCAATGTGATTGGCAATTGCTCCGGATCAACCGCCAGCAAATCCAGCAACGGCACACCAAAAGTTTGGGCGGCGAACAAAGCCACTTCTTTCGACGAGATTTTCTTCGAGGCAATCAACTGCTCAATAAATGTAATCCCGGCACGCTTTGCGTCTGCCTGGATGGCCGTCGCGTCCGCTTGGACGAGCCGATTTTGCTGTACCAACGCGCGGCCCAGTGGACTGAAAGTAGCGGCGACTGCAGCAGCCATAAAAGAAGCCTTCGAGTAACCTTATAAACCTGAGGGTAACCATGAGTCAGGAAAGCGGCGCACTGAGAACCCTCAAAATCTTGTGCGAACATAGAAACTACATCATGCTCTTACAGTAACATATTGTAAAGGTTGACTTATTTTACTTCCAGCTGCTTTTCCAGTGCGGCCAAAAAAGCCGGCGACTCTGGATTCACGCTGCTGCCGAAACTTTGCACTGTCTGGCCATCGCGGCCAATCACATACTTATGAAAATTCCATTTCGGACGTTGTCCCGTGGCTTTGAACAAGGCTTCGTGCAGCGGATTCACCTTCACCCCTTCTGCTTCGACGACGAATGTTTTTTCCATCATCGGAAATTTCACTTTGTACGTGCGTTCACAAAAATCCGCGACTTCCGCGTTTGAGCCGGGCTCTTGCTTACCGAAGTCATTCGCGGGAAAGCCCACGACGACCAAGCCTTTTTCTTTGTATTTTTCGTAAATCGCCTGTAAACCCTTGTATTGTTCGGTGAATCCGCAATAGCTCGCTGTATTCACGACCACAACGACTTTGCCCGCATACTGGCAAAAATTCAGCGGCTGGCCTTGCAAAGATTTAAATTTTTGATCCAATAGGGCGGGGCATCCCTGCGAAGCCTGCGCTGTTGGTGCTGAGGCGGCATCGCTGTTGGGCGCTGCTGCCATGATAGCAACGGCTGTTGTGACTGCGGCGGCGGATAAAAAGTAATGCATGTGTCGTCCTTGTGCATTGTAAGAATGGAGTAAGGCGGTGGCGCTAACCATAGCGGTCGAGATAAGGCTAAGACAGCCGCCGCGCGGGGCCTCAAAGAATGCAGGCTTGGTTAGTGTAATCCACCCGCGAGCGCTACGCCGAATTCGCATTGCAAATGCAAACAAAATGCGGAAAACGAGATATAGAGCAACATAACGGCTTAATCTGGCAATGGTGGTCGCTCAGAGGCAAAATCTGCCCCCCCGTTTGTTAAGCGTTGGTTAGCGCAAGAGAATCGCCTCCCAAGGCGGCGCTTCGGGTAAAGCAACGCAGGCCCGCTGTTATAATTATTTGGTTTTCTTGTCTACCACTTGCCGTTACGTTCTTTGATTACACTATACTGCTATGCCGCTCTACGCCCTAGGACTCAACCACCGCACCGCCTCTATTGAGGTGCGTGAACGCGTTGCGTTTCCATTAACTGCGCAGCGGAGCGCGATTGATAGTTTGCGGCAGGAAACAGACGCGCAGGAAATCGCTTTAATTTCCACTTGTAACCGCACCGAAATTTACCTGCGAGCAAGTAACCGCGTGGCACTAGAGGCGGCGGCACGTTGGCTCAATGCTCAGCCTGCTGCAATTGGTTTGGATTTAAGCTCACATTTTTATACGCTTCATGAGGCCGATGTGCCGCGCCATGCTTTCCGTGTGGCGAGCGGCTTGGATTCCATGATACTAGGAGAGCCGCAGATCCTGGGGCAGGTAAAATTAGCCGTCAAAATAGCGAATGAGGCCAATGCGTTGTCTGGGTCACTGGATCGTATGTTCCAAGAAACATTTAAGGTTGCTAAAGAAGTTCGCACGCAGACTGAAATAGGTGCTACTTCAGTAAGTATGGCGGCGGCATCGCTAAAACTGGCGCAGCAACTTTTTGGCGATATCCGCGAGATTAAATTGTTGCTTATCGGCGTCGGTGAAATGATCGAGCTTTCTGCCACGCATTTTGCCGCGCAATCACCAAAGCAAATCGTCGTCGCCAACCGCACGCTGGAGCGCGGTGAAGAGCTGGCGCGGCGTTTTAATGCCAGCGCCATCACACTGCAGGCGTTGCCCGAGCGCGTCCATGAATTTGATGCCGTCATCACCTCTACCGGGTCGACACTGCCGATTATCGGTAAGGGCATGATTGAGCGAGCGCTAAAATTGCGCCGTCGCAAACCGATGTTTATTGTGGATCTGGCTGTGCCCCGCGATGTCGAGGCCGAAGTAGGCGAGTTAAATGATATTTACCTTTACACGCTAGATAGTTTGGGCCGGGTGATTCAACAAAATTTAGACAAACGAGAAGCTGCCGTCGCTCAAGCCGATGCCATTATCAAGATACGCACCGAAGAGTTCATGAATTGGTTAGCGGCTCGCAGCGCCGTTCCCGTGATCCAGCAAATACGCGGCCGTGCAGACCAATATCGTCAGACTGAGTTAGAACGCGCGCAGAAAATGCTCGCCAAAGGCGAAGACCCGGCCAAGGTGCTCGAAGCCTTGGCGCACGGACTTACCAATAAATTTTTACACCATCCCCTTGCCGCACTCAATCGCAGCGCAGGCGAGGACCGGGACGCACTTGCCAATGTGCTCGAAAAGCTCTACCCACAAGCAGAATAATACGGACTAAAAACGCAGGCCCATGAAAGAATCTATCAGTAAAAAGCTCGCATCCTTGCGCGAGAGAATTGTTGAGCTCGACCGCTTGCTATCAGCGCCTGAAGTGGTCAACGATATGGACAGCTACCGCAAAATCACCCGAGAACATGCCGATATTTCGCCCGTCGTCGGGTTGTTTAGCGATTATAAAAAGTCCGAGGACGATGTTGCCGCCGCTCAAGAAATGGGTCGTGATCCTGATATGCGCGAGTTCGCCGAGGAGGAAATCAAAGCCGGTCGCGCCCGCTTGGAGCAAATCGAGCTCGACTTGCAGAAAGCGCTATTGCCCAAAGACCCGAATGACGACAAGAATATTTTTCTCGAAGTTCGAGCGGGCACGGGCGGCGATGAGTCAGCGTTATTTGCTGGTGATTTATTCCGCATGTACACCCGCTACGCTGAGAGAAATCGCTGGCAGGTTGAAATCGTTTCCGAATCGCCCGGTGAAGTCGGTGGTTTTAAAGAAATTATCGCGCGTATTGCCGGCCACGGTGCTTACTCGAGGCTAAAATTTGAATCTGGTGGTCACCGCGTGCAGCGCGTGCCTGATACCGAAACTCAGGGTCGCATCCACACCTCTGCCGCCACCGTCGCGGTTATGCCCGAAGCCGATGATGTGAGTGATATCGTAATTAACGCGGGCGATGTTCGCGTTGATACGTTTCGTGCATCTGGTGCCGGTGGTCAGCACATTAACAAAACCGATTCCGCTGTACGCTTAACGCACATCCCTACCGGCATCGTGGTGGAATGCCAAGACGGCCGCTCACAGCACAAAAACAAAGAACAAGCCTTCAAAGTATTGGCCGCGAGAATCAAAGACAAACAAACGCGAGAAGCACAAGCCAAGGAAGCCGCGACCCGCAAATCGCTCGTCGGCTCAGGCGACAGATCGGAGCGGATCCGGACCTATAATTTTCCGCAAGGCCGCATGACTGATCACCGCATCAACCTGACGCTATACAAACTCGACTTCATAATGGATGGCGACTTGAGTGAGCTAACCGACGGCTTGATGGCGGAGCACCAAGCGGAATTATTAGCGCGGTTGGGGGAGCAGGTTTAGTTAAACTGATTGGGGTCGGAATCGAAAGTAACTTGTTCCGACAGCCGGCAATTATAAATTAACTGCTGCCATGATTATCGCCTTAGTGACTGCCGCCAAGCGTGAATTTGGAGGCTGATGGATTATGCTGCGCAATGTGAATCATTGCGCAACCCGCCGTCAGCTGTCATGTTTTGCAGCCGTCAACAACTTGCGGCGCTTCGACATAAACCAAATTACGGTCGCCGCACAAATCAACAAAAACGGCACCGCTACCCATTGCAGCGTGACCCAGTCGGCGCGGTTCACCAGCACCCCAGATGCAAATGAAGAGGTCGCGGTGGTACAAAAAACCAGCAAATCATGCACGCCTTGAATCTTCGCTTTTTCATTCAGGCGGTAAGTTTCTGTGAGCAGTGCAGTACCGCCCACATACATAAAATTCCAGCCGACGCCCAACATCACCAATGCCCACCAAAAATTTAAAATTTCTACCCCGCCGAGCGCGATGCTGACACAGCCAAACATCAGCCCGATACCAGCGCCGATCACGCTTAACACACCAAACCGCGCAATCAGCGCGGCGGTAAAAAACGATGGCGCGAACATCGCGATCACATGGGCGCCGATTACCCCTGCCGCCGCGCCGTAGGGGTGCCCGCAAAACCCCATTGCCAGCGGTGTTGCCGTCATCAATAAGCTCATGACGCCATAACCAATCGCACTTGCCATCACCGCGACCACGAACATCGGTTGAGCCGCGATCTCAGCCAATTTGCGCGGCGGCGCATGGCTAGTGTTGGCCTGTGCCTCGGGAATGTCGAGTTGCGTTAACACCAACATCGTGATGAGTGAAAACACAATCAGCGAAGCGTACGACGCCAAAAATTCCGGCTGTGTGAGTGCGCGCGTCCAAGTCGACAATGCCGGCCCAAGCAGACCGCCCACTAGGCCGCCTGCTACCACCAGCGAGATGGCGCGCGCTCGCTCGGCGGCCGGCTGCGTAGCTGATACGGAATCGGCGGCGGCAAATCGATAAAACCCACCGAACGCACCATAGCCGCCTAGTACAAATGTGCCAAAACACAGCAGCCAAAAACTGGATTGCCACAACGCAATCGTGGCAATCATTGCGCCGACCACACCAAACGTTGTGCCAATCTGAAACCCCGCTTTACGCCCCATTTTTTCCATCAACAGCGACGCCGGTATCGTTGCCAGCGCCGAGCCGATCACCTGAGCTGTCACGGCCATCGTCGCCAATGTTTTCGACGGCGCCAATACATAGCCGGCCAAACCATTAATCGCGATTAGTGTAACGTTGTTGGTAAAGAGCAACGCTTGGCAAGTTGCGAGGAGTTTGATGTTTTTGGTGGCGTTCATTTTTTAGGCGAGATCATTCGAAGCGACGAGTTTGGCAGCACCGAAAAATAAGCGAGCACCGTCGGGCAACCTCAGGCTTTTAGCTCAAAAGTGTAGTCAATAACGGGACGAAAAATTGCTAAGCGCTATCCCAAAAACAAGCGGTAAGCCGGGTTGTTTGTCTCATCAGTATATTCATAACCCAGTGTTTTTAAGAATTTGGCAAACGCAGCGCGCTCATTTTTGGGCACTTGCAAACCGATTAGAATTTTGCCGATATCCGCACCATGATTGCGGTAATGAAATAAGCTGATGTTCCAATTTGGGCTCATGCTGGTGAGAAATTTCATCAGGGCGCCGGGACGGTCTGGGAATTCAAAACGGTAAATGGCTTCTTCCACCGCGAGTGGTGAGCGACCGCCAACCATATGGCGAACATGCAACTTAGCCATTTCGTCGTCGGTTAGATCAAGCGTTTTAAAACCTTTTTTATTGAAATTCGCCACGAGTTTTTTTGCTTCATCGCGCCCATAAATTTGGACGCCTACGAATAAATGCGCCTGCTTTGAATCGGTCATGCGGTAATTGAATTCAGTGAGGTTACGCGGCCCTACCAGCTCGCAGAATCGCTTAAAGCTACCGCGCGTTTCTGGCACCGTCACCGCAAGCAGCGCTTCATGATGCTCGCCCACTTGCGCCCGTTCAGCCACAAAACGGAGCCGGTCAAAATTCATATTGGCGCCGCAGCAGATAGCGACAAAGGTTTTGCCTTTTGCTTTCTCGCGCGCAGCATAAAGCTTGATGCCCGCCAGCGCCAAGCCGCCGGACGGCTCCATCACCGAGCGGGTTTCTTGATAGATATCTTTAATCGATGAACAAATTTCATCAGTTGTTACGAGTACGATCTCATCGACCAATTGTTTCACCATACGAAACGTTTCTTCGCCTACCTGCTTCACCGCCACGCCATCGGCAAACAAATTCACATGAGATAACGTGACACGCTTGTTGGCTTTGATCGACTGATACATCGCGTTGGAATCGACCGGCTCAACGCCGATAATTTTGGTTTCGGGTGAAAGCGCCTTCACGTAAGCTGCGATCCCGGCAATTAAACCGCCGCCGCCAATCGGCACAAAAATCGCATCAATCGGGTGCTGATATTGCCGCAAGATTTCCATGCCAATCGTGCCTTGACCAGCGATGACCAGCGGGTCGTCGTAAGGATGGACATAGGTGAGCTTCTTACTGGCACACAGCCTCTTCGCAACCAAACTCGCCTCGTGATAGCTATCGCCTTCGAGCACAACGTGCGCGCCACGCCTGGCGACGGCATCGATCTTTATCTTCGGCGTTGTGGCGGGCATAACAATGGTTGCGTTACAACCGAGCTTTTGTGCGGCAAGTGCGACGCCTTGCGCATGGTTTCCAGCACTCGCGCAAATCACGCCGCGTTTTAATTCAGCGGGGGTTAAATGCGCCATTTTGTTGTAAGCGCCGCGAATTTTGAATGAAAATACTGGTTGCATATCTTCGCGCTTGAGCAACACTTTGTTTTGTAAATTTTCTGAAATGCCGGTGGCCAGCTCCAGCGGGCTTTCGATCGCCACGTCGTAGACGCGTGCGCACAATATGCGCTTCAGATATTCGTCATTTAATGCTTGGTTGTGCTTCATGCGCCCTCAATGTTGAAAATTTGATCCTGCTCCATTCGTTAAAGTTATCAGAAATTGGGCTATGCTTTATCAAATCACCCAAACCAAATTGAGTTAGCTAAAAAATGGATCCAAAAAAAAGCCAAGATGCACTGAAATTACAAGCCGCAATTGCAAGTCTGCAATACATAGAAGATGACACGATTATCGGTGTGGGTACGGGTTCGACGGTCAATTTTTTTATCGCTGAACTTATAAAAATTAAGCATCGTGTTAAAGCCTGCGTATCCAGTTCTGAAGCCAGCGCCAACCTCTTAAAAGCGGGCGGTATTGAGGTGATGGAGCTTAACAATGCAGGCACCCTGTCTCTCTACGTAGACGGCGCCGATGAGGTTACGCGGCATTTAGCGATGATCAAAGGTGGTGGCGGCGCACTGACGCGCGAAAAAATTGTCGCAGCCGCAAGTCAAAAATTCGTCTGTATTGCCGATGAAACCAAACTCGTTGATGTGCTGGGTAAATTTCCATTGCCCGTTGAGGTGATCCCGATGGCGCGGAGCTATGTGGCGCGGGAATTGGTGAAGCTGGGCGGACACCCCGAATGGCGCGTAAAAGAAATTGATGGTGCGATGAAGCCGGTTGTTACCGACAACGGCAATTGGATTTTGGATGTGCGCGGGCTCACGATTGCTGATCCACTCGCGCTCGAAACTGAAGTTAATCAAATTACTGGCGTAGTGACCAACGGCTTGTTTGTCAAGCGTGGAGCAGACGTATTGTTGTTGGCAACACCCACCGGTGTTAACATTATTTTCAAATCAGCGCAGCCTTAAAACCCCCCGAAAACCCCCGAAACCCCCGAAAACCCCGCGCGAGTTTCTGCTGAGCCACTGCATTTTACAGGGTGAGCACCAGAGCATGATCAATATCCTGCGTCACATTTTTGTCATACTTAGCGCCTACACTTTCTAATTGCTGTATTCCTTTAACAAGTAAAAGCAAAACATGGCCAACGAACATATTTCGAAAAAATTTGATGCCGAACTTGAAGCGGTACGTTCACGCGTGTTGCAAATGGGCGGTTTGGTAGAGCAGCAAATCACCCGCGCCATGGAAGCTTTGGCGATTGGCGATATGGCGTTGGCAGACCAAGTCATTATTGACGATCATCGCGTCAATGCGATGGAAGTCGGCATTGATGAGGACTGCGTTCATATCATTGCCAAGCGCCAACCGACGGCGAGTGATTTGCGGATGGTCATGGCGGTGGTAAAGACGATTACCGATTTGGAGCGTATTGGCGATGAAGCGCAGAAAATCGCACGGATGGCCAAACAAATTCATCAGCAGGATCGTCGCCTATCTACCCGATTTGCCGAGGTCCGCTATGCCAGCAATGTCGCGCTAGAAATGCTCAACACCGCGCTGGATGCGTTCGCGCGGCTGGACATTGCAGCGGCAGCGAAAGTCGTCAAGCAAGATCAAATTGTAGATGAACAGTTCCGTGGGATCCTGCGTCAGCTGGTCACCTTCATGATGGAGGATCCGCGCACGATTTCGGCGGCAATTGATATTTTGTTTATCGCCAAAGCGATTGAACGTATTGGCGATCATGCCAAGAACATGAGCGAGTACGTGGTCTATTTGGTCAAGGGCAAAGACGTACGTCACATTTCTGTCGAAGAATTTGAGCGTGAAGTGCAGTCGCCGGATTGAGGTGCCCAGCTATGTAGGCAAAAACGCCGCAGTCTCTGCGGCGTTTTTGTTTTTAACTGATTTTATCTGGGGTTTATGCATCAAGTAGTTTGTATTTGCCTGCGATTTTAAGCTTGTCAAGCTAATAAAAATAGTGTTCTACTTTTATTGATGCTAACTGGCGGGCGGCACGTAACCCGAAGCCTTCTCCGCCCCATCTCCAAAAAAGTGGCGCATCATTTGTTCTTCCAGATATTTGCGTGCGCGTTGGTCAGCTAAATTCAAACGGTTTTCGTTGACCAAACGCTTTTGATCTTCCTGCCATTCTTTCCAAGCTACCTTGGAAACTTGCTCGTAAATCTGCTTGCCGATTGGGCCTGGATAGGGTGCAAAATCGAGGCCTTCGGCTTCGGTTTTGAGCTTGATACATTGAATCATTCTGGGCATGTGATGCTCCTGTTTAGATTGCGAGAAATGCTAAAGCGATTTGCTATAAATTTTGCTGCGTCGCTGGTAGTTATATAGGGCCTGTTTTTCGGCAGGCAACTTGCTGACATCACTTTCCACAAAGCCGCGCTCTACAAACCATTGCGTTGTTTGGGTGGACAGGACAAACAATGTTTTGAACCCTTTTTCCTTGGCGCGCTTTTCGGCAAAGCCCAATATGCGTTCGCCGCGCCCACCGTCGCGATAGAAAGGATTTACCGCGAGGCACGCCAGCTCGACCGATTTATCATTGGGGAACGGATACAGTGCAGCACAACCAATGATCTCTTCGTCTTCCTCTAGCACCATAAAACGATCAATTTCAGCCTCAACTAAGCCGCGCTCGCGCTTTACCAGCACACCTTGTGCGACGAGCGGATCAATGATCGCCAGAATGCCGTCAACGTCATCGCGCTTCGCATCGCGCAACTTGTCGGGCGATTCCAGTACTACCATCGTGCCGATTCCGTGGTGTGTAAAAAGCTCCATCAAAATCGCGCCGTCAATATGGCGGCTAATCAAGTGTGCACGCTTCACGCCATCTCGCACCGCACGGATGGTGCAGGGTAAGTAGTAGCGCACGTCGTCGGAGAGTGTGCTGGCGGCCTGCGGAGCCACGAGCAAATCTTGCGCCTGCTGCGCCGTTAACTCACCGAGCAACTTGCCTTTTGCGTCGGTAGCGCCCATTGCCTCAGTAAGAAAAATAATTTTGTCAGCCTTCAATGCCGTCGCCACTGAAGTCGCCACATCTTCCAGAGTGCAGTTAAAAATATCGCCGGTCGGCGAGAAACCAATCGGCGAGATTAGCACGACTTCATGATCATCCAAGCGGCGCGTAATGCCCTCCACATCGACCTTCCGAACCTGGCCGGTATGCATAAAATCCACGCCGTTATGCACCCCGAATGGTTTAGCGGTAATAAAATTACCGGATGACACACGAATATCCGCACCCGCCATTGGTGAATTTGCCAGTTCTGTCGAGAGCGTTGCTTCAATTTCCATCCGCACAATGCCGTTGGCTTCTTTCACACATTTCAGCGCCGCATCATCGGTAATACGGCGGCCTTCCCCATAGCGTGCAGTGACGCCATGTTGCTTGAGCTGGTCTTCAATCTGCGGCCGCGTGCCGTGGACCAACACAACGCGCACTTCTAGGCTCACCAATACATTGATGTCGTGCGCGAGCTGCATTAGTTCGCCGTCAGACAACACCTCGCCGCCGAAGGCAATCACAATCGTGCCGCCACCGAATTCATGAATGAACGGAGTCGCTGAACGGAACCACTTGACGAAAACTTCGAGTTTTTTTGCGGCGAGTTGAGTGTGCGTGGCCATTTTTTTGCTGATCGAATTTAAATAATGGTGTTAATTTTAACAGGCTAAGCCTGGGTGAGTCTCAATCTAGGCAACCCAATCAACTCAAATCGCCAAACTGTGCCTGCAGCGCGGCGATTGCGGCAATTCCAGCGGTTTCGGTGCGCAACACACGCAAACCAAACCGTACCGTTTCAACACCTTTGCGAATCGCAGCGGCAATTTCATCGGGGGCGAAGCCGCCCTCCGGGCCGATGATGAGCGCAATGGATTTGCCTGCGTTGCCGGTTCGTGCCGTCAACGGTGCGCTGGCGCCGGGATCGAGTAGGACGCGGGTGACGTCTGGCCGCACTTCGCTTTGATGCGCAATCCAATCACCAAAATCCATCACCGCTAGCACCTTCGGTATGCGGTTGCGGCCACATTGCTCGCATGCCGCGATGGCCACGCCTTGCCAATGCGCCGCCCGCTTTTCGAAACGCTCGGCATTTAGCTTAGCGGTAGCGCGTTGCGTTTGAATCGGCTGGATCTCGGCAACACCCAGCTCGGTTGCCTTCTGAATAATCCAATCCATCTTGTCGCCAGTGGCGAGAGCCTGCACCAGCGTGATATGCATTGACGACTCGCGCTCGATCAAATGATGGTCGACTAACCGCACACGAACTTCGCGTTTGCCAATAGCTAAAACTAAGGCAGTAAATTCGCCACCTGCGCCGTCAAATATTGCGATTTCATCGCCCTCATCAAGCCGCAGTACTCGTATGTGCATCGACGCTTTTTCATCAAGCGTCATCTCGATAGGCAACACCGCATTGCGGGGCAATGGCGAGGAAGCGAAAAATCGGGGCTGAAACATTGACGGGCGGCTATGCAATTAAAATGGGTAGCTCAAAATGAGAAGCGTATTATAGCGACACTGTTTACCTATTCTTAAGTGAATGCTTACGTTGTTTGCAGCTGCGCTGTAAGCAACTGCAATATCCGCACCTATCTTTGCCTTATGCAACCCTCTCAAACTGCCCGTCTAGCCCCGTTCTTCGGGCAATTCCCCGCTGAAAATCCCATCGATTTAAATCGTTTGAGCGCGTTGGCCGTGCCGGTGATTGCGTTGCTGCGCGATGTCGCTGCGGCCGAACTGATGCCGCGCTTCAAACACGTGGCCGCAGAACGCAAGCACGACGGTACGATCGTGACCGAAGCAGATCGCGCGGTTGAAGCCGTGCTCGCTCGTGTGCTACCAACACTCTTTGACTGCCCCGTACTAGGCGAAGAAATGCCACCAGATGTTCAGCAACAACTTTGGCGTGACGCCGATTGGTTGTGGTGCGTCGATCCGCTGGACGGAACTGGTAATTTCACGAACGGCAAACGCTACTTTGGCATCTCCGTTGCGCTGATGCGTCGTACTGAAAATCGACGCGAAAGCCAATTCGGCGCTATTTTTGATCCTAATTTAAACGAGATGTTTCACGCAGTGCGCGGCCGGGGAGCGTGGATGATCAATAGCCACAGTAAAACCAAACGCTTAAAGGCGCTGCCTGCCAAACCATTATCAGAGGCGACAATTGAAGTAGGGCGCTTCAAATTACTGGGTCGTATCAAAACCGCGTTGAGTAAAAGCGCAGATACGAATTCACCAGGTAAAAAAGTTATATCGAGCGGCGCATCCGTTTTGCAATGGTGCCACATGGCCTGTGGACGAGTCGACGCGTTTATCCATGCGGGTGAACAGCCTTGGGATTACGCTGCGGGCGCATTAATTTTAGAAGAAGCGGGCGGCAGGATGGCCACCATCCTGCACGATGACTATTGGCGTAGCGTGGATGCTGAAGGCGCGTGGGAGGGCTCTTGGCAAAAATCCGCCATTGCCGCGAGGCATCCCGCGATGTTTGATGAATGGAAGCGTTGGGTCCGCAGCCACCATTGAAGCTATTTTGACGGACGCGTTGCTTTCCCGATGTCATTTGGGCGACCTGTTAAAACATAAACCCCAGATTCGCAGAGGCGAACCGTTTCAAGTTCGGGAACACCAAATTCACATCGCCGCTATTTACACCAAACCATGATGCCATCGTCGCAGCATATTGGTCGACTGATGTCGTGGGAATCCAACGGCCTTCACCAGCATCATCGGGCCCGTCCACCACCAGCGTTGGGAAAGTGCCGTACAGCGCGTTGCCTTTGACCCCGCCGCCCACCACCAGATGATGGCTGCCCCAGCCGTGATCGCTGCCGCGTCCGTTGGTGGGGAAATTGCGACCAAAATCGCTCGCGGTAAAGGCTGTGACATTGCTGCCCACACCCAGTTCAACCGTGGCGTTATAGAACGCGGTCATTGCATTTGACACCTCGCCCAGCAGTTCTTGTTGACGCTGCGGCTGATCTTCGCCGTGTGTATCAAAGCCGCCGATTCCCGCAAAAAATACTTGGCGTTTTGCGCCGAACGTCGAGCGCACCGAAATGAGCCGCGCAACCATTTTCAACGCACTCGCAAGCCCGGTATCAGGGAACGCGGTTTGAAACAATGGGGCTCCGTTCAGTGCGGATGAAAATTGCCTTTGATTCACAATCGAGCCGCCCAAAATTTCGAGCCAAACACCGTCCATTACGTTGGCTTGCGGCTGCGCCAACATCTGCGTCATGCCTTGAGATAGCGCCGCTGTTTCGCCATTCCCGCTAGTGCTTGAATCTAAAAAATCCAAACCAAATTGCCCCGAAGGCGAGACCGGAAACGGTCGGATCGTGTCGCCATTCAAGAACGTCGAATTGCCGCCGACCGACAAGCACGTCGCGAGGCTTCCGGATTGGTTCATCGCTGCCACTCGATCGCCTAAACGTCCGCCCCATCCGGATCGCAGTGAATTATCGGCAATGCCGGTATTCCACAAAAACTGTTGATCGCTGTGTGAAAACAAATTGCTCGGTTTTTGCGCTTGATTATTTTGATATTGCGCTTTTGTGAGTGGTGCGGCCAGCGTACCAAGGTTGGCCACTAGAGCAGCTTTGCCTGACGTAAATAGCGTTTGGATGCCCGTCATCGCCGGATGCAGGCCAAATTCACGACCCTGCACATTGCTCGGTTTGATTGACAAAGTTTGATCACGTGGGATCGCCAAACGGCCACGCGGCCCAGCGTATTGGTTCCAGTCCGATGGGTCACGCGGGATGAGCAAATTATTACCGTCGTTACCGCCGAACATAAAAATACACACCAATGCTTTGTAGTCTTGCGCGGATTGGGCAAGCGTTTCAGTCATGCCGAGAGAAGCAAGCATCGGCGCGGCGGCCAAGGCGGAAGCCTGCTCAATAAATATGCGGCGTGATGTGGAAGTGCGAGTTGACATTTGATCGGTGCACATCATCTGTCCTTTATTTCAAAATTACAAAATCGGGCGAGAGCACCAATAGCGTCAATGCGGTGCGGGTGCGCAGCGTGCGCTCATACTCGGCATTTTTAAACGGTACCGCGGTGACGCTGGTGATAATGTTGTCGCGGGTCCCGGTAGAGAGTTGCCCAAACGTCAGCAACCCGGCCAAATAATCGACTAGGGTGGCAGGATCGCTGGCGAATGATTTTGCAGGTTTTAAGTCTAGTTTGACCCTGCTATCGCCGCCGCCGTAACTTTCGTTTTTCACTAAGTTATAGAAGAAATTGGATGTGCCAATGGTCTGAATTTCATTCGTGATTTGAAACTCGGGGGCGACCATTCCCGATGCGGCAAGTTTGCCGGGCCGGGTGTAGAACGGTGAAAAAAAATTGAACACCGAAGGCGCTAGCAGCGGGCTTTGCCCTAAGGCATCATCGGCGCTATCGAGATACTGAATATTGTTTCGGCCATTTTTGGAGGTCGCATTAAATGCCCGCAAAATGTTGGCAAAGCGGATCACCGGCTCGCGCTGTTTGCCCGCTTTGATATTGTTGGTGGCGAATGTGGCGTCGCGGGCTTCAACATCCATCAAAATTGCTTTAATGACTGCGCCTAAATCGCCGCGTACTCCCTTGCCGTTATTTGCGAACACTGCCGAAACCCGCGCCACATAAGGCGCTGACGGATTTGAGGTGACAAACCGTTGGATCAATTGTCGCGATATAAACGGCGGCGTATTGGGATGATTAAAAATATTGTCCAGCGCATCGCGTAAATCCTTTTCAGGCGTCTGCCCGTCGGGCAGGATGGTGCCACCGAGCAATTTTTTAGTACCTATGGAATGCTTGCTTGCCCACGCAATCATGGGGATTCCCCAATGCTCTTCGGTGCTGTAAAAGCGGTCGGGATTGTTGTTGTCGTTCCCGCCAAAATTCCATCCGCTAAACGCTTGCGAAAAGCCAACCACGGTATCTTCATCGTAAGTTGGAATGGTTTTTCCTGCGGCGTCAACCTTGCGGGTGCCGTCCGAGTTTAATAAATAGAGACCGACAGAAAATAATTGCAGCACCTCGCGGGCAAAATTTTGATTTGGGAATTTGTTGTCGGCTTTATCCCCTTTTTCACTACCGAGCATGTTTAGGTAATAGCCCATCGCCGGTGTAAGTGTCACGGCCTGCAATAAATCGCGATAATTGCCGAGCACATTTTTGTTGACTACGTCCATGTAAGTCGACATCGCCTCGGGATAAATGTCGGGCGCGGTGTTAGAGATCACCATGATTTCGCTAAACGCAAAACTCATGCGTGCGCGCAACTGATCGTTGCCCCAGAGCCATTGTTGCCAAATCGCTTCGTATGAATCCTCCTCAACAAAGTCGCCACGGCCATCGCTGGATGCGGCGATTCGGCGCGCTTTAGCGGCGTTCAAGTAATTCATATGCGGCGTCGCCGTGCGCAGCAATTGATCATCAATCCAGCCGTCCATCCCGGCCGTGTTGATGCGTTTAATTTCAAGATCGTTCGGCCCGAAAGTGGCTTGTGTTAAAAACCTAAGCGCCTCTGGTTTTGCGAGAGGCACGGCGGAGACCGGCCAAGCATAGCCTTCAAGCCGCTCAAATTTCCAACCCGCCGCGACGACCGCATCGCGATCTGCTTCGCTCGTCAAATAAACATACGAGTTAAAGACCGGCGAATACAAGCGAAAAATCGGCACTGTGCCGCCCACCTTAGTCGGTAAGATATAACCGCGTGGCCCTTCATTGGTCCAGCCCTGCGCAGCAAACGCGCTGGCTTGGGTCAGGTCCGTCGTCATGACGTGGCGGCCAATTGTCGCGTTGTAAAGCCGTGTGAATGCAACCGTCGTGACAGCTCCCTCGGCACCTGAAATCATGCCAGCCGCTTTCATTATCCGAAACGACGGCCCTTCCGGTTTCCAGCCTATCTCGGTGAGCTGCGAATAGCCGACTGTATTTGGCGTGTAGACATGGCCGCCAAGGATGGGTGAATAAAGGCGATAGAGAGGCTGCAACTCATCAGCCGTTTGCGCGCTTACCCACCCCGAGGTTGCACTCAGCAGCGCACCGGCTAATAGCGCAAAGGGTGCATTTATAAGCTTAGCGGATGCGTTGACCAACACATGAGACACGTTCGCATAAAAACGACACGAAAAATTTTTCAACATGACAATCCCCTTTGTTTATCTCAGTCGCGATTTGCATGGCACTAAGCCATACGGAAATCAATGCCGCGATGGGGATGAGCAAATGGAATGCCAACTCTTAAGTAGTTGATTTAATGTAATATTACCGTTCGCGAGCGCGAAAATATGTTGCCAAGCGACGACAGGCTGGCGCAGATGGGGCAACAACACGATAACGCGATAGCGTGCTGCAGATCTGTACCGATCAGCGCACTACTGTTTTTTTATCTTCATGAACCGCCAAGCAACGATGCGGCTTTTCTTTTGGCCTTGCCCCATGTTAATCGTCTCAACTTTCGCGGCTTTTGCTTCTTTCAGCGCGGCATAAATTGCCGGCAGATTTTCTTCTTTTGAAACGAGCGTGGTGAACCAAAGCGCTTGTGTGGGACGCTCAGCACTTTCTTCAATCATCTGGGTAATAAAGCCCTTCTCGCCACCCTCACACCACAGCTCACCGCCTTGGCCGCCGAAATTCAATCTGGGCATTTCGCTGCCACCGCCAGCCTCCTCATCCTTTCGCAAATTTTTCCATTTGCGCAGCGCGCCTTCGCGCGCTTGATAGGCCGAACTGTGAAACGGCGGATTGCAGATCACCGCGTCAAAAAAATCATCATCTTCAGAACGCAACACACCGCGAAAAATATCGGGAGCAGATTCAGGTGATGACAGTTGAAGCCGCACCTCGATCACATTCTGCAAGCTATTCGCGCTGACAATTTCTTGCGCGGCCTTCACGGCAACTGGATCCACATCGGTGCCCACAAATCGCCATCCGTATTCATGCTGGCCGATCAGCGGGTAAATGCAATTCGCGCCGACGCCAATATCGAGAATGCGCGTCGTCTTGCCGCGCGGGATCACGCCACCATGACCGGTAGTCAGTAAATCAGCTAGGTGATGCAAATAATCTGCGCGCCCTGGGATCGGCGGGCAGAGATAGTTGGCGGGAATGTCCCAAGCCGCAACGCCATAAAACTGTTTCAGCAAAGCAGCGTTTAGCGTTTTCACCGCACTCGCGTCAGCAAAATCAATCGTTATTTCAGACGCATCATAAGGATTTGATTTCAAGAATGGTTTCAACGTCGCCAAGGCCTCGGCCAGCTTTGGAAAATCGTAACGGCCCCGATGCCGGTTGCGCGGGTGGAGATTCAGTTTTTCAATTACTGTTGGTGGGGGATTTTTTGCCATAGTTGCAGTGGAGTTATTGTTTGGTTAGCTACTGTTGTGGTGATGTCAGGTGATGCAGTTCCACAAAATGTGGCCGAATAAAGCGATGAGATGGGACCGCAAATCGAACCATAAATTGCTAAACCATCATTGTCGCTTGATATGCTCATTTCATCATAAGCCTTAACACACCGGAAGTGCCCTCGCTATAAGGCATGGTGCCAGCAGATTCGCCCAAGCCGAGAAAAATAAAATTGCGCCGCCTAGAAATCTTATCCGCCTGCTGCCGCGTTGGGGGACGGCGGGGGCACGAGCTGATCTAGCCGCGCTATAATTTATTGTCTTGAACCGATAGGGTTAAAAATGTGTTTAGCAGCTTGGTCTATCCAACAACATGAGCGGTTTCCTTGGGTGCTTGCGTCTAACCGTGACGAATTTTTTGCGAGGCCGACGGCACCGCTAGGTTGGTGGCAACCTTCCGTGGGTGGGCAGGAGATTTTGAGCGGGCGTGATTTAGAAGCAGGTGGCAGCTGGCTCGGTGTGACGCGCCTTGGCCGGCTGGCTTTAGTGACGAATGTGCGGGAGCCCGGTCGTTTTGCAGCCGATGCGTTATCGCGCGGCTCATTGGTGACAGCGGGCTTGGCAGCGGATCAGGTAGATGCCGCTTGGCTCGATAAAGTTACCGAGGCGCCACGCAACGGGTTTAATTTTTTGGTGGCGGATTTGTTCACAGGCGAATGTGCGTGGGCAACCAACCGCACACCGCAATATCGGCAAATGCGAGCAGGGCTTTACGGGCTATCGAATGCATCGCTTGATACGCCATGGCCGAAAGTTGCGATGCTGAAAGAAAAACTGGCAGATGTGTTGAGGGTTTGTGCCAATATCAACGTGGTCGATGTGGCCAACACCAACGCCGACATCAATGTGAACGTGGCTGCAAATGTCGTAGCCGAGCAGCTATTTGCCGCGCTCGCCAATCCGCAGATTGCCGCCGATGCTGTGTTGCCCCAAACCGGCGTGCCGCTCGAACGCGAACGCTTATTGTCATCAGCGTTTATTCGTATTGCCGATGAAGGGAAGGCTCAGGCGGTTTATGGGACACGCTGCTCGACCGTGGTGATTGCCGAGCGGGTTGGCGATGCAAAAAATGCTACCAAGATAGTCCGGATGTTCGAGCGCGTGTTCGATGCCAGCGGGCGGGTTAGCAACAACACCGCCCTTCAATTTGAAGTGGTGTAACTAAAATGATGTCGCTTTGCCAATGCCGAACTTCGCCAGCCAGCCGAGCCAAATTTCACGGCGAATCCACAGCATGATCGCGCAAGAAATCCAAACTCCGCATGCCAACATAAACAGCTCGCCGCCGTCACTAGTGCCGTCGGTATTGACCACCGCCACGCCGAGTGGCGTGAATAAATGAAAAAATATCGCGCCGCTGATCACGCCCATGCCCATCGCTGCGCCGAGCACTTGTACCCAACGTTGGCGCGCTAACAAAGCACCGGCAATCACCAACATCGACGCGATTAGTTCAAACACGCCGACCACATGCGCCGAGAAAATACCGCCCGGCGCAAAGATGCCGGGAAAGCCTAATGTAGCTGCCCACGGGTCAAGCTTGCCCTGAAAAATATAAATCGTCTCGGGCGAGTTGGTGAATTTAAAAAATAATGATTGAATAAATACAAACGCGACAAAGATTGTGAGCAGCCAATGGCCGTAACGGCGTAACCAAGACATGATGAGTCTCCCAGATCAGTAGTAAGTTTTGCGTTATTTTTTAAGTAAGGGCTGAAATTTGCTGTCGGCTTGCTTGATGTATCCCACCGGGTCTTTCAGCCACTTCTGCTGAATATCGGCGTCGTAGTTCAGGTAAAGCTTTCCGTTGATAATCGTGAATTTATCGGGCTCAATGGTGACAAGGTTGTCAACGGCAACGCCGTAAGCACAGTAGCCGCCGTATTGCGGGGCGTATTTTTCTGGGTTAGCTTTGAACAAATCAAGATTTGCTTGCGAAGCAAATTTCCATTTA
The DNA here is from genome assembly GCA_025360815.1 of Burkholderiales bacterium. GTDB lineage: Bacteria > Pseudomonadota > Gammaproteobacteria > Burkholderiales > Usitatibacteraceae > UKL13-2. Next base: position 57,490 of record JANYBL010000035.1, read on the forward strand.
GCACCGTTCCATTCGGTAGCAAAGGCATCTTGGCCTTTCGCCGGTTTGCCAATTGTGAAATAGGCGACCGGATCGTAACCCAAAATTGCTGTATCAGTGCGCCCGCCGAAGAGCCCGGTCTTTAACGTGTTGGATGGGGGCGATGCAGCAGCGGCTGCGCCCACAAATAGGCCAGCAAAAACAGCGGCGGCGAAGGCTGAGAATAATTTAGATACGATTGAATGGCGACGGTTTTGAGTTAATGCTCTGAACATGAAAGTTCCTTTTTTAAATGCCGGTAACGAATTGGCTAAAGTGAATAAGGTGAATAGGGTGAATGAGGAGAAGTGACTAAGATGAAGTCTCTATGGTGTGATTTTGATGTTCGTCGATGCGCTTGTTGCCCGTTCATAGGCAACCGTCGAGGGCGCTTTGCCAAAATCCTCGCTCAACAAAATGCCGGCCGTCTGACAATAGGGCCGCATGAGTGCGTAGTGATGCAGCGCATGGCTAGCAACAAACACCAGTTCGCGCCCGAACGTAGATGCAATCGTGAAATTAAAATCGCCTGCCAAGCCTCCCTGGCCGCGCACACGCAGTGGCGATTTCAGTAAACCGTTGTTGGCAACAAGGCGCTGACTGACTGCATGCAAGTGGCGGCGTGCGAGATTGGTGCTACGTTCCAACGCGCGGTCACGAACGCGGGCATCGTAATCGACGAACCCGGCAATAGCGGGCGAAAGTAGCGCATCGTAGTGCTCGATGATGTGCCGGAGGTGTGCACCGACCGGGCCTGCAAATGCAGCGGCATTATGCGAATCGAACAGATCCAAAAGCGAAGTCGCTTGGGCAATCACTTCCCGATTGAAATCGAGCAGCGCAATAGCGCCTTCGTCAGATTCAAGCGTTGTGGCTAACGATAGTTTGGATGTTGAAGCGGGCGTCATGCGCTGACCTTTTGCGTAATGAGGAGTGATTTTGCGAACGATCGCAAATGAATACGAATGCTTAGATAAAAAACTGATCAAAAGCAATTTGCAGGGTAGTCGGTTTTAATTACCGAGCCTTACAATAAAATATGCGGCCTTGACTGCCGCGTGTCATATATTATGTTTTCAATTCTATCGGAAAGGCTCTCAAGCGCTGGGTTAACCAAACGATCAATCGGTGGCGGGATACTGTGGCGTGAGGAACTTTTCGCGTCGATAGCCGCGAATAAAGTCTTTGATGGTCATCGTTTTAAAGCCGCGTTTTCGATTCGCATGGCCAATTTCATAGAGCCAGCGGTATTGACGCATCAGATCCCGCCATGCCTCAAAAAGTCCGGTGCGGCGATCCCAGATATGCGTGCTTTCAGCGCCCGCGCCGTTGACCTCGACAATCGTAAATCCTGTGCCACGCTGGACATCGGCAAAGTCGGCAAAACGCACATCAAAGCGACCAAAATAAAACTCCGGCAGGCTTTGTGAAATCGCGTCAAACCGCGCTTCCATCTCCGGGGTTACCAAGGCGGTGCCGTTGCGAAAAATAGCGCCGCGACTATGGCTGCCGGCGAACGCCAAGCGAATTGATTCGCCGGCAGCGGGAACACTATCCAGTTTGTCCGCATGTCGCGTGAGGTACAAATGCGGAAGCTGCCCGGCGCGCGGATCGTCAAGGATTAGCTGGCGCAAAGTACGCATGCTATCGCCAGTCACATAAGGGAAATATTTGAGCGTGACAGAAATAATTTTCCCATGGGGCTCGCTGGGATGGCGCACATAAAAAATCCCCGCTTCACCTTCGAACGGGACCAGTTTTTGCAATACCAAGCAAGCGCCGCGCGGGAAGGCAGCAAGATAGGCTTGCAGATCGGCACGCGTTCGCACTAGCTTCACCCCTGCGCCACGGCAGCCCAGATCCGGCTTGGCGACGATTGGAAGCGTGATGTTGGCATTCGCCATTGCGTCCAAAGCGGCGTCGCATTCTGATGCGAGATCATTTTCCAGCTCGGCCGACGAATCAATTTTCACAAAGGGCGCAACCCATTCCGGCGCATGTTTCACCGCCAGCTTGAGAATATCTGCTTTGGATTCACCAAAAAACCCGCCACCGGGGAACGATGGATTGGCGACGGTCGGCAACAAAATACTACGATACCGTAACATCAACCCTGCGGCGTAAATCGCGATAGGCGGATAAAACGCCCACATCGGCCAGAACTCAAAAAAACTGAGTTGCGCTCCGTCCACAGCGAGTGGCGGCATGCCCTGATGTGGTTCGGTGGCGGGTCGCCATGGCGTTTTCGTTGATGCGTTGCAAGGGTCAGCGTGATCCAACAACGTTGCGGCGGGTTGCGTCATATTCGGCGGTGAGCACTAGCGTTGGGTGAGGGGACAGGCGAGTCGGTAAGCGCGGTGGTGAGAGAGGTGGCGGTGGGAGCGGACGTCGGCGCAGACGTCGAAGCAACCGCAGCAGCGGCTGATGCCGGTTTGGCTGTAGGCTTCAGGCGACGCCTGCCGAATTTTTGAAGCGTTCGCCAAGCAGGTATCGCAAGTGCCAGCAGCAAAATTGGCAATGCGGCCGCCAACACTAACGGAATGCCTAATGCCAAAGCAAGCGCATGGCCGATAGCAACGCTAAACACATATAAACTGCCTGTCCATAGCGCCACGGCGACCAAAACCCATCCGCAAAACAGCACGAACGGGACGCGGACAAAACCGGCTACTGTATACGTCACCAAACGCAGGCCAGGTATTACTCTTGCCAGCAAAATCGCGCTCGACAAACGCCGTTGCAATTGCGCGCGCCCCCAATCCGCTTTTTCACCGACGTATCGTTGTCTCAGCCACGGAATGCGAGTTGCTGCGACTCCTAGGGCATACAAACCAACATCGCCCGCCGCAATACCCCCCGCGACGGCTGCCAACGATAGGCTCCATGAGATGGTACCCTGCACCGCCAACGCAACGCCTGCCGCGATCGCGACATCCTCTAATAAAAATGTGGTCAGCACCAATACCACCACAATCACCCAAGGATCAGCCATGCCGACCAAAGCATCTTTAAAGGTCATCGTCAGGTTGTGCCGATCTATGGCATGGGCAAAAGTAATCAACATTTTTCCTTTGATGCGGCACTAATTTCGGAATCAGTGGTGTGAGTCGCCGCCTGCAGAATCGCATTGCGCACGACATCGACCGAGTTCCAAGGCAAAAAATGGTTCCGCCCCTCCAGCAAAACTGTCGTAACGCACGCGGCTCCAGTGAGGCGCGCTTGCATGTACGCAACATTGGCAACTGGAACGAGATCGTCTTTTGTGCCGTGAACAATAATTATTTTCGCACGAATAGCGGGCAATAAGTCCCTCAGCTTTTGCAGCTCGTCCTTGAGCGCAATGAGCTCTGCATTTGCGTTGCGCATCGCGCGCGGCAGAAAAAAACGCACTGGCGACCAAGCCCCCACCCATTGCATCGGGTGTATCGATTCGAGTCCGGGATCAAGCGACGCGGCGAGCAGTACCACTGCGCTAATACGATTGGGATGCATTGCCGCAACCTGTGCAACAATCGGGCCGCCAAGCGAATGCCCGAGCAATACAACTTGCCGCCCGTCCTTCGGCAATAACGCCGTTACCGCGTCTGCTTGCGCCGCCAGACTGGTCACGGCGTCTTCCGGGCTGCTTTGGCCGAAACCGGGCCGATCAAGCGCAATCACTTCCATGCCGGGCGGTGGATAGAGCAAATAGTCAGCCCAGCCGATCGCTTCACCCGGCGTGCCGTGAACCAGTATTAGCAGCGGTCCGTTCGCGACGCCGCCACGCAGAATACTCAGCTCTTGTTCCGGTTTGTCAGGCACCCCCTGCATGTTAATGCGCCGCTTTTCGCGCAGCTTGTCGGCAACCGATTCGTCCGCTTGCGGGCCGGGCAAGGAACAACCCAATAGCGTCAGCACAACGCCAATCGCGCTCCACAGCTTGCTGCGGGCGGGCGCGTGATCCCGGCGGCTAACCAGCCATTTGCCGGTGCGTATGCCGACCTGTTTTCGTGGCGCAGATGGTGTTTTGTTCTTCAAAGGCATGTCGTTTATTCGTTTATCCACATTTATGTCGGCTAAACGATTCATCCCTTACAGAAAACTGTAAGTTCTAGATGCTTGTCGCGACCAATCTTCTTAGAAAACAGTTCAAATTCTTAGAAAACAGTTCAAATTTTCTCAACTGAGCGCGTTCAATCTTACACAAAAGCGCAAGCGCTAAATTTGATGCTAAATTTGATCTTAACCATAAGTACGGTCGCCCAATGATGAACACCACTACTGGCAGTAAATCGTTCTTCAAATCATCCGCCAAATCGGCCTATCAGGCACGCTTAGCAACGACGCCCGTCGAAATTCAATGCGCGCAAGCCCTACGTTTTGAAGTGTTTAATCTGGAACTCAATGAAGGGCTCTTAGAGTCATTTGACTTCGGCTTAGACGCGGATGCCTTTGATGCTGTTTGTGCGCATCTGATTGTAGAGCACACCGCTACGGGCAAAATTATTGGTACTTATCGGATGCAAACCGGATTGAGTGCAAAACAACATTTGGGATATTACAGCGAGCGGGAATTTGATTTCGCGCCGTTTGAGCCCATGCGAACCCAGATGCTTGAGCTGGGACGCGCTTGTATTAGCGCGGACCACCGGAATTTTGCGGTGCTCAATTTGCTTTGGAAAGGTATTGCAAGCTATGCGGAGAATCATGGGACGCGTTATTTAATTGGCTGTAGTTCATTGACCAGTCAAGACAAGGCGTTGGGTGCAACTGCATATCAAGCAATGTCTGCTCGCTGGGCGACGAATTCTTGGCAAACGCGTCCGCAGCCCGGCTTTGAATGCATAGCCACTCCGTCTGGCGAGGCGCCAAAGATTCCGCGCTTACTATCTGCTTATCTTGCCCTAGGCGCCTCCATTTGCAGCCCGCCAGCGATTGATCGTGCCTTCAAGACGATTGATTTTTTGACGATGCTCGACGTGCATTCACCCAACGTGGTGGCGCTGCAGAAGCGCGGACGTTTTACTGCGTAGGGATATTCGATTTCGCCTGCCGGTGCTGATGCCGGACGTTGATTGCACCGTTCAACGCTAAAAATGCAAAGCGCAAGATGCAACAGGCAAGGTGTAGCCAAAGCTTAGCTTGGAAATGAAGCTGGCGCGTTTAGTGGCGAAGTAAGTGTTATTCAAAATATAGGATCATGATGCAAACTGAAAAAAATATTATCGTCGTTGGCGGCGGCTTCGCCGGTACGGCGCTAGCCAAGTCGATTGTGAAAAAGCTGCCCGCTGGTTATCGTCTCGTCATGGTGAGCGAAGACAGCTACACGACCTTTAACCCGATGCTGGCCGAAGCAGTGGGCGCATCCATCTTTCCCGCGCAAGTTGTCGCGCCGCTTCGCGAAGTATTGTGCTTGGATGATCCAAGAATGCGCAGCCAATTTGTGATGGGGCAAGTTGCCGCCGTTGACTTACAAAACCAGTTTTTGACCGTTAATAGTTTATCCGGTAAGACCAAGGTAAGTTTTGAGCATCTTGTATTCGCATTTGGCAATCGCGCCCGCACGGACCTCATTCCCGGTATGGCTGAGTTTGCGTTGCCCCTCAAAACAGTGGGCGATGCGATCCATATCCGAAATATTGTATTGCGGCGTTTAGCCAGAATTGAACTTGAAACGGATCCGGTCGTGCGTAAGCGGCTCGGACACTTTGTGGTGATTGGCGGCGGCTTTTCTGGCAGCGAAGTCGCGGGAGAATTGATGGATTGTTTGCGCAGTATTGTTCCCTTTTACCCGGGTGTAAAAGCGAGGGAACTTGGCGTTTCGATTATTCAAAACATTGGGCGCTTGCTGCCAGAATTGCCAGAGTTGTTAGCACAAAAAGCCCACAAATCCTTGACCGAACGTGGCGTGCAAATCCACTTAAATTTGGGCGCAGCATCCGTAAACGAAAATGGTGTCGTAATGACCAACGGTTTAACGATGGATGCGGGCACAGTCATATCCACCATTGGTACCCGACCGAATGCGCTGGCGCAGTTGTTGGCTGATGAATCCGGGATCAAGCTTGAGCGCGGTCGCATCGTCACCAATCCTGATATGCGCCTGCCTGATCATCCTAATTTGTGGGCTATCGGTGACTGCGCCTTAACCATGAATGCCCACGACAACCGGCACGCACCGCCAACGGCCCAGTTTGCCAGCCAAGAGGGTAAATGCGTTGCTGCCAATATCATTGCCATTATTTCAGGCAAACAAGCCATGCCCCTAAACTATCAACCACGCGGCATGATGGCGACACTGGGTCATATGCGCGGTGTTGCGCTGGTGTTTGGCGTCCCTGTCTCAGGCTTAGTTGCATGGCTGATATGGAGGGCCTACTACTTGATGTTGATGCCTACATTGGGACGGAAAGTCCGCATTTACGTCGAGTGGACTTGGGGCATGTTTTTTCGCACTGACATCACGCATCTGCGCTTCAGCCGCAGCGAAGAGCAGATCGATCCGCCGCATAAAAAAGAATAGCGATTTTTTGAATCGCTATCTGCTGCTTTCCTATTGCTTTCCCAATGATTTCCTCGTGCTTTTTTAATGCGCTCGAGCGGACTGCCGTCGAACTAAACATGCTCTGATCGGCCGCCTTGAATGCAATCCATTCAGATTGCCTGGCGAGACCGCGTCATTTTAAACAGTTGCGTTGATGTTAGGACGAAACACGTAACTTGAACGAATGCAGGAAATAATCGGCTGTGCTTGGCACTCGTTCTGACGCAAAAAAGTTGCCGAGTTTAGAGCTTTCCTGCCCTAACGGCGGCAGCAGGATTTGCTGCCCTTAGGAGCGCACTGGTTGTGGGGACATCAAACGCGGCCTCTTTGATGATGGTGATGCATTGCGCAGTGCCGACAGGCATTAACGTCAACGACAAGGTGCTGGAGATTTCCACCAATACCGAGCCGATGCTGCCGCTGCCGGCCGTGCGGGCATTCGGTGCCATTTGCGCGGCGACGGTATCGCAGGTGGCGTTGTGATACATGGTTTGCTCGTAAATCGTGGAGCATACGGTTTGCCCGGGACTACTATTTGGTTTGGCGGTGACGGTTAAATTTAGCGTCGCGCGGATAGGAGCTCCGGCGTTGATGTTGCGATCCATTTTTCGTGAATCAACGATCACGGAAATAAGCCCAAGTTCCGCATTGGGACTGGCTTTTGGCGGTATTGGCGGCAGGTAAGCGCGGAAGGTGTATTCACTATTTCCCAACAAATTACGTTCAGCAAGCTCAACGGCTGATGCACATTTGGTGAAGCCGTGCTCGCGAGCATAGTTGGTTATCGCGAGTCTAGACGTTTCGAGCTTTGCGGCATCCGGTTTCGCAATTACCGGCCTTGGTGATTGCGATTGAGATGGCATCTGCGCTCTCACTTCTGCAATCAGCAATATCGTGGCAACCGACCCTGCTACCAACATCATTTTTTTCATTTTACGATCCTGATTTAAATTATTGCGGCAGATGGTATTGCCGAGCAAGCTGCGGCCCTACCAATTGGCTCGTGCCTCGAATTGAAATCGCTGCGTGCGCCATTCGTAATCCACCGGTTTGGCGAACGAAAAGCGTACCAAGCCGATCCGCACAGGCATGGAAATACCCAGACCATAGGATTTTGCGTTCACCGTATTGTTGCTCGCGACTTTTGATGAGCCGACATCGGCGAATTTCCCCGCATCGGTGAAGGCTGAAAAAATTACCGGCGTCTCGCCAAGCGAGAACGCATGCCATAACGCCTCGACCGTCGCCACCGCTTGGCGGTTCGCGCCGATGCCGCTCTGGGCGATGTCAGTGGGCGTCAACGCGCTGGCTTCATAGCCGCGCACTGTACCCACGCCGCCGCCGAAATAGCGCTTGGTCAATGGCGTGAGATCGCCGCCTAAACCACGCATCGCGCCGACATTAGCGCTGAAGCCAGCCGAGACACGGGGGGACATCGCTATATAACTTGAATGTTGAAAATCAATTTTTGCGTAGCTGACGTTCCCCAAACCGGTTCCCCATTCCGCATTCAGGCGATCAAGATGACCGTCCGGCAAAATGCGATTAACTTGGCGGCGGTCTATCAGCCAAAATGCCGTCAAGGGAATTGTCCGGCTGGTTTTGCCATGGCGTTGAACAAATTCGCGCAAGTAAGGCGCGCTGTCGGGCTCGGTGTCGATGCGCAATGCCTCCGCGCCAGCGCCAATACCCCAAACTCCAACGCGGGCAGCGCGGCTCCAATAAAATCGATAGGTCGCTTGCGCCGTGGTCAGGAGCTTCGTGTCGGTGATGTAGCGGCTGGTTTCTGATAGCGTGATTTCGTTTGACGCGAGCTGAAAACCCAACAGCTTGGCGGGCGCGATGTAATTGACACCGAGCTCCTTACGCAGTCGGCTGACACGCTGACTGAGGTCGAGCTTGTCGCTCGATTCGAGTACTTCAGTGCGAACGATGTGGCCGACCAAGGCGGCGGAGTTGCTTTGCTCGGTGGAGAGTTCGACGGCAATGCTGAGCAGCAGTTCTGGCCCGGCTGCCGGCGCGGCAGCTATTGCTGTCTGTGCAGTTGGCACCGTCTGTGCATTCGCAACATTAGCTGTCGTTGCCGTGACCATTGAAATGCTTACAAGGGAAAGCCAACCGGCGAGCGCTGAAAGCAGCCGGAGACGATTCATTAAGTTCTTAAAGGTCATCATCATTTTTGATCAAATAGGGCTTCAAGTAGCAAGGTGTGCTGTTGTTGGAGCGCCGGGTTGTCGGGATTCACTGTCCACAATAGTTCGTGGCTTTTTTCTTGATATTGCGAGAACTCATCATCATGGCTCAACCACGCACGTTCGAGTGCATCTGCGCCATCGGCGACGTCAAACGGCTTAAAGTAATAGCCGACATCGCGTAAAAACTCAGAGTTGTGAATTAACGGATACCCGCCGTAAAGCGCATCGTAATAAAGGTAATTTAAGCCGTTTTCCCACTGGTGGACAACTACAGTATCAACAAATTGCCCCAGCAATTGATAAACTGGAAAGCGATTTTCGGCGGTAATACGATTCTCCGCAAACAAATCCAGTGACTGACAAAAATCGACAAAGTGATTGTTTTCGCGCAAATGATACGTGTTGGTTGCGAACACATGATGTACCGCCTCGCGATTGCGGCGGTAGAGGACATCGGCAATCAGCACCGGAAAATGAAATGTTTTAACCACATTTACATTCGGCTCAAACACGCCAACCGACACACCTTTGTGTAGCCGACGTTTATAAAAAAAATGATGATTGATGCTCACCAAGCCTTGCCGCAATACCACCGGATCCCAAATTTGGCTGACTTGTGCGACCTGCTTCGCGCGAATTAACGCCGAGTAAGCGCGGTTCGTGCGCCAGTGCTGTGGCGTAATCCATGCGGCATCAAATTCAAACGGCGGCAACACCTCGCCGCGCTCATGCAGCTGATTAACCGTGGCTTCCAAATTCATGATGAAGCTATTGCCGGCCACATAAGAAACAATCTTGCCGCCGCGCGCTTGGAATCGCTGCACTTCGTCGGTCGGAATTCGCATCCCGACCTCAATCAACACATCGAGATCCGTTACCGCCTGCGCAAGCGAAAGCTGCTTGAATCCGAACACGACCGACGGCTTATGCGGCACGGTGTCGTCGGGGATAGGCACGATAAACACATCGGCGACATTGCGCAGCCTCTGCAACAGCAACGCCAAATAAATCAAATTCTGCGTCATGCCATTGGTCCACATATGACCATGCACGCCTTCTTGAACGCCAACCGCGGAGAGACCGACTTTGAATTTCATGGCGCTCATCCGTCAAGCTCGCGCAACAGCTTCTCGTGGAACACGATATTGTGGTGGGCAACAGCACTCACCTGCTGCAACAGTCGGCGCACATCGTCGCAATAACGGCTGTAATTGCGATCATGCTCCGATAACGCGCGGATCAACGCCTCGCCACCGGAGTCGGCATCCCAGCTTTCGTAGTAATAGCCGTACTCACGCAGAAATTCTGAGTTATGAACCAACGGGTAGCCGCCGTTGAGCACATCGTAATAAAGATAATTAAGCCCGTTTTCCCAATGATGAGTGACAACGGCATCGGCGTGATGGGCTAAAAAATCAGCGGTGACAAACCGCGGCTCAACCGTGAGCAGCTTATCTTGCGTGAGCGTTAAGCGCTGCGCAAAGCTGTTGAAATGCAGACTTTGTTGCAGCTGAATCGCGTTGGTGACATAAACCGCTTGGAATAGCTCGGGCCGCTTGCGATAGGCGGCCTCACAAACCAGCATCGGCATGTGGCTGGTTTTCATGACGGTGATGTTTGGGTCTAAAATGCCGACGCGTTTTTTAGGATTGCCGGGCCGATAGCCGTATGGCGCTTGGAGTGTTGCGAAACGGGCTTCCAGAAATATCGGCTGCCAAATCTGCGGTACTTCAAACACGGGGCATCGGTAGATCGCTTCGCAATACGATTTATAGGTATGGATGTGCTGCGGTGTCATCCAGATCGCATCATAGAACGCGCGATCAAAATAGCGTTCACCATCGCGCGGCGGCTGCGCGATGATCGCTTCCATCGAGATCACAATCCCGTTGCCGCCTTTGTAATTGATGAGCTTGGTGCCGCGTTTTTTGAGCGCCTCGGCGGTCTCAACATCAAGCGCGGCGCCCATGACAATAACGTAATCGATTTTTTCCGCGATGTCTTTGGTGCGAACGATCGAGCGCGGATCGATGCCGTATTCAGCCGAAATTGTACTGACACCGGCAGCGGGTTCACCCTCGCCATGATTGAGCAAATAGACGCGCTTGCAGGCGGGCGATGCGCGGAATAAATTATGCAGAAACAGCACATTTTGCCGCAAGCCGTTTTCATACAAGCCCAGCTCGCCGTTGGCATGAACCCAGATCGTGATGCCAACCGTATACTGGCGCATGGTGGCGGACCGCTATTTGCTGGTGACGGTTGGTGTGCCCGATGGTGCGGATACAGCTGTTGGCGGCGCAGTTTGGGGCAGGAGGGAACTTGAAACGGGTGTTACCGCTGCAGTTGCCGCCGCGGGCGGCAGCACCGGTGGCGTTTGCCCGGACGCGGGTGAAACCGGCACGACACCGCTACCGCTCGCTTTCGCGCCTAATTTAAACCGCATGCCAATACCGAATCGCGCTACCGTCGCGCCGCTGCCTGCGTAGGCGACACCCGCATTGAGGATGATGCCGCTTTCGGTGGTGTAACTTAAATTTGTTGCCACAGCACCTTGGCCTTTGTAACCAGCCACGCCAACATCCACGCCGAACTCTCCCGGACCGCCGCCGCCCGCTGCGGTGGCGCCAATTGCAGCTGTTGCGGCGATGCCTTTGCGGCTTTCATTGCGAAGGCTGTCGACATCAGCCGAGAGCGCATTGAGATTATTGGTAAGTGTTGAAATCGAGCCCACTGCTTGGTTCAATGAGGTGGAAAGCCCATCAACCGATTGGTTGATTTTGTCGATAGAACGGTTGATAGTCGTGAGGGAGGTGCTCACCGCTGTCGACTGCGTAGATTGCGTTTGCCCCAATGCCGTGATGGCATTGCTGACTCCAGAAATCGCGATGGCGTTGCTGCTCGTGACAGTGGTGAGGGACGTACTGACGTTGTTCAGTGCAGAGCTGACGCCAGTGACCGACTGCGACACATTGCCCACGCTGCTGCTTAAATTACCCAAGCTTGAGCTAATCGCCGTCACCGAGGTGCTAACGCCTCCGACCGTAATGCTGATTGCGCCGACGCTGGTGCTGACGTTACCCAACGACGTGTTTGTACCGCTGATGGCGGCGCTGAGTCCGCTGGTCGTGCTGGTCAGGCCGTTGACAACACCGGAGACGGCCGCCAGCGAAGTACTGACATTCAAGGTGGTCGACGCAGTAGCAGATGTTGACGAGCTGACATTGCCCAAGCTGGTGCTGACATTGACCACAGAACTACTGATGTTGATGACGGTGGTGTTGATGACGACGACCGACGAGCTCACGTTAATGAGGCTTGAATTAATTCCCACGACCGAGGTGCTAACCGTTCCCAGCGCGCTGCTCACGACGCCCAAACTAGTGTTGGTGTTCGATAGCCCGGATGAAAGCGTCGCAATTGAGACCGAGTTATTGCCAACAGAAGTTGAGACATTAGCCAAGTTAGACGTTGTTGCTGTCAGTGAAGAGGCAACGCTAGTCACGCCAGAATTCGTTGTCGATAACTCGCCGGATAAGCTGCTCGTTACCGACGATAGCGCGGTCGACACCGTGCCCAACGAGCTTGCAACGCTGGCCACGCCCGATGTTGTGTTCGAGAGCGATGCCGCCACGCTCGCCACGCCGGACGTTGTACCTGATAGTGACGTAGCTACGCTCGTGACGCCGGAATTTGTAGAGGACAACGCAGTGGTCACGCTCACCGTCGTACTGGAAAGTGTGGAACTTACGGTGACCAAGCTGCTGCTTATTGCCGTAACGGACGTCGAGACGCTGCCAAGCGTTGAGGCGGTGGCCGACAGCGACGTTGCTACGCTTGTGACCCCGGAATTGGTTGCGCTTAATGAGGTGGCAACGCTGGTCACGCCTGACGTTGTTGCGGAAAGCGACGATGCGACGCTCACCACCCCAGAGTCGGTTGCCGACAGCGCAGTGCTCACGCTTGATGCCGTTGCTGAAAGCGACGATGCAACACTGGTGACACCGGAAGTTGTTGCGGACAAGGAAGAGGCAACGCTGGTTACGCCGGACGTGGTTGAGGACAGCGACGATGCGACGCTAACCACCCCAGAATCGGTTGTTGACAGCGCCGAACTAACACTCGAATTCGTTGTTGAAAGTGCGGTGCTGACTGTAGAGACGGCAGCATTCGTGTTGCCCAGCGCGGTTGATAGCGAGCCGACCGAATTGCTGACACCAGTTAGCTGCGTGACGGTAGACCCCAGCGAGGTGCTGATCCCCACGACGCTCGACGAAACATTGACAACGCTGGTAGAAACGTTTCCCAAGCTGGACGAGATATTGCTAACTGAGTTTGATACGTTGGTGAGCGATGAGCCAAGGCTGGTTACACCGGAGATGGCGCTGGAAACAGAATTGCTGACCGCTGTGAGCGATGTCGAAACCGTGCCGAGACTGGTTGACACCGCGCCCAGACTTGTAGAAACATTGCCAACTGATGTCGATACGTTGGTGAGTGATGAGCCGAGGCTGGTCACGCCAGAGGTCGCGTTTGAGGCGGCTGTACTGACAGCGGTGAGAGATGTAGAAACGTTTCCTAAGCTGGTTGACACATTTCCGACGGAAGTAGAGACATTGCCCAAGCTGGTAGATACGTTACCTAGACTGGTGTTGGTATTGATGAGTGAGGTCGAAACATTTCCCACGCTTGTTGAAACGTTGCCCAAGCTCGTGGTGACGTTGGCGAGTGAGGTTCTGGTTTGAGTCAGGCTAGTGGATACCGTTCCCAAGCTGGTAGATACGTTACCTAGACTGGTGTTCGTATTGGTCAGCGAAGTCGAAACATTTGTT
>JANYBL010000043.1 GCA_025360815.1 Burkholderiales bacterium
ATCTTGCTTGAATGGCTCTCCGCCCAGTCTGGCGAGAACTTGGCATGCCACTCGCGGGCGATGCTTTCAAAGCTATTGGCCGCGCGCTCCGTTTTCGCGGCTTTATGTACTTGCCGGGTGATCAAAGGATCAATGCCGTCCGCGATTTGCTTGCGGGCTTCGTCGCGTCGCCTCCTCGCGTCCTTCAATCCAACATCGGGATAGACACCAAGGGACAGCAGCTTTTCCTTGCCGTCGATTCGGTACTTAAGCCTCCACCATTTCGCCCCGTTGGGGTTCACCAAGAGGAACATGCCGCGCTCGTCGGAGAGCTTGTAAGGCTTCGCCTTTGGCTTGGCGGATTTGGCCGTGGTATCGGTTAGCGGCATGGGCGCTTTCTGGGGGTAACAATTTCTGGGGGTAGCCTGTTACCCCTCAAGTTACCCCCAGTTACCCCCGGCTGTCAACGGATTAATGCGGACGGCGCTGGAATGAAAAAAGCCGCTTTTCCTATGAGAGAAGCGGCTTTCTGGACTTTCTTGGACTTCTTGAAACTATAATTTGGTGGCCCGGGGCGGAATCGAACCACCGACACAAGGATTTTCAATCCTCTGCTCTACCGACTGAGCTACCGGGCCGTGTTGTTACGTTTGTGGGTGAATTCACAAGCTTACTGTGCGAAGCCTGCGATTATAGCGAAATTAGCGTCGATTTCCAATCTGTTTGATCGTTTCGATGACCGGAAATAAGAATCAGCGGGGAATGTTGCCGTATTTTCTGCAAATTATTTGAAATAGGCGAGTTTTGCCCGGCGATCGGCTCAAAAAAGGGACGCCGTAGCGTCCCTTTTTGTTCGGCAATATCTTAAGCGTTTTAAGAATTACTTCTTCATTTCATCTTTTTTGGCTGGTTCTTTTTTCATTGCGTCTTTGCCAGCTTCTTTTTTATCTGCTTTCTTTGCGGCTTGCTTGGCAATAATCAGGTCTTTGATACCGTCGTAGGTTTTCTCGGGAACAATCGCTTTTTTGCTCTTGTTGCTGGCTGTCATCAGATCATCTTTGCCGCTGTAAGGGCGATTTTTCATGATCGCTTTTGCGTAAGCTTCGCCAATGCCAGGCAAGGTCATCAGTGTTTTTTTGTCGGCGCTGTTGATGTCGATAATTTCGGCTTTGGCTTCTGCCTTGGCTTCCATCTTGGCGGCGGGGGCGGCGGCCGGCGCAGCCGCTTTAGCAGTCGCGGCAGCAGGCGCTGCCGGGGCAGCTGGTGCGGCCGGTGCGACTTTGGGGGTCTCGGCTTTTTGTGCGAATGCGTTACCGGCAATGCCGATAAATGCGGATGCCAAAATGGCGGTCAGTGTTGAAATTTTTTTCATGGTTTTCCTATTTATTGAGTAAGTGGGTGTGGTGAATTTTAGCGCGACCCAATTTTTGTAAAAACCATGACTGGGTTTGCCTAACTTTATGCAGCCAAAGTTAACCGGTTGTTTGCCTTGGTAAAGTTATTAGCTTCGCTAAGGCAGTCGCAATTAAATCACAATGCTGGACGAACTGCAAAAATCGCATTTTGATCAAAACGTCGGCACAAGATATTCCAGCGCAAATTAATTCCAACATCATTGCCCGAAAATCGGTAGCATTTTTTTTTACCGCGCCTAAAATCTCTACATGCATAAATTACCGCCAATTAATGAAATCGTTAAAGCCTTTATGGCTGGAGATTCCTCGTACGAGGGCATTTTCTATGTGGCCGTGAAAACGACACGGATTTTTTGTCGGCCGACTTGCAAGGCGCGGAAGCCACTGCTCAAAAATGTGGAATTTTTTGCCGCCAAAAGCGAGGCGCTGCACGCAGGCTACCGGCCTTGTTTGCGCTGCAAGCCAATGAATACTGTGGCCGAAGTGCCGAGCCTGGTTGAGCAGTTGCGTGTGATGGTGGAAAGCGATCCCGCCGGCCGCATCCGCGAACGGAATTTAATTGAACTTGGGATCGAACCCACCACGGCACGCCGGCAGTTTCAGCGCTTTTTTGGCATGTCGTTTCACGCCTATCAACGGGCACGGCGCATGGGGTCGGCGCTGGCCACAGTTCGAAAAGGAAGCAAAGTGTTAGATAACCAACTTGACCACGGATTTGAATCATCGAGCGGCTTTCGCGAAGCCTTCGCCAAGGTATTCGGTACGCCGCCCAGCAAAGCGAGTGGCGTACATTGCCTACTCGCCAGGTGGCTCGATTCACCACTGGGGCCGATGCTGGCGATCGCCGACGATCACGGTCTGCATATTGTCGATTGGGTGGATCGGCGCGGGTTGGAGCGGGCGGTTGAGCGTTTACGGGCGCGCGAAAAGACTGCGATTGTGCCGGGTTCGCATCCGATTCTCAATCAGATTGAGCACGAAATGAAAGCCTATTTCGCGGGCACTTTAAAATCATTTGAAACCCCGCTGGCAAATTGGGGTACGCCGTTTCAGAACAGTGTGTGGCAGGCGCTGCTCGCAATTCCGCGTGGCGAAACATGTTCTTATGCTGACCTCGCCCGCGGCTTGGGTGCGCCAAAAGCGGTGCGGGCGGTGGCGCGGGCGAATGGCGATAATTTTCGTGGGGTGATCATTCCCTGCCATCGCGTGATTGGCAGCGATGGCTCGCTCACTGGCTATGGCGGCGGCTTGGCGCGGAAGCAATGGTTGTTGGATCACGAAAAATCAATGATGTCATGAAAAAAATCAATCTCCAAAATTTTCAAATCCAGGGATTGCCCTTCGCTGCATTTCAGCCTTATTTTGAAATGACGGCTGAACAACTAGAAAACCACGGCGCGATGATGGTGGTTGCCGATGACGATACGGCACCATGCCGCGTGAGCCTCGCGCATGCGGCGGTAGGTGAAGAATTATTGTTGGTGTCGTATCAACATCAGCCGGCCCATTCACCCTATCGCGCTACCGGTCCGATCTACGTGCGCAAAATTGCGGTGGAGGCGAGCCTCGCGCCGAACGCGATTCCCGAACAAATTCGTTGCCGATTGTTATCGGTGCGGGGATATGACATTGATGATTTGATCGTCGAAGCCGAAGTGGCTGAAGGTGCGGTGATTGAGACAATAATTGAACGGTTTTTTGACAACGCGCAGGTGACCTATATCCATCTGCATTTTGCGCGGCGTGGCTGCTATGCGGCGCGTGTTGATCGTGCTTAAACAGGGCAGAATCAATTCACAAAACTCTGATCAGCACGCCACTTTTAAAATAGCCTGCCGCGCCTCGTTAGCATCGGCATAGCGATCATGGGCCTTTTTGGCCAATAGTTTAGAAATGACGGGCTGGAACACACCGAACGCATCCGGCAGTGTTGGCACAGGCGCATGAAGGTGTTGGGCAAATACTTCTAATCCACTGTTGCCACTATTATCCCGATAAGGCGGTAAACCGGTCAGCATTTCAAACAACACAATGCCAAGCCCGTATAAATCGCTACGCGCGTCAACGTCGCCTGCGGTCGCTTGTTCGGGACTCATATAATACGGCGTGCCAACGGCCATGTTTTGTTCCGTTAGCTTCAATTGCGAGGCTAAATTCTTGGCAATCCCAAAATCGGTCAGCACTGCTTCGCCGGTCATGCGCATTAATACGTTCGCTGGTTTGATATCCCGGTGGACAATCCCGGCTTCATGAATGGCGCCGAGTGCGGCCGCCATTTCCGCCGCGCGGCGTTGGGCGATCTTGGGCGACATGCCGGCTTGAATATCGAGCCTGAGATCAGCACCCGGCAAATATTCCATATCCAAATACAAATAATCACCGCTAATTCCGTGCGCATAGACACGCGCCACATTGGGATGCTTGAGCCCAGCGAGCATCGCGTATTCACCCAGAAATCGATTGATGGCCTCGCGCTGACCCGCTATTTCGCGCGGCAATTTCAACAACTTCAACGCGTGCAATTCGTGTTGGTTTAATTCATTGTGTGGCGATGCTAGCAACACCTGCGAGGTATGGCCCTCACCCAAACGTCGAATGATGCGGTAGCCCTCGATTTCTGGCAACGCCGAGCTGACGGCACTGGCAGTGATGGTTGACTGCGACGATGTACGAATTGACGCGGTGGGCGCACCCAGTAACAAACGATTGGCCAAGCGAGTAGCAACCGCATCGCCGATTTCTTTGCAAGTAAATGGTTTATTCAAAAAATCACAGCCGCCCAATTGCATCGCGCGGCGATACAATTCGCGCTCCTCGCCAATCGACATAAAAATAATATCGGGCTGGTACACCGACGGATCACGGCGGATGGATTCCGCCAACGCAAAACCGTCCAACCCCGGCAAATAGATGTCCGTAACGAGGATCGCAGTTTGCGATTCATAAACACGCACCAAGCCGTCTTCGCTATTCTCGGCGGTGACGACCAAATGTCCGCGCGCGGCCAAACAGCGCACCACCTGGGCCCGGACAACTGCATCATCTTCGACCACTACAATTCGTGTCATGGCGCAATGTTACGTTTTTTTGTGCCGACGATCCATTTTCCGGCACGGAGGAGGCGAGGCCTAGGGCTTCGTCGCGAGGCTGTAATCAAACTCGTAAGAATGTTTGCCCTCGGCAATGATGATGTTCATTTTGCCGGTAAGCCCGGTTAATTCGTCGGTTCCAGAATCAGGTACGACCGTGACCGAAAGCGTTGGGGTGCCGCGATTCATCGTCCCGGTGTGTTGCAACAAAAAACTACCTTTGCGGTTATGTAGCGTGCCCGTCACTCGCTCCATCGCCACATAACCCGCCGAGCCTTTCACACCGGTTTGTGCGGCCAACATTTGGCCTTCGCTGGCGGCGGCCAGATCACCGTGGAATTGTTTCGCAATCGTCATCCGGCCTGGCGCCGCGATATTGGCATTCGCCTCTGCGGCTTGCGGTGTGAGTTTGACGTCGAAAGAACCTTTTGCATGGTGGCTATATTCAATTTCGGATGCGGTTACGTATGCGGTCATATTGGTCATATTTTTTTCTTTGGTGATTGTTGGATTTCCGGTGGGCTTCGTCGTCGCTTCAGGCGCATCGGCAGCACGGGCAGCATGGGCAGGTTTATAAATGAACAGCGATGCCAGAGCGATAGTTGTCATGCCCAACAGCACCGCAGCACCGAACAAAGCGGGGGAATGGTACTGCGCGATGGAATAGCCGATGCGGATAGATGTTTTGGTTTTCATATAAAATTTTTGAAAAGACGAGTATTGGCGGGACATTTGGCGATTTTTTGCTTGGAAAGCCCCGCCTATACTAGACTTTCAATTTAAGGAGTATTTCCGCAATCGCCTGAAAATTGACTTGTACTTTACATTGACGACATCATCATGAATGGCATTTTAGAAGGAAATGGAAGGGAAACGAAAATGATTTCACACATCAATATCGGCATCACTGATTTCAATCGCGCGTACACATTCTATTCCGCCATTTTGGCTGAATTGGGTTTGCAACTTAAATTTTGCGATGCCCAGAAGCCGTGGGCTGGCTGGGTCAGTAGCACCGCGCCGAGACCATTATTTTTAATCAGCCAACCGTTCGATGGCAGGGTTGCAGCGCCCGGCAACGGGCAGATGGTTGCGCTGCTGGCAAGCAATCGTGAAGCCGTCGACCGCACCTACGCCCAAGCGCTATCGGAAGGCGGCATTTGTGAAGGCAAGCCGGGATTGCGCCCGCAATATCACGAGCATTACTATGGCGCGTATTTTCGTGACTTGGATGGGAATAAAATTTGCGTTTGTTGTCATGAGGCGGAAGGGTGATTGGTAGTTCTATTTTGAGCGCCCAACTAAAAGTTACCACCTAAGCTTGGGAAATGAAACATGCCCAACCTGCGCGTTGGAGAGCGGAGCGAGCGCATATCGTGATAAAGCTACGGGCACGTTGGCACATCGACGTACAACCATCTCAAACACGACAGAAAACATTCCATCTGGCAATGCAAAACAAAAAGCCCGGGGAACCGGGCTTTTTGTTTTACTGCACTGTTTCCTAAAGCGGTCGCAATGACCGGACAGAACGGGATTGCGGCTAGGCGCGAGGGGCGACGTGTACGATTTGTACACGAGCCCGGAGCAACAACGCCGCGGCCCGTTATGTTCGTGTCATTACATATCCATACCGCCCATGCCGCCCATTCCACCCATACCGCCGCCCATTCCACCACCGGCGGAATCATCTTTTGGCAACTCAGCAACCATTGCGTCGGTTGTGAGCATCAAGGATGCAACAGATGCTGCGTTTTGCAATGCGAAACGGGTCACTTTGGTTGGGTCCAGCACGCCCATTTCGACCAAATCGCCGTAGCCACCCGTGGCGGCGTTGTAGCCAAAATTGCCCTTACCTTCTACGACTTTATTCACCACCACGCTTGGCTCATCGCCGGCGTTGTAGGCGATCATGCGTAATGGCTCTTCAACCGCACGCATGATGATTTTGATACCAGCATCTTGCTCGGGGTTGTCGCCTTTGATTTTGCCAGCATTGGTACGGGCACGTAGCAGTGCAACACCGCCGCCAGCGACAATACCTTCTTCGACCGCTGCACGGGTTGCGTGCAATGCATCTTCTACGCGGGCTTTCTTTTCTTTCATTTCAACTTCAGTTGCGGCACCAACACGAATCACGGCAACACCGCCAGCCAACTTGGCTACGCGCTCTTGCAATTTTTCTTTGTCGTAATCCGAAGTCGCGTCATCAATTTGCTTACGCACTGTTGCTACGCGGGCTTTGATGTCTTCGTCTTTACCAGCACCATCGATAATCGTGGTGTTCTCTTTGCCGACTTCAATCTTCTTGGCACGACCCAAATCTTTCAAGGTCACGTTCTCAAGCTTCAAGCCTAATTCTTCAGCGATTACAGTGCCGCCAGTCAGAATCGCGATGTCTTCCAACATGGCTTTACGACGATCACCAAAACCTGGCGCCTTAACAGCGGTGGTTTTCAAGATGCCGCGAATGTTGTTGACAACCAAAGTTGCCAACGCTTCGCCATCGACATCCTCAGCAATAATGAGCAATTGCTTACCGGACTTGGCAACTTGTTCCAAGATTGGCAAGAGGTCGCGAATGTTCGATACTTTTTTGTCGTGCAACAAAATATAGGGGTCTTCCAACAACGCAACTTGCTTGTCTGGGTTGTTGATGAAGTACGGTGACAAATAGCCACGGTCAAACTGCATACCTTCGACGATGTCTAATTCGTTCTCGAGCGACTTGCCGTCTTCAACCGTAATCACGCCTTCTTTGCCAACTTTTTCCATGGCTTTGGCGATGATGTCGCCGATGTCATGGTCGGAGTTTGCCGAAATCGCGCCGACTTGGGCGATTTCTTTGTTGGTCGTTGTTGGCTTGGAGATTTTTTTCAGTTCTTCTATGATGGCCAGAACCGCTTTATCAATGCCACGCTTCAAATCCATTGGATTCATGCCGGCGGCGACATACTTCATGCCCTCAACGACGATGGCTTGTGCGAGTACCGTTGCAGTTGTTGTGCCGTCGCCTGCGACGTCAGATGTTTTGGAAGCAACTTCCTTAACCATCTGCGCGCCCATGTTTTCGAACTTATCTTTCAATTCAATTTCTTTGGCGACTGAAACACCGTCTTTAGTAATGGTTGGCGCACCAAATGAGCGCTCCAATACCACGTTACGGCCTTTCGGGCCTAATGTAACTTTTACTGCGTTTGCCAAGACGTTAACGCCATTGACCATCTTTGCTCGGGCCGATTCACCGAATCTGACTTCTTTTGCTGACATAGTTTTTACCTCTAAATAAGTACGTTAAAAACGAATTCGTTGTGGACGTGAAGCAAAAGTAAGTAAAAAAACTTACTTAGCAACAACTGCCATGATGTCTTCTTCGCGCATCACGAGGAGTTCATCGCCATCAACCTTAACGGCTTGCCCGGAATATTTACCGAACAACACGCGGTCGCCGACTTTAACGTCGAGGGGACGCACTTTACCGTCGTCGCCCACTTTGCCATTACCAACGGCCAAAATTTCGCCTTGGTCTGGTTTCTCGGCCACCGTATCAGGAATCACAATACCGGATGCGGTTTTCCGCTCTTCTTCTAAACGCTTAACGATCACGCGATCGTGCAAAGGACGCAATTTCATAGCTCACTCCAAAAGTTGTTACAGGTTACAAAAAACGCTACGCGGCATGTTGCTACGCGGCAAGAGACAAACGCTGAGTACTTAAAAAGCGCAAAATCAATGCAAACTTATGAATTGTTAGCACTCTACAGCGGAGAGTGCTAATTATGAGGCTTAAAGATGACAATTTCAAGAGCGACGACGATCAATTGCCAAGAAAAGCGGAATGGCATGCGACTTTTTAACGCAGACGAAACGACATTAATTGACTACGCCTGACTACAGTTCAATCAAATACTTAAACAAGGCTTATAGCGGTATCGAAACGCCGGCGCCCTGATTTCGGTCCTATTGAATCCATAAAAAAAGCGAACACTTATCCGCTCACGAACCTGATCCAGCATCCTTCTTTATTGCAAAGCCCCAAAGGCATTGCTAGACTCAGGTTTCTTGTTTGACATCAATCGAAAAGAAATGTCTTTATATGTCGTGGAAAACATGATTCCGTTATTGCTATAACTAAATACAAAATAATGAACGAAGCTATTGATTGCAAGCGGCTTATTCGCGTTTCTCCTAGAATGTTGGGGCGACTTTTAGTCTCCCTAAATCCAATTAGGAAACGATGAATATCTGGATCGCAGCTCTCGGGGCCATGGCTATTCAGCCCCTCGTGTTCTTGGCGCGCGATGTTCCCGACTACCTCGCTTCATCGCAACCGCTTTACGGAATCGGATACATGCTGCTCGCCTTAGCGGTAAGTGCGGCCGTGATCGTGCTGATTCTTGGCATTCCTGCATTCCTCGTGCGCCGCAAACTTTACCGAGCGAGTTCGGTTTCACTCGCGGTTGCGGGGCTTGGGCTTGGCGCTTGGGCATGGCGCTTTGTCAGCCGCATTCCCTTGGCTGGGCCATCTTGAAGGGTTTTCTGCTGGTCAAAACTGGCACGGCACCTACGTCGAGACATACGTTAACGGCATACCGGCCACGTTCGCTTGGCTCACCTATGGCGAGGGCGTCTTATTTTTTCCCCTCAATGGCGTGATCGGCGCACTTGTCTTCTATGCCATTTGGCGCAGGCTGGAGCGTCGTACCAAGTCACTGTAGTCGCACGCCGGCGGCAGCTGCGTTCCGGCGTTGGGCCGCAAAAAGCTAATATAAGAGATAAATATGAACGTGACACGCTTTATCAAGTGCGTAGGACCATTCGGCTTCTGCTTGTTCTTGGCCGCATCTGCTTTTGTGTTTGCCGAGCCATTACCAAGTAAGACCTTCGTCTCAGTCGAAAATGCGACCTTTCATCAACTGGTCTTTGCTGATGAGGACATTGCGGTCCTGAACAATCTTTACCCGCCGAAAGGCGATTCAGGGTTCCACACGCATTACCGTGATCTGTTCACGGTCATCATCCAACCTTCGCAATCAAGCAGCCAGCGTTTAGACGAACCGTTAACTGCGGTGCCGATGTCTCCAGCGGGTGCGGCCACCTACGGTACCGTCGGTGCCGAACCCGTGACACACAGGGTGGTCAATGGCGACAAAAGCGTGTTCCAAATCATCGCCGTTGAATTGCGCCGCTCGAAACCTTTGGGAAATGCGGTCTCGTCGCGCGACGGCGCGCCCCAATACGTGCAGATTGTCGACAATTCACGGATCCGGGCTTGGCGTCTGATATTGGCGCCGGGCCAATCCACACCTTCGATCTCACAAGCAAATAGGGGCATCCGCGTTGTCGTGCGCGGTGGCTTACTGACGACGATCACCTCGGGTTTGCAAGACCAACAACTGGCGTTGAGGCCAGGGGATTTTGCGGTCCAGCCGGTCGGAGCGACACGCGCACTCAAGAATAGCGGGGCTGAAACCATCGAGTTAGTCGAAATAGAGCTTAAATAAAGATCGGGCCCAGTCAACGCCCCGCCTGCTTGACACCGCTATATTTTAGGCTCAACTTCCAAGCATGGGCTACAGCTCAAACGAAAACGACATGTCAATCGAAAAACTCATCAACACCAACGGTTATAACGCGGTCATCAAGGCGCGTTATGGCTACGTGATTTTCAACAAAAACGATCACTACATCGGCCGCGCGATCGAGAAATACGGCGAGTTTTCAGAATCTGAGGTGGAAGTTTTTCGCCAGCTTTGCGTGGCGGGCGATATTGTCGTGGAAGTTGGCGCCAATATTGGCACGCACACCATGGTGATCTCGCAATTTGTTGGCGCGGCAGGCCGCGTTTATGCTTTTGAGCCGCAGCGCATTGTATTCCAGACGTTGTGCGCGAATATGGCGCTAAACAATATCGAAAACGTAGAATGTTTTCAAACCGCTGTGGCGAATGAAACCGGGCATATTTTGTTCCCCGATATTCGCTACGATGTCGAGGGAAACTTTGGCGCCGTCGAGATGGATAAATTCGCGGCGGGCAACAAGATCCCGGTCGCCAAGCTCGATGACTTACTCGACCCGCTGCGCCTGAAACTTATCAAAATCGATGTTGAGGGCATGGAGCATAAAGTCATCTCGGGTGCACAGCAGTTGATCGCCAAACACAAACCGTTTTTGTATGTCGAAAATGACCGCCTGGATAAATCTGCTGCCCTGATCGCGCTCATTCAATCGCTCGATTACCGCCTTTATTGGCACTGTCCACCGCTTTTTAATCCGAATAATTTTGCAGGCGACGCGGAAAACATTTACCCGCATACCGTGTCGATCAACATGATCGGCGTCCCGCGTAGCAATCCGATAAATATGATGGGGTTTCAGGAAGTAACGCGCGCCGACGAGCATCCGATGCGGCTCGCATAAACCTATTTCATCCCGCCCCGACCAGTCAAAAAGCGAAACTACAGGCAGGGCGGGCATTTCGGGCACTTTTCGGCTTATTTACCTCGCCCATCAACGATATCGTTAATTTATTAGCTCATCAAACGGCCATCAATTAAACAGTGACAAAAATCACAAAATCGAGCAAAATCAACGTATTATGAAAGATTGTTAACAAAATTTGACACACTATTTTGATCTACTCCTGTACCTTGAATTGGACTAGAGCTCGCGTGAACGTAGCTTGATAAAAAGTTATCCGCAACACCTTTTAGGTTGGCAAATATCGCATGGGACTAAATCGAACGACAGCGGGCATTAGCAGACGAATTTTTTCGGCATGGATGACTGAAAAGGCGTTGGCTCGTCGCTTTACCACCGCCAAAAAGCGGCGGGCAAGCCAATTGCTCGTTGGCTTACTGGTCGCAGCCGGTATCGTCATCGTGCCCGCGCAGCCAGCACAGGCCCAGACCATCACGGCATGTACCAGCGTGGCGGGATCGACCAATCTCAACCTCAGCCAGACCTTGGTCAATCTCTACGCTTGCTACAACGGCGCAGGAGCGGGCGGCGCGGTTGGTGCGACCTCAAGGCTTACGACGTCGCTCGGCACCGTATCTACCAGCTTGGGAACGGTATCTACTAGCCTGACTCAAACCAGAACCTCGCTCGCCAACGTCACCACGAGCTTGGGCAACGTTTCAACGAGCGTGGGAAATGTTTCGACCTCACTCATCAATACCAACACCAGCCTGGGTAACGTATCGACGAGCTTGGGAACGGTATCCACTAGCCTGACTCAAACCAGAACCTCGCTCGCCAACGTCACCACGAGCTTGGGCAACGTTTCAACGAGCGTGGGAAATGTTTCGAGCTCACTCATCAATACCAACACCAGCCTGGGTAACGTATCGACGAGCTTGACCCAAACCCGAACGTCGCTGGCAAACGTCACA
>JANYBL010000117.1 GCA_025360815.1 Burkholderiales bacterium
TGATCGAGAATGTCGCAAATTTCTTGCGGTGTTGGAAGATCAATACGTCATAGACCAAGTGCAAGCCAAGAAAATTTTGGCTGTCGCCGTCTACAATCATTACAAACGCCTCAAAGCAGGCGCTAAAGATGGTGAAGTTGAACTTGCGAAGTCTAATATTCTATTGATCGGTCCCACCGGTTCAGGCAAAACCTTGCTAGCGCAAACACTGGCACGTTTGCTGAATGTGCCGTTCGTGATTGCTGACGCCACAACATTGACCGAAGCTGGCTATGTTGGCGAAGACGTTGAAAACATCATTCAAAAGCTGCTGCAAAAGTGCGATTACGACGTCGAAAAAGCGCAACGCGGCATTGTTTATATCGATGAAATCGATAAGATTTCCCGCAAGTCAGACAATCCGTCGATTACACGTGACGTGAGCGGAGAAGGCGTTCAACAGGCATTACTTAAGCTTATTGAAGGCACCATTGCCTCGGTTCCGCCGCAGGGCGGGCGCAAGCACCCTAACCAAGAGTTCGTACAAATTGATACGTCGAATATGTTGTTCATCTGTGGCGGCGCATTCGGTGGCTTGGAAAAGGTGATCCAAAATCGTACTGCAAAAACCGGCATTGGTTTTGGTGCTGATGTCCGCAGCGAGCAAGACCGTAACGCAACCAATGCGTTGCTGCGTGATGTCGAACCCGAAGATTTGATCAAATACGGGTTGATACCTGAATTTGTCGGTCGCCTGCCGGTCTTGGCAACACTTGAAGAGTTAGACGTGAAAGCGTTGGTTCGCATTTTGACTGAACCGAAAAATGCCCTGACCAAGCAGTATCAAAAACTGTTTGCAATGGAAGGGGTTGAGTTGGAGTTTCGCGACGGCGCATTGGCTGCCATCGCCAAACGTGCCCTTGACCGCAAGACTGGCGCACGCGGTTTGCGCTCGATTATCGAACACGCTCTGCTCGAAGTGATGTTTGAGTTGCCTTCATTGTCGAATGTCGAAAAAGCGCTGGTTGATGAAAGCACGATCAATGCTGGCCAAAAGCCGCTCCTCATGTACGCGGATCAACCCAAGGTGGCTGGTGCGCAAAGCTAGGCTGGATGCGGCCTTTAAGCTAGTTGGGCGGCCAATCGTGCCGCTGCAGCCGACGATAAATTTGTGCTGACCGATACTTTCAAGACCCCTTTAACTGTTAACGATTTACGCCACGTTCTTGCGTTTTCAATATTTGCCTCCATTTCATTAAGAGAAGCTTTTAATCTCGCCATCGGCTGATTTTTCCGGAATTGCTCGAAATTTTATTTTCAAACCGTAACCTGTTAACGCTAAAGGCGCGACCATGACCATCCCAACCGACGACCTTTCTACGAGCATCCTGCCTCTTCTGCCGCTACGCGATGTGGTGGTATTCCCGCACATGGTCATTCCGCTGTTTGTCGGCCGTCCTAAATCGATCAAGGCACTTGAGGCCGCGATGGAAGAGGGCAAGAATGTAGTGTTGATTGCACAAAAATCAGCTGCCAACGATGATCCAACCCCGGCTGATTTGTATGATGTTGGCTCAATTGCCAGCATTCTACAAATGCTCAAATTGCCCGACGGTACCGTCAAAGTATTGGTCGAAGGCATCCACCGTGCCCGGATTAATCATGTGTTGGACGTCAAAGAAAATTACGAAGCTGAAGTCACGCCCGTTCCGCAAGCCGAGACCGACAACAACGAAATTGAAGCGATGCGTCGTAGCTTATTCGCGCAGTTTGACCAATACGTAAAACTGAATAAAAAAATTCCGCCCGAGGTTTTAACGTCGCTTTCCGGCATCGACAATGCTAGCCGGTTGTCCGATACCATTGCTGCACATTTACCGCTGAAGCTGGAGCAGAAACAGCAAATTTTAGAAAATTTCGATGTGCCGTCTCGCTTGGAACAATTGCTTGGCTTGTTGGAAACTGAAATTGATATTTTGCAAGTAGAGAAACGCATCCGTGGCCGCGTTAAGCGCCAAATGGAAAAGTCTCAGCGTGAGTATTATTTGAACGAGCAAGTCAAAGCGATCCAAAAAGAACTCGGCGAGACCGAGGAGGGCGCTGACATTGACGAGCTTGAGAAAAAAATCAAAGCCGCACACATGCCTAAGGAAGCGCGTACTAAGGCCGAGGCCGAGCTGAAAAAGTTGAAGC